>NZ_JBSFGU010000005.1:0-361332 GCF_053596725.1 Kitasatospora sp. NPDC001660 | reverse complement strand
AACCGACCGAGCCGTCGAGGCCGGCCAGCCGCGCCACCTGCGCGCCCAGCGCCGCCTCCGACTTCGCCGACACCACCCACGGCACCACGCCCGGCACGACCGACGGGTCCACTGCGGAGTCCTCCTCCGCCGGCGCCTGCTCGACGATCACATGGGCGTTCGTCCCGCTGATCCCGAACGAGGACACCCCTGCCCGCCGGGGGCGCTCGTCCCCCGGCCACTCCCGCGCCTGCGCCAGCAGCCGCACCGAGCCCGCCGACCAGTCCACGCGCGAGGACGGCGTGTCCGCGTGCAGCGTCCTCGGCAGCACGCCCGCCCGCATCGCCTGCACCATCTTGATCACGCCGGCGACCCCGGCCGCCGCCTGGGCGTGCCCGAAGTTGGACTTGATCGAGCCCAGCCACAGCGGCCGGCCGTCCTCCCGCCCCTGCCCGTACGTCGCGAGCAGGGCCTGGGCCTCGATCGGGTCGCCGAGCGGCGTGCCCGTGCCGTGGCCCTCGACGACGTCGACGTCGGCCGCCGACAGCCCGGCGTTGGCGAGCGCCTGGCGGATGACGCGCTGCTGGGACGGACCGTTGGGCGCGGTGAAGCCGTTGGACGCGCCGTCCTGGTTCACCGCCGAGCCCCGGACGACCGCGAGGACGCGGTGCCCGTTGCGGCGGGCGTCCGAGAGCCGCTCCAGCACCAGCACACCGACGCCCTCGGCCCAGCCCGTCCCGTCCGCGCCCTCCGCGAACGCCTTGCAGCGCCCGTCCGAGGCCAGGCCGCCCTGGCGGGAGAACTCCATGAGCGAGCCGGGCGTCGCCATCACGTTGACGCCGCCGGCGACCGCCAGCGTGCACTCGCCGGCCCGCAGCGCCTGGACCGCCCAGTGCAGGGCGACCAGCGAGGACGAGCAGGCCGTGTCGACCGTCACCGCCGGGCCCTCCAGCCCGAGCGTGTAGGAGAGGCGGCCGGAGAGCGCCGAGGCGGCGATGCCGGTGCCGATGTCGCCGGTGGCGTCGGCCAGGGAGCGCACCAGCAGGTACGCGTAGTCCTGGCCGTTGGTGCCGAGGAAGACGCCGGTCCGCGAGCCGCGCAGCGCCGTCGGGTCGATGCCCGCCCGCTCGAACGCCTCCCACGAGGTCTCCAGCAGCAGGCGCTGCTGCGGGTCGGTGGAGACGGCCTCGCGCGGCGAGACGCCGAAGAAGTCGGCGTCGAAGCCGGACACCGAGTCGAGGAAGCCGCCGCGCCGGGAGACCCGGGTGCCGCGCTCGTCGACGCCGGCGTCCTGAAGGGCGCCGAGGTCCCAGCCGCGGTCGGCCGGGTAGCCGCCGGTGGCGTCGGTGCCGTCGGCCACGAGGTCCCAGAGGTCCTCGGGCGAGGCGACGCCGCCCGGGTAGCGGCAGCCCATGCCGATGACGGCGACGGGTTCGGCGGCCGCGGCGAGCAGCTGCCGGTTCTGCTTGCGCAGCCGTTCGGTCTCCTTCATCGAGGACCGGAGAGCGGCGACTACCTTGTCGTGGGGCGTGGTCATGGTGGCTCCGTCAGTCCTGGGCGTGGTCGGGGTCGTTGCGCAGGGCGGCCTGCACCAGGTCGTCCAGGTCCATCGCGTCGATGGCGTCGGCGTCGTCGGCGGGCTCGCCGTCCGCGGGGCCGTCGGCGAGCTTCAGCAGCACGTCCAGGACGCCGCTGCGCCGCAGCCGGTCCAGCGGGACGGACTCGACCAGCGCCCGCAGGCGGGCGCGCTCGGGCTCCGCGCCGTCCGCTCCGGCTCCGCCGTCCCCCTCGAAGAGCAGGCCCAGCAGGTGCTCGGCGAGCTCGCTCGGGTTCGGGTGGTCGAAGACCAGCGTCGGTGACAGGTCGAGGCCGGTGGCGGCGCCGAGCCGGTTGCGCAGCTCGATCGCGCCGAGCGAGTCGAACCCGAGGTCGCGGAAGGCCTTCTCGGGGCCGACCGCCTCGATGCCGGGCAGTCCGAGCACCTCGGCCGCGCGGCCGCGCACCAGCCCGAGGAGGGCGGCGGAGCGGCGGGCCGGGGTGAGCCCGGCCAGCTCGGCGCGCAGCTCGCGCCCGTTCGGTGTTTCGCCACCGCGGCCCTGCGGGTCGGCGTAGCCGGGGAGTTCGGCGAGCAGCCGGCTCGGGCGGACGGCGGTGAAGGCGCGGACGAAGCGCTCCGGGTCGACGTCGGCGACCAGGGTGGTCGGCGCGGTGTCGAGCACGGCCCGGCGCAGCGCGGCGACCGCGACGGCCGGGTCGAGCGGCCGGATGCCGGTGCGGCGGGCGGCCTCGCCGGCCCGGGCGTCGGCGGCCATGCCGCCGCCGGCCCAGGCGCCCCAGGAGAGGGAGGTGGCGGCGAGTCCGTCGGCGCGGCGGCGTTCGGCGAGGGCGTCGAGGACGGCGTTGGCGGCCGCGTAGTTGCCCTGGCCGGGGTTGCCGACGGCCGCGGAGGCGGAGGAGAACAGGGCGAACACGGCCAGGTCGTGGTCCCTGGTCAACTCGTCGAGCAGGAGTGCCGAGGTGGCCTTGGCGCGGTAGACGTCCTCGAAGCGGTCGGGGGTGAGGCCGTCGATGACGCCGTCGTCGAGCACGCCGGCGGCGTGGACGACGGCGGTCAGCGGGTGTTCGGCGGGCACGGCGGCCAGGACGGCGGCGAGCGCCTGCCGGTCGGCCGCGTCGCAGGCCGCGACGGTGACGGCGGCACCGGCGGCGGCGAGTTCCTCGCGGAGCTCGGCCGTGCCGGGCGCGTCGGGGCCACGGCGGCTCAGCAGCACGAGGTGCCGGGCGCCGGCGGCGGCGAGGCCGCGGGCGACCTCGGCGCCGAGGGCGCCGGTGCCGCCGGTGATCAGCACGGTGCCGGTCGGGTCCCAGGTCTCGGGGACGCCGGGCGCGGATCCGCCGGGGGCGGCGGCCAGGCGTCGGCCGAGGACCCCGGTGGGACGGACGGCCAGCTGGTCCTCCCCGTCCGGGTCGGCGAGGACGGCGGCCAGCAGGGTGGCGGCGCGCCGGTCGATGCTCGCGGGCAGGTCGATCAGGCCGCCCCAGCGCTGCGGGTGTTCGAGCGCGGCGACCCGACCGAGGCCCCAGACGGCCGCCTGGGCCAGGCCGGTGACGCGGTCGCCGGGGGCGGCCGCGACGGCGTCCCGGGTGGCGCACCACAGGGGCGCGCCGATCCGGGCGTCGCCGAGGGCCTGCACCAGGGCGGCGGTGCGGGCGAGCCCGGCGGGGGCGCTGCCCTGTGCCGATTCACCGAGTGCCGATTCACCGAGTGCCGACTTGTCGAGCGCCGACTCGTCGAGCGCCAGGAGGGACACCACGCCGGTGATCTCCTCGGCCGCGCACGGGAGTTCGGCGAGCTGCTTGGCGATCCCGGCCCGGTCGGTGCCGGCCTCGACGGCGAGCCGGACGGCGTCCGGGCCGAGCGCGGCGAGGACGGCGTCCGTCCAGGCCGCATCGCCGTGGCCGGCGGGTACGACGGCGAGCCACGTCCCGGCCGGGGCGCCGGAGCGCGCCCGGTCGAGCGGCTTCCAGACGATCCGTCGGCGGCGGGCGTCGACGGACGCCTGCTCCTCGCGCCGGTCGTGCCAGTCGCGCAGCGCCGGGAGCACCTGGGCGAGGGCGTCGCCGTCGACGTCCAGGGTGCCGGCGAGCGCGTCGAAGGACGCGGTGCGCAGCGCCGTCCAGAACTCCCCGTCGGAGGACGCCGCCGAGGTCCCCGACTGCTCGGGCCAGTAGCGCTGCCGCTGGAACGGGTAGGTGGGCAGGTCGACCCGGCGGGCGCCGGTGCCGGCGAAGACGGCGGACCAGCGCGGCGCCAGCCCGTCGGTGTGCAGGCGGGCGACGGCGGCGAGCAGGGTCGTGCGCTCGTCGCGGCCGTGGCGCAGCGCGGTGGCGGTGACCACCGGGCGGGCCGGGTCGGCGTCCTCCCCGGTGTTGGCCTGGACGAGTGCGGACAGCACGCCGTCCGGGCCGAGTTCGAGGTGGCGGCGCACGCCGCGGGCGGTCAGGGCGGCGACGCCGTCGGCGAATCGGACGGCCTCGCGGACGTGGCGCACCCAGTACTCCGCCCCGGTCTCGCCGGCGACGACGTCACCGGTCAGGTTGGACACGAGCGGGATGCGCGGGGCGGCGTAGGCGATGCCCCGGGCGGTCCGCTCGAAGTCGTCGAGCATGGCGTCCATGTGTACGGAGTGAAACGCATGGCTCACCCGCAAACGCCTAGTCCTGCGCCCGTCGGCCGCGAATCCTGCGGCGGTGCGCTCGACGGCGTCGGCGTCGCCGGAGAGGACGACGGCGCGCGGGCCGTTGACGGCGGCGATCGAGACGCCGTCCGTCAGCAGTGGCAGGACCTCCGCCTCGGTCGCCTCGACGGAGACCATCGCTCCCCCGCCCGGCAGTTCGGACATCAGCCGGGCCCGGGCGGCCACCAGCGTGCAGGCGTCCTCCAGGGAGAACACCCCCGCCACGTGCGCGGCCGCGATCTCACCGATCGAGTGGCCCATGACGAAGTCCGGACGCAGGCCCCACGACTCCACCAGCCGGAACAGCGCCACCTCCAGCGCGAACAGCGCCGGCTGCGCGTACCCCGTGTCGTCCAGCAGGGCCGCCTGCGCCGACCCCTCCTCCGCGAACAGCACCGGGCGCAGCGGCCCTGCCAGCCGTCCCTCGAAGCCGGCGAGGACGGCGTCCAGCGCGTCGGCGAACACCGGGTGGGCGGCGTAGAGCTCCCGCCCGGCGCCGGGGCGCTGCGAGCCCTGGCCGGGGAAGAGGAAGGCGGTCTTCCCGCCCAGGGCCGAGCCCTGGACGAGGTGCGGCGCGGCCTGCCCGTCGGCGAGGGCGCGCAGGCCCTGGGTCAGCTCGTCGCGGTCGGCGGCGAGCACGGCGGCCCGGTGGTCGAGCAGCGTGCGGGTGGTGGCCAGCGAGTGGCCGAGGTCGCGGACCGTCAGCTCCGGGTCCGCGGCGAGGCGGTCGAGCAGCAGGGCGGCCTGCTCGCGCAGCGCTCCGGGCGTCGCGGCGCAGAGCGGGACGGGCAGCGGCCGGTCGTCCGGACGCGCCTCGGCGGGCTCGGCCGCGGGCGGCGCCTCGACGATCACGTGGGCGTTGGTGCCGCTCGCGCCGAAGGCGGAGACGCCGGCCCGACGGGGGCGGCCGGTGGCCGGCCAGGCGGTGTCCTCGGTCAGGAGCTCGGCGGCGCCGGCCGTCCAGTCGACGTGCGAGGACGGCGTGCCGACGTGGAGCGTGCGCGGCAGCAGGCCGTGCCGCATGGCGAGGACCATCTTGATCACGCCGGCCACGCCCGAGGCGGCCTGGGTGTGGCCCAGGTTGGACTTCAACGCGCCGATGAGGACGGGCCGTTCGCGGTCCTGGCCGTAGGTGGCGAGGAGCGCCTGGGCCTCGATCGGGTCACCGAGCCTCGTGCCGGTGCCGTGCGCTTCGACGGCGTCCACCTCGGCGGGCGCCAGGCCCGCGTTGGCCAGGGCGCGCCGGATGACGCGCTGCTGGGACGGCCCGTTGGGCGCGGTGATGCCGTTCGACGCGCCGTCCTGGTTGATCGCGGAGCCGCGCAGGACGGCGAGCACCCGGTGCCCGCGGCGCTCGGCGTCGGACAGCCGCTCGACCACCAGGACGCCGACGCCCTCGGACCACGCGGTGCCGTCGGCGGCGTCGGAGAAGGTGCGGCAGCGCCCGTCCGGGGACAGCGCCCCCATTTCGCCGAACTCGACGAACCCGACCGGGCTCGACATCACCGTCACACCGCCCGCCAGGGCCAGCGAGCACTCGCCGGCCCGCAGCGCCTGGGCGGCCAGGTGCAGGGCGACCAGCGACGAGGAGCAGGCGGTGTCCACGCTGACCGAGGGCCCCTCCAGCCCGAGGGTGTAGGAGAGCCGGCCGGAGAGCAGGCTCGCGGACTGGGCGGTCTCGACGTGGCCGAGCTGGCCGATGGCCGGCCGGTAGTCGCCGCTGCCGCCGCCGATGAACACGCCGGTGTCGCCGCCGCGCAGGCCCGCCGGGTCGATCCCGGCGCGCTCCAGCGCCTCCCAGGCGGTCTCCAGCACGAGCCGCTGCTGCGGGTCGACGACCATCGCCTCGCGCGGGGAGACCCCGAAGAAGGCGGCGTCGAACTCGCCCGCGTCGTACAGGAACCCGCCCTGCTGGGTGACGCTGCGCCCGCGCCCGTCGCGGTCGCCGTGGGCGAGCCGGTCGAGGTCCCAGCCGCGGTCGGCGGGGAACGGTCCGATCGCGTCGGCGCCCTCCCGCAGGAGCCGCCACAGGTCCTCGGGCGAGCGGACGCCGCCCGGGTAGCGGCAGCCCATGCCGACGATCACGATCGGGTCGTCGGTGTCGGCCGCGGCGGCCGAGCGCTCCACCTCCTGGGCCTCGTCGAACAGTTCGGCGCGCAGGTAGGCGGCGAGGGCCGCCGGGGTCGGGTAGTCGAACACGAGGGTGGCGGGCAGGCGCAGGCCGGTCGCGGTGTTGAGGCGGGCCCGCAGGTCGACGGCGGTCAGCGAGTCGAAGCCGAGGTCCCTGAACGGGTGCCCGGACGGCACGTCGTCGGCGTCGGCGTGGCCGAGCACGGCGGCCGACTCGGCCCGGACGATCGCCAGCAGGGCCTCGGTGCGCTCGGCCGCCGACCGCTCGCGCAGGCCGGCGCGCAGCGCGTCGGCCCGGCCGGAGCCGCCGCTCGCCTCCTGCGGCTGCGCGGTGACGCGGGCCTCGGGCAGGTCGGCGAAGAGCCTGCTGGGCCTGGTCTCGGCGAAGGCGGGCGCGAAGCGCTCCCAGGCCACGTCGGCGACCGTGACGGCGGGGCCGTCGAGGGCGGCCGCGAGGGCCGCCAGGGCGCGGTCGGGGGCGATCGGCGGCAGCCCGTTGGCCCGCAGGTGAGCGGCCAGGGAGTCGGGCGTGCTGCCCGCCCAGGCGCCCCACGAGACGGCGGTCCCGGCTCGCCCGGCGGCCCGGCGGCCCTGGGCGACGGCGTCGAGGAGGGCGCTGGCGGCGGCCTCGTCGGCGCGGCCCTTGACCCCCCAGGTGCCGGTGATCGACCCGAACAGCACGTAGGCGTCGAGCTCCCGCTCCCCGAGCGCCTCGCCGAGCGCCACGAGGTCGGCGAGCAGCCCGGCGAGGTGCGCGGCGGGCGCGGCGGTGCGGCCGGTGTAGAGGACGGCCGAGAGGTCGGGCAGCCCGAGGACGGAAGCGAGGGCGGCCGGGTCGCCGGGCGTGCCGGTGACGGGCGTCAGCTCGGCGCCGTGCGCGGCGAGTTCGGCGCGCAGGCGGTCGACGGCGGCGCCATCCACCGCAGCCTCGGCGGTGAGCAGCACCACGTGCCGAGCGCCCGAGTGGGCGAGCCAGCGGGCGGTGAGGGCCGCGTGGCCGTCCGGGTCGCCGACCAGCAGGACCGTGCCGCGCGGGGTCCACGGGCATGCGGTGCCGGGCGTCGTGGCGCGCACGAGGCGCCGGGCGAAGGCCCCGGCGGGGCGCAGCGCCAGCTGGTCCTCGCCGTCCTCGGCCGTCAGCAGGGCGCGCAGGCGGGCCGATGTGCGGGCGTCGGGGGCCTCGGGGAGGTCGATCAACCCTCCCCAGTGCTGCGGGTGTTCGAGGGCGGCCACCCGGCCGATGCCCCAGACGGCCGCCTGCGCGGCGTCCTGCGGGGCCTCGGTGTCGCCGAGGGCGACGGCGCCCCGGGTGAGGCACCACAGCGGGGCCTCGACGCCCGCCTCGCCGAGGGCGGCGAGCAGAGCGTCCGGCCGGGCGAGCCCGGCGGGCACGCCGCCGCAGGTGGCGAGCAGGGACACCACGCCGGTGGCCGTTGCGGCGAGCGGGGCGAGCTTCTCGACCAGGTCCGTGTGGCCGTCCCGGTCGGCCGGGAGGCGGACGGCGTCCGCGCCGAGGGCGGCGAGCACGGCGGACGTCCAGGCGTCGTCGTCCCGGTCGGCCGGGACGAGGGCCAGCCAGGTGCCCGGCAGGGCGTCCGGTCCGGCGGGGGCGGCGTACGGCTTCCAGGCGGCGCGGTAGCGCAGCCGGTCGGCGTCGGTCCGCTCGGTCTGCCGGCGGCGCCACGCGGAGAGGGCGGGCAGGAGGGCGGTGAGCGACGTGTCGTCGTCGAGGCCGAGGGTCGTGCCGAGGGCGGCCGTGTCGGCGCGCTCGACGGCGGACCAGAACACGGCGTCCGCCGGGTCGCCGGCGGCGACGGGCTGCGGTGCGCGTTCGGGCCAGTACAGCTCGCGCTGGAACGGGTAGGTGGGCAGGTCGACCCGGCGGGCGCCGGTGCCGGCGAGCAGTGCGGTCCAGTCGACCGGCACTCCTGCGACGTGCAGGCGGGCGAGCGCGGTGACCAGGGTGCGCTCCTCCGGCCGGTCGCGGCGGCAGGTCGCCTCGG
Organism: Kitasatospora sp. NPDC001660; assembly: GCF_053596725.1. Lineage (NCBI taxonomy): Bacteria > Bacillati > Actinomycetota > Actinomycetes > Kitasatosporales > Streptomycetaceae > Kitasatospora > Kitasatospora sp. NPDC001660. Next base: position 352,982 of record NZ_JBSFGU010000005.1, on the reverse strand, counting down.
CGACGCGGTCGCGGTCCCGGTCGCCGGTGGAGCGCTGGGCGAGCGCGGCGAGGACGCCGTCCGGGCCCAGCTCCAGGAAGGCGCTGGCGCCCGCTTCTTCCAGCGTACGGATGCCGTCGGCGAAGCGGACGGTCTCGCGGACGTGCCGCACCCAGTACTCGGGTGTGCACAGCTGCTCGGCGTCGGCCAGGTCACCGGTCAGGTTGGAGACGAGCGGGATCGAAGGCGCCTCGAACGCAAGGCCGTTGAGGACGGCCCGGAAGTCGTCCAGCATCGGCTCCATCAGCGGCGAGTGGAAGGCGTGCGAGACCCGCAGGCGCGTCGTCCGCCGGTCGGCGAAGTGCGCCTCGATCGCCTCGACGGCTTCGAGAGCACCCGAAACCACCACCGACGTCGGGCCGTTCACCGCCGCGATCGACACGAACTCGCCCAGCAGCGGGAGGACTTCCTCCTCCGTCGCCTCCACGGCGACCATCGCGCCGCCCTCCGGCAGCGCCTGCATCAGCCGGCCACGCGCCGCCACCAGGGCACACGCGTCCTCCAGCGAGAACACCCCGGCCACGTGCGCCGCGGCGATCTCACCGATCGAGTGCCCGGCCACGAACTCCGGCCGCACGCCCACCGATTCGACGAGCCGGAACAGCGCCACCTCGACCGCGAACAGCCCGGCCTGGGCGTACTCCGTCCGGTTGGACTGCGCCTCGTCCGAGCCCCACACCACGTCCCGCAGCGGCCGGTCCAGCAGCTGGTCCAGCCGTGCGCACACGCCGTCGAAGGCCTCGGCGAACACCGGGAACCGGGCGTACAACTCCCGCCCCATGCCGAGCCGTTGTGAGCCCTGCCCGGAGAACAGGAACGCCGTCGCACGCTCCGCCGCGACCCCGCGCGCGACCTCGACGCCGTCCAGCAGTACCGCGCGGTGCCCGAGAAGCGCCCGGCCGACAGCCAGCGAATGCGCGACGTCGAGCGCGGACGGCCCGTCCAGCGCCGCGAGGCGGCCGAGCGTGGCGTCCAGCGCGGCTTCGGACTTGGCGGAGACCACCCACGGCGCGGCGCTCGCCACCACCTCGGCTCCAGCCGCCTCTTCGGCCGGAGGGGCCTGCTCCAGCAGGACGTGCGCGTTGGTGCCGCTGACGCCGAAGGCGGAGACGCCGGCCCGGCGCGGGCGGCCGGTCTCCGGCCAGGGCCGGGCCTCGGTGAGCAGCTCGACGGCGCCGGCCGTCCAGTCGACGTGCCGGGAGGGCGCGTCGACGTGCAGCGACTTCGGCAGCTCCCCGTGCTGCATCGCGAGCACCGTCCTGATCACCCCGGCGGCGCCGGCGGCGGCCTGGGTGTGGCCGAGGTTGGACTTCACCGAGCCGAGCAGGAGCGGGAGTTCGCGGTCCCGCCCGTAGGCGGCCAGCAGGGCGTGCGCCTCGATCGGGTCGCCGAGGGCGGTGCCGGTGCCGTGCGCCTCGACGGCGTCCACGTCGCCGGCGGTCAGGCCCGCGTCGGCGAGGGCTGCGCGGATCACCCGCTGCTGGGCCCGTCCGTTGGGCGCCGTCAGGCCGTTCGAAGCCCCGTCCTGGTTGACGGCGGAGCCGCGCACGACGGCCAGCACCGGGTGCCCGAGCCGGCGGGCGTCGGAGAGGCGCTCCAGCACCAGAACGCCCGCGCCCTCGGACCACGCGGTGCCGTCGGCGGCGTCGGCGAAGGGCTTGCAGCGGCCGTCGGCGGCGAGGCCGCCCTGCGCGGTGAACTCGACGAAGGCGTCCGGGCTGGACATCACCGAGGCGCCGCCGGCCAGGGCCAGCGAGCACTCCCCGGCGCGCAGCGCGCGGGCGGCCAGGTGAAGCGAGACGAGGGCGGAGGAGCACGCGGTGTCGACGGTGACGGCGGGCCCCTCCAGGCCGAGGGTGTAGGAGAGCCGGCCGGACAGGACGCTCGCCGTGTTGCCGGTGGCGGCGTGGCCGCGCACGTCGGCGGTGCCGCGGCGCAGCACGGTGAGGTAGTCCTGGCCGTTGGTGCCGACGAAGACGCCGGTGTCGGTGCCGCGCAGGCGGTCGGGGGCGATGCCGGAGCGCTCCAGGGCCTCCCAGGAGGTCTCCAGGAGGAGGCGCTGCTGGGGGTCCATGGCGAGGGCCTCGCGGGGCGAGATGCCGAAGAAGCGGGCGTCGAAGCGGCCGACGCCGTCGAGGAAGCCGCCGTGGACGGTGGCGGAGCCGCCCCGGCCGAGGGCGTCGAGGTCCCAGCCGCGGTCGGTGGGGAACGGGCGGACGGCGTCGGCGCCGTCGCCGAGCAGCCGCCACAGGTCCTCCGGCGACTCGACGCCGCCGGGGAAGCGGCAGGCCATGCCGACGATCACGACCGGGTCGTCCGCGACCTCCTGGCGGACCTGAGCCCGGTCGGGTTCGGGCAGGGTGCCGAGGAGTTCGGCGAGCAGGTGGGCGGCCAGGTCGGCCGGGGTCGGGTGGTCGTAGACCAGGGTGGCGGGCAGGGTCAGGCCGGTGGCGGCGGTGAGGACGTTGCGCAGTTCGACGGTGGTGAGGGAGTCCATGCCGAGGTCGGTGAAGGGCTGGTCGGCGCCGACGCGCTCGCCGCCCGCGTGGCCGAGGACGGCCGCGACGCGGGTGCGCACGAAGTCGAGGACGAACCGCTCCCGGGCCTGCTCGGACAGTTCGGCGAGGCGCTGCCGCAGCCCGGACTCCGGGGCGGACGCCACCGGACGGCCGGCCGGTCCGGCCAGCGCGGCGATCAGCGGGACGGGCCGCTGCGCCGTGAACACGGCGGCGAAGCGCTGCCAGTCGATGTCGGCGACGGTGAGCGCGGTGTCGTCGTGGTCGAGGGCGTGGCCGAGGGCCGTCAGGGCGCGCTCGGGCGCCATCGGGTTGTAGCCGCCGCGGCGCACCCGCTGCTCGACGCCGCTGCCGGCCCCGGCCATGCCGTCGCCGGCCCACGGGCCCCACGCGATCGCGGTGGCCGGGCGGCCGTCGGCGCGCCGCTGTTCGGCGAGGGCGTCGAGGTAGGCGTTGGCCGCGGCGTAGTTGGCCTGTCCGGCGGCGCCGATGGTACCGGCGGTGGAGGTGAACAGGACGAAGGCGGCGAGGTCGGTGTCGCGGGTCAGCTCGTCGAGGTGGCGCGCGGCGTCGGCCTTGGGGCGGAGCACGTCCGCGAAGTGCTCGGCGGTCAGGGTGTCGAGGGTGCCGTCGGCGACGACGCCGGCGGTGTGGAACACGGCGGTGAGCGGCCGGTCGGCCGGGACGGCGGCGAGGACCGCCGCGAGGGCCTCCCGGTCGGCGGCGTCGCAGGCGGCCAGGGTGACGCCGGCGCCCAGGGCGGCGAGGTCCGCGCGCAGTTGCTCGGCGCCGGGGGCGTCGGCGCCGCTGCGGCTGACCAGCAGCAGGTGCGCGGCGCCCTGGGCGGCGAGGCGGCGGGCGAGCTGTCCGCCGAGGCCGCCGGTGCCGCCGGTGATCAGGACGGTGCCGGTGGGTGCGTACGGCCGGGCGGCCGGGCGCTCGCCCAGCGGGTGCCGCACGAGGCGCCGGGCGAAGGTGCCGGAGGCGCGGACAGCGAGCTGGTCCTCGCCGTCGGTGCGGGCGAGCGCGGCGGCCAGGCGGCGCAGCGCGGTGTCGTCGAGCTGCTCCGGCAGGTCGATCAGCCCGCCCCAGCGGGTGGGCAGTTCGAGGGCGGCGGAGCGGCCGAGGCCCCAGACGGAGGCCTGCCGGGGGTCGGCGGGCCGGTCGGAGCGGCCGGTGGCGACGGCGCCGCGGGTGAGGCACCACAGCGGGGCGGTGATGCCCGCGTCGCCGAGGGCCTGGACGGCGGCGACGGTGGCCGCGAGCGGGTCCTCGCCGAGCGCGAGCAGGGCCAGGACGCCGGTGAACTCGCCTTCTGCTGCGACCACTTCGCGCAACCGCTCGGCGAGCGCGGCCCGGCCGCCGGAGAGCCGGAGGGTCACCCCGTCGACGAGCCCCTCCGCCCACGCCGCGTCGTCCGAGGCGAGCACCAGCCAGCGGCCGGAGGGCCGGGCGGCGGCACCCGCCGCGTCGAGCGGCGTCCAGGCGGCGCGGTAGCGCCAGGCGTCGACGGTGGAGCGCTCGCGGCGGGCGCGGCGCCAGGTGGAGAGCGCGGCCACGGTGTCCCGGTCGAGGTCCAGCCCGGTGCCGAGCCCGGCGAGGTCGCCGCGGTCGACGGCGGCCCAGAACTCGGCGTCCACCGGGTCGGATCCCGGCGACGGGACGGGCCGCCCCTCCGGCCAGTAGCGCTGCCGCTGGAACGGGTAGGTGGGCAGGTCGGCGCGGCGGGCGCCGGTGCCGGCGAAGACGGCCGCCCAGTCGGGGCGCAGGCCGCCGACGGCGAGGCGGGCGAGCGCGGCCGTGAGGGCCGGGACGCCGGGCCGGCCGCGGCGCAGCGCGGGCACGCCGGTGAGGCGGGCGCCGTCGCCGAGGGTGTCGCGGGCGGCGGCGGTCAGGACGCCGTCCGGGCCGAGTTCGAGGAAGGCGGCGGCGCCGTGGCCGGCGAGGGAGCGGACGGCGTCGGCGAAGCGGACGGTGCCGCGCACCTGCCGGGCCCAGTACTCGGGCGCGCCGAGCTCGTCGGCGGTGGCGGGCGCGCCGGTGACGGTGGAGATCAGCGGGATCGCCGGGGCGTCGCAGGTGAGCGTGGCGGCGACGCGGGTGTAGGCGTCGAGCATCGGCTCCATGTGCGGCGAGTGGAAGGCGTGCGAGACGCGCAGGCGCTTGGTGCGCCGCCCGTCGGCCGCGAACTGGCCGGCGATGCGCAGGACTTCGTCCTCGTCGCCCGCGAGGACGAGTGAGGCGGGTCCGTTGACGGCGGCGATCGAGACGCCGTCCGTCAGCAGCGGCAGGACCTCCTCCTCCGTCGCCTCGACGGAGACCATCGCTCCCCCGCCCGGCAGTTCGGACATCAGCCGGGCCCGGGCGGCCACCAGCGCGCAGGCGTCCTCCAGCGAGAACACCCCCGCCACGTGCGCGGCCGCGATCTCACCGATCGAGTGCCCCACCACGAAGTCGGGCCGCAGGCCCCACGACTCCACCAGCCGGAACAGCGCCACCTCCAGCGCGAACAGCGCCGGCTGCGCGTACCCCGTGTCGTCCAGCAGGGCCGCCTGCGCCGAGCCCTCCTCCGCGAACAGGACGTCCCGGACGGGCCGTTCGTAGTCCAGGTCGAAGCGGGCGAGCACGGCGTCCAGCGCCTCCGCGTAGACCGGGTACCGGTCGTACAGCTCGCGGCCCATGGCCGGGTACTGGCTGCCCTGGCCGGTGAACAGGAAGGCCAGGCCACCGCCGGCGGGCCGGCCGGTGACGAGGGCGGCGTCCGGCAGGCCGTCGCGCAGCGCGGCGAGGGCGCGCCGCAGCTCGGCGCGGTCGCCGGTGGTGACGGCGGCGCGCCGGTCGAGGGCGGTGCGGGTGGTGGCGAGGGAGAACGCCAGGTCGGCGAGCGGCAGTTCGGGCCGCTCGTCGAGGGCGGTCAGCAGCCGCGCGGCCTGGGCGCGCAGGGCCTCCTCGGTACGGGCGGACACCGTGAAGGGCACGGTGTCCCCGTCCTGCGGCGCAGCGGCCGCCACGGTGGCCGGCGCCTGTTCGAGGATCACGTGCGCGTTGGTGCCGCTCAGCCCGAAGGAGGAGACGGCGGCCCGGCGCGGGCGCCCGGTCTCGGGCCAGTCGCGGGCCTCCGCGAGGAGCTCGATGGCGCCTTCCGTCCAGTCGACGTGCGTGGACGGCCGGTCGATGTGCAGGCTGGCCGGGAGCACCCCGTTGCGCAGCGCGAGCACGGTCTTGATGACGCCGGCCACGCCGGAGGCCATCTGGGTGTGACCGATGTTGGACTTCACCGAGCCGAGCAGCAGCGGGAGTTCGCGGTCCTGCCCGTAGGTGGCGAGGAGCGCCTGGGCCTCGATCGGGTCACCGAGCCTGGTGCCGGTGCCGTGGCCCTCGACGGCGTCCACCTCGCCCGGGGCGAGCCGGGCGCCTGCGAGCGCGGCGCGGATCACCCGCTGCTGGGCGGGCCCGTTGGGCGCCGTCAGGCCGTTCGAAGCCCCGTCCTGGTTGACGGCGGAGCCGCGAAGGACGGCGAGCACCGGGTGGCCGAGGCGTTCGGCGTCGGAGAGCCGCTCGACCAGGACGAGGCCGACGCCCTCGGCGAGGCTCATGCCGTCGGCGGCCTCGGCGTAGGCCTTGCAGCGGCCGTCGACGGCCATGGCGCGCTGGCGGCTGAAGCCGACGAACGCGTTGGGCGTGGCCATCACGCTGACGCCGCCGGCCAGGGCGAGCGTGCTCTCCCCGTTGCGCAGCGACTGGCAGGCCAGGTGCAGGGCGACGAGCGAGGACGAGCACGCGGTGTCGAGCGTGACGGCCGGTCCCTCGAAGCCGAAGGTGTAGGAGAGCCGCCCGGACAGCACGCTCGGGATGGTGCCGGTGACGAGGTGCCCCTCGGCGCCGTCCTGGGCGGAGTCGCCGGGGCTGTAGTCCTGGTAGCTGGCGCCGATGAAGGTGCCGGTGAGGCTGCCGCGCAGGGCGGACGGGTCGAGGCCGGCCCGCTCCACGGCCTCCCAGGCGGTCTCCAGCAGGAGCCGCTGCTGCGGGTCCATGGCGAGGGCCTCGCGCGGGGAGATGCCGAAGAACGCGGCGTCGAAGTCGGCGACGTCCTTCAGGAAGCCGCCGCGCACCGAGTAGGTGCGGCCGGGCGTGTCCGGGTCCGGGTCGTAGAGCCCCTCGGTGTCCCAGCCGCGGTCCGGCGGGAACTCGGTGATGGCGTCGCCGCCCGCGGTGACGAGCCGCCACAGGTCCTCGGGCGAGGCGATGCCGCCCGGGTAGCGGCAGCTCATGCCGATGATGGCGATCGGCTCGTCCGGTGCGACACCCGTCGCCGCAGGGGCGGGCCCGCCGGTGGCGGCGCCGGCGATCTTCTCGCGCAGGAAGCGCACCAGGGCGAGCGGGTTCGGGTGGTCGAACACGAGGGTGCTGGGCAGCGTCAGCCCGGTCGCGGCGGCCAGCCGGTTGCGCAGGTCGACGGCGGTCAGCGAGTCGAAGCCGACGTCGCGGAAGGCCCGCTGCTCGGACAGCACGTCGGGCGAGGCGTGGCCGAGCGTGGTGGCCGCCTCGGCGCGGACCAGGTCCAGCAGCCGGCGCTCCTGCTCGGCGGCCGGCAGGGCGCGCAGCCGGGCGGCGAACTCGCCGTCCCCGGCGGGGCGTTCGGCGGCCTCGGCGAGCCGGCGCACCTCGGGGACGTCCTCGAACAGCGCGGTCGGGCGGCCGGAGGTGAAGACCGGGTGGTAGCGCTCCCAGTCGACGTCGGCGATCGCGAGCACCTGCTCGTCGGCGTCGAGGGCCTGGCGCAGCCCGTCCAGGGCGAGCGCGGGGTCCATGAAGACCAGGCCGCTGCGCCGGATCTGGCCGGGGTCGACGCGGCCGAGCTTCAGGTCGTCCGCCCAGATGCCCCAGGAGATCGCGGTGGCCCGGCCGCCGCGGGCACGGCGGTGCTCGGCGAGCGCGTTGAGGTAGGCGTTGCCCGCGACGTACGCGGCGTGCCGGCCACTGCCCCACATGCCGGCGGTGGAGGAGTACAGCACGAAGGCGTCGAGCTGGTCGTCGGGCAGGAGCTCGTCGAGGTGGCGGGCGCCGGCGGTCTTGGCGTGCAGGACCTTGGCGAAGGCCTCGGGGGTGGTCTCCTCGACGGACAGCAGCTCGATGACGGCGGCGGTGTGCACGACGGTGCGCACCTCGTGGCCGGCGGCGGCGAGTTCGGCGAGCATCCGCTCGACGGCGTCGCGGTCGGTGAGGTCGCAGGCCACCATCTCGGCCGCACAGCCCGCGGCGGCGAGTTCGGCGAGCAGGTCGGCGGCGCCCGGCGCGGCGGGGCCGCGGCGGCTGGTGAGCACGATCCGCTCGGCGCCCTCGGCGGCGAGCCGGCGGGCCAGGTGCGGGGCGAGGGTGCCGGTGCCGCCGGTGACCAGGACGGTGCCGCGCGGCGGACGGCCGCCGGGCCGGGCCGCGGCCGCCTCGGCGCGGACGATGCGGCGGGCGTAGGCGCCGGAGGGGCGGATCGCCACCTGGTCCTCGTCGCGGGCGGCCAGCACGGCGGCCAGCCGCTCGCCGCCGCGCCGGTCGAGCACGTCGGGCAGGTCGACGACGCCGCCGAAACGCTGCGGGTGCTCCAGGGCGGCCGTCCAGCCGAGGCCGTGCACCTGCGCCTGCACCGGGTTGGCGACCCGGTCGGTGCGCCCGGCGGCGACGGCGCCCCGGGTGAGGCACCACAGCGGCGCGTCCTGCCCGGTGTCGCCGAGGGCCTGGATCAGCGCGAGGGTGAGCGCGACGCCCTCGGGCAGGGCGGGGTGGCGCTCGCCGGGCCGCTCGGCGGTGGCGAGCAGGGAGACGATGCCCGTCAGCTCGGCGGGGGTCAGGAGAGCGGCGAGCCGCTGCCGGTCGGTGCAGGAGTCGTCCAGGACGAGCCGCTCGACCGTGGCGCCGTGCGCGGTCAGCGCCTCGGCTATGTCCTCACCTGCGGCGGCCTCGCCCTCGCCCTCCGCCGCGGTGACGAGCAGCCAGGTGCCGTCCAGGCGGGCGGAAGCGACGGAGAGCGGCTTCCACGTCGCCCGGTAGCGCCAGGAGTCGAGCGTCGAGCGCTCCCGCCGCCGCCGGTGCCAGTCGGACAGCGCGGGCAGCACCGGCGCGAGCGCGCCGCTGTCGATGCGCAGTCGGGCGGCCAGCGCCTCGACGTCGGCCTCCTCCACGGCGCTCCAGAACTCGCCGTCCTCCGGCTCCCCGCCGGGGCGCGGCGCGACGGCCCACAGGTGCTCGTGCTGGAAGGCGTAGGTGGGCAGCGGCACGCGGCGGCCGCCGGTTGTGAGGGCGGACCAGTCGGCCCGTCCGCCGCGGACGAAGGCCTCGGCGAGCGAGGCGAGGAACCGGTCGGTGCCGCCCTTGTCGCGGCGCAGGGTGCCGACGGCGGTGGCGCGGTCGCCGCGGTCCTCGGCGGTGGCCTCGATCGCCATGGTGAGGACGGTGTGCGGGCTGACCTCGACGAACAGGCCGTGGCCCTGGGCCATCAGCTCCCGCACGGCCGGGTCGAAGCGCACGGGCTGCCGCAGGTTGCGGTACCAGTAGCCGGCGTCCATGGCGGTGGTGTCGAGCCAGTCGCCGGTGACGGTGGAGAAGAACGGCACGTCGGCGGTGCGCGGGCGCACGGTGGCGAGGGCCGTGAGCAGGTCGTCCTTGAGGAGTTCGACCTGGGCGGAGTGCGAGCCGTAGTCCACGCTGATCCGCCGGGCCCGCAGGCCCTCGGCCTCGAACTCGGCCATCAGCTCGTCGAGTTCACCGGCCGGACCGGCGACGACGACGGTCCGCGGCCCGTTCACGGCGGCGACGGCCAGCCCGCCGCCGCGCGAGCGCAGCCGCTCCTCGGCCTCGTCGGCCGGCAGCGGCACGGAGACCATCCCGCCGGAGCCCGCGAGGACGCGGCCGATCAGCCGGCTGCGCAGCGCGGCCACGCGGGCGCCGTCCTCCAGGGAGAGCGCCCCGGCGACGACGGCCGCGGCGATCTCGCCCTGCGAGTGGCCCACCACGGCGTCCGGGTGGATCCCGTGCGCGCGCCACAGCTCGGCGAGGGCCACCATGACGGCGAAGGTCGCGGGCTGGACGACGTCGACGCGGTCCAGCGCGGGCGCGCCCTCGGCCTGGCGCAGCACGTCGAGCAGCGACCAGTCGACGTGCGCCGACAGGGCCGCCGCGCACTCGGCGATGCGCTCGGCGAACACCGGCGACTCGTCGAGCAGTCGGGCGCCCATGCCGGCCCACTGCGAGCCCTGGCCGGGGAAGACGAAGACCGTCCGGCCGCCGTCCTCGGCGAGGCCGTGGACGGCGTTCGGCGCGGAGGTGCCGGTGGCGAGCGCGGCGAGGCCCTCGCGCAGTTCGGCGGCGTCGGCGCCGAGCACGACGGCCCGGTGCTCGAACAGGGCGCGGGTGGTCAGCAGGGTGTGCGCGACGTCGCGCGGGCTCGGGTCGTGCTCGGTGCCGAGGTGGTCGGCGAGGCGCGCGGCCTGGGCGCGCAGGGCGCCGGGGGTGCGGGCGGAGAGCACCCAGGGCACGACGCCGCCTGGCGCTTCCACGACCGGAGCCTCGACGGCGGCGGGCGCCTCCTCCAGCACGACGTGCGCGTTGGTGCCGCTGATGCCGAAGGAGGACACCGCGCAGCGGCGGACGCGCTCGCCGGCCGGCCACGGCGTCGGCTCGGTGAGCAGGGTGACGGTGCCCGGCGTCCAGTCGATGTGCGAGGACGGCTCGTCGGCGTGCAGGGTGGCCGGCAGCACGCCGTGGCGCAGCGCCTGGACCATCTTGATCACACCGGCGACGCCGGCCGCCGACTGGGTGTGGCCGATGTTGGACTTGACCGAGCCGAGCAGCAGCGGGCGCCGCGGGTCGCGGTCGCGCCCGTACGCGGCCTGGAGCGCCTGGGCCTCGATCGGGTCGCCGAGGGCGGTGCCGGTGCCGTGCGCCTCGATGGCGTCGACGTCGTCGGGGGTGAGGCCCGCGTTGTGCAGGGCCTGGCGGATGACGCGCTGCTGGGACGGCCCGTTGGGCGCGGTGAGCCCGTTGGAGGCGCCGTCCTGGTTGATCGCGGAGCCGCGGATGACGGCGAGCACCTGGTGGCCGTTGCGCTCGGCGTCGGAGAGCCGCTCCAGGACGACGACGCCGACGCCCTCGGCGAGGGTCATGCCGTCGGCGGCCTCGGAGAAGGCCTTGCAGCGGCCGTCGGCGGCGAGCGCGCGCTGGCGGCTGAAGGCGATGAAGGCGTTCGGGTTGGTCATGACGGTGGCGCCGCCGGCGAGCGCGAGGGAGCTCTCGCCGCCGCGCAGCGACTGGCAGGCCAGGTGCAGCGCGACGAGCGACGAGGAGCAGGCGGTGTCGACGGTGACGGCCGGGCCCTCCAGGCCGAACAGGTAGGCGAGGCGGCCGGAGAGCACGCTCGGGCTGGTGCCGGTGACGGCGTGCCCGGCGGAGCTGTCGTCCATGCCGAGCCCGTACTCCTGGTACGTGGACCCGATGAAGGTGCCGGTCGCGCTGCCGTGCACGGAGGTCGGGTCGATGCCCGCGGATTCGAGGGCCTCCCAGGTGGTCTCCAGCAGCAGGCGCTGCTGCGGGTCCATGGCGAGGGCCTCGCGCGGGGAGATGCCGAAGAACGCGGCGTCGAACTCGCCGGCCTCGTGGAGGAAGCCGCCCCGGGTGGAGTAGGTGCGGCCGGGGGTGTCCGGGTCGGGGTCGTAGAGGCCGGTGTCCCAGCCGCGGTTGTCCGGGAACTCGGAGATGGCGTCGGTGCGCTCCGCGACGAGCCGCCACAGCTGCTCGGGGTCGGCCGCGCCGCCGGGGAACCGGCATCCCATGCCGACGATGGCGATCGGCTCGTCCGGGTCGACGGCGGTGACCGGCGGCGCCGTCACGTCCTGCGGGCCGTCGAGCAGTTCGCCGCGCAGGAAGGCGGCGAGCGCGACGGGCGTCGGGTGGTCGAAGGCCATCGTGCTGGGCAGCGGCAGGCCGGTCAGCGCGGCGAGGCGCTTGCGCAGCTCGACGGCGGTGAGCGAGTCGAAGCCGGCGTCGCGGAAGGCGCGCTTCTCGGGCACCCCGTCGACGGAGCCGTGGCCGAGGACGGCGGCGGCCTCGCGGCGCACCAGGTCGACGAGCAGGCGGTCGCGCTCGGCCTCGGGCAGGCCGCGCAGGCGGCGGACGAGGTCGGAGGCGGCGCCGGCGTCGGCCGCGGCGCCGCGGGCGAGGGCGCGCACCTCGGGCAGCTCGTCGAACAGGACGCTCGGCCGGGCGGCGGTGAAGACGGGGGCGTAGCGCTCCCAGTCGACGTCCGCGACGGTCACGGCGACGTCCTCGTGGACGATCGCGCGGCGCAGCTCGGTGAGCGCGGTCTCCGGGGCGAGGAAGCGCAGGCCCTGGCGGCGCAGGCCGTCGGAGACGGCCTCGTGGGCGGCCATGCCGGCGCCGGCCCACGGGCCCCAGGCGATCGAGGTGGCGGTCAGGCCGCGGGCGCGGCGGTTCTCGGCGAGGGCGTCGAGGTAGGCGTTGGCGGCGGCGTAGGCGCTCTGGCCGGCGCTGCCCCAGATGCCGGCGACGGAGGAGAACAGGACGAGGAAGTCGAGGTCGTGGTCGGCGAGGAGGGCGTCGAGGTGGGCGGCGCCGTGCAGCTTGGCGGCGGTGAGCGCGGCGACCTCGGCGACCGGGGTGTCGGCGAGCGGGGCGGCCTGGCCGACGCCGGCGGCGTGCACGACGCCGGTCAGCGGGTGCTCGGCCGGGATCGCGGCGAGGACGGCGGCGAGCGCGTCGCGGTCGGCGACGTCGCAGGCGACGACGGTGGCGGTGGCGCCGTGCTCGGCGAGTTCGGCGACCAGCTCGGCGGCGCCGGGGGCGTCCGGGCCGCGGCGGCCGGTGAGCACGAGGTGCCGGGCGCCGCCGCGGGCCAGCCAGCGGGCCACCTCGGCGCCGAGCGCACCGGTGCCGCCGGTGACGAGGACGGTGCCGTCGGCGGTGAACTCCTCGGCGCGGGGCAGCTCGTCGACGGCGTACCGCACCAGGCGGCGGCCGTACGCGGCGGTGCCGCGCAGCGCGACCTGGTCTTCCCCGCCTCGGCCCCCACCCGCGAGGACGCCGACCAGGCCCTGCACGGTCGGCGCGTCCAGCACCGGCGGCAGGTCGACCAGCCCGCCCGGCGCCTGCGGGCGCTCCAGGGCGGCGACCCGGCCGAGGCCCCACGCGGCGGCCTGGACGGGGTTGGTGAGCGGGTCGGCGGGCCCGGTGGAGACGGCGCCGCGGGTGACCGTCCACAGCGGCGCGGCCGAGCGCAGGTCGCCGAGGGCCTGGGCGAGGACGACGCCGAGCGCGACGCCCTCCGGCAGGCCGGGCCCGGGGGTGGGCCGGTCGGCCAGCGGGAGCAGCGACAGGATGCCCGCGAGGTCGCCGAACCCGGCCATGCGGCGGGCGAGTTCGGCGCGGTCGCGGCAGTCCTCGTCGAGCGCCAGCCGCTCCAGGCGGGCGCCGTGGCCGCGCAGGGCGTCGAGGAGCTCGGCGTCGTCGACGGCGTCGGTGGTGACGACCAGCCAGGTGCCGTCCAGCACGGGCGCGGCCGCCGGGCGGACGGGCCGCCAGTGGACGCGGTAGCGGACGGCGTCGAGCTGCGCCTTCTCGTGCCGGGTGCGGCGCCAGTCGGCGAGGGCGGGCAGGAGGGCGTAGAGGCCGGCGTGCTGTTCGTCGCGCAGGCCGAGCAGGTCGGCGAGTTCGGCGGCGCTGCCGCGCTCGACGGCGCCCCACAGGGCGGAGTCGGCGGGGTCGGCGGCCGGGGCGGCGGTGCCGGCCTCGGCCTCGGGCCAGTAGCGCTCGTGCTGGAAGGCGTAGGTGGGCAGGTCGGTGCGGCGGGCACCGGTGCCCGCGTACAGCGCGGCCCAGTCGAGGGCGTGGCCGCGCACGTGCAGCGCGGCCAGGGCCAGGGCGGCGGTCCGCTCCTCGGACCGTGCGGCGCGCAGCAGCGGGACGGCCGTCACGGCGGCGTCCGCCAGGACGTCCTCGGCCGGGCCCTCCCCGGTCAGAACTTCCTCGGTGAGCGCGGACAGCACGCCGTCGGGGCCGAGTTCGAGGAAGGTGACGGCGCCGGCCGCGCGGGCGGTGCGGACGCCGTCGGCGAAGCGCACGGCGCGGCGGACGTGCTCGACCCAGTACTCCGGGGAGCACAGCTCGGCCCCGTCGGCGAGCTCGCCGGTGGTGTCGGAGACGATCGGGACGGCCGGCGCGCGGAACTCCAGCTCCGCGACGGTGCGCCGGAACTCCTCCAGCATCGGGTCCATCAGCGGCGAGTGGAAGGCGTGCGAGACGCGCAGCCGCTTGGTCCGGCGGCCCTCGGCCGCGAACTCCCCGGCGATGCGCAGGACTTCGTCCTCCAGGCCGGAGACGACCACGGCCCGGGGCCCGTTGACGGCCGCGACGGAGACGCCGGGCACCAGGCGCGGCAGCACCTCGTCCTCGGCGGCCTCGACGGAGACCATGGCGCCCCCCTCGGGCAGCGCGTCCATCAGCCGGGCCCGCGCGGCGACGAGCGCGCAGGCGTCGGCGAGCGAGAGCACCCCGGCGCAGTGCGCGGCGGCGATCTCGCCGACGGAGTGGCCGAGCAGCACGTCGGGCCGCACGCCGAGCGAGACGACCAGGCGGAACAGCGCGACCTCGACGGCGAAGATCGCGGGCTGCGCCCAGCCGGTGCGGTTCAGCAGCTCCTCGTCCTCGCCCCACAGCACGTCGCGCAGCGGGCGGTCCAGGCGGGGGCCGAACTCGCGCAGCACCTCCTCCAGCGCCTCGGCGAACACCGGGAAGCGCCCGGCGAGTTCGCGTCCGGTGCCGAGGCGCTGGGCGCCCTGGCCGGCGAACAGCACGGCGAGCCTCCCGGCGCCGGTCTCGCCCGCGACCAGCCCGGCGGCGGGCTCGCCCGCGGCGAGGGCGGTCAGGGCCGCGAGCAGCTCGTCGCGGTCGCCGCCGACGGCCACCGCGCGGTGGTCGAAGCCGGAGCGGGTGGTGGCGAGCGAGAGGCCGACGTCCGCGAGGCTCGGCTCGGGGCTCGCGGCGGCGAACGTGCGCAGGCGGGCCGCCTGGTCGCGCAGCGCGGCCTGGCTGCGGCCGGCCAGCGGCCAGAGCAGGACGGGCTCCGCGAGGGCCGGAGCGGGGCCGGCGGAGACGACGGCAGGAGCCTGTTCGAGGATGACGTGGGCGTTGGTGCCGCTGAAGCCGAAGGAGGACACGCCGGCGCGGCGCGCCCGGCCGGTCTCCGGCCAGTCCGCCTCCTCGGTCAGCAGCTCCACCGCGCCCTCGTCCCAGTCCACGTGAGAGGACGGCTCGGCCGCGTGCAGGGTGCGGGGCACGATGCCGTGCCGCATCGCCAGCACCATCTTGATCACGCCCGCGACGCCCGCGGCGGCCTGGGTGTGGCCGAGGTTGGACTTCACCGAGCCGAGCAGCAGCGGGAGTTCGCGGTCCTGACCGTAGGTGGCGAGGAGGGCCTGGGCCTCGATCGGGTCGCCCAGGGAGGTGCCGGTGCCGTGCGCCTCGACGACGTCGACGTCGGCCGTCGCGAGCCCGGCGCTCGCCAGGGCCTGGCGGATGACGCGCTGCTGGGACGGCCCGTTCGGGGCGGTGAGCCCGTTGGAGGCGCCGTCCTGGTTGACGGCGGAGCCGCGTACGACCGCCAGCACCGGGTGCCCGTTGCGGCGCGCGTCGGAGAGTCGCTCCAGGGCGATCACGCCGACGCCCTCGGCCCAGCCGACCCCGTCGGCCCGGTCGGAGAACGCCTTGCAGCGCCCGTCCGGGGCGAGGCCGCGCTGGCGGGAGAACTCGATCAGCGAGGTCGGGGTGGACATCACGGTGACGCCGCCGGCCAGCGCGAGCGTGCACTCGCCGGCGCGCAGGGCCTGCATCGCCCAGTGCATGGCGACGAGCGACGAGGAGCACGCGGTGTCGACGGTGACGGCCGGGCCTTCCAGGCCGAGCGTGTAGGAGACGCGGCCGGAGGCGATGCTCGGCGAGGTGCCGCTGCCCTGGTGGCCCTCGAAGCGGCCGTCGGCCAGCAGCGCGGAGTAGTCGTTGTACATCACGCCGGCGAACACGCCGGTGCGGCTGCCGCGCAGCGACACCGGGTCGATCCCGGCCCGCTCGACCGCCTCCCAGCAGGCCTCCAGCAGCAGGCGCTGCTGGGCGTCGGTGGCCAGCGCCTCGCGCGGGCTCATGCCGAAGAAGCCCGGGTCGAAGTCGGCGGCCCGGTGCAGGAAGCCGCCGAAGCGGGTGTAGCTGGTGCCGAGGTGGTCCGGGTCCGGGTGGTAGAGCGCGTCGACGTCCCAGCCGCGGTCGGTGGGCAGGCCCGAGATGGCGTCGGTGCCCTCCCGCAGCAGGCGCCACAGGTCCTCGGGCGAGGCGACGCCACCGGGGTAGCGGCAGCTCATGCCGACGATCACGATCGGGTCGTCGTCGGCCGCCGCACGCACGGGGGCCGCGGCGGCGGGCGCCTGGGCGCCCGTCAGGCCGTCCAGGACGTGCCCGGCCAGGGCGGTGACGGTCGGGTAGTCGAAGACGACGGTCGCGGAGGTGCGCAGGCCGGTGGCGGCGCTCAGGCGGCCCCGCAGCTCGACGGCGGTGAGCGAGTCGAAGCCGAGGTCCTGGAACGGGCGGTGCGGGTCGACCTCGGACGCGTCGGCGTGCCGCAGCACGGCGGCCACCTGGGCGCGGACCAGCTCGACGACGGCCTCGGTGCGGCCGCGCTCGTCCAGCCCGGCCAGCCGGCGGGTGAGGGCGCCCGCCGCCTCGGAGGCGGTCACGGCGGCGCGCCGGGCGGGGGTGCGGATCAGGCCGCGCAGCAGCGGCGGCACCTCGCCCCGGGCGCGCAGCACCGGGAGGTCGAGGCGGACGGGCAGCAGGACGGCCTCGGGGCGGGCGAGGGCGGCGTCGAACAGCGCGGTGCCCTCGGCCTCGGCGAGGGCCGGGGTGCCGAGCCGGGCGAGCCGGTCGAGGTCGGCATCGGTGAGCCCGCCGGCCATACCGCCGGTCGGGCCGCCCACCGGCATCCACGGACCCCAGCCGAGCGACTGTCCGGGCAGCCCGGCGGCACGGCGGGTGCGCACGAGCGCGTCCGCGAAGGCGTTGCCGGCGGCGTAGTTGCCCTGGCCGGCCGCGCCGGCCGTGCCGGAGAAGGACGAGAAGACGAGAAAGGCGGCGAGGTCGAGGGCCCGGGTGGCCTCGTGCAGGTGCCACAGGGCGTCGGCCTTGGGCCGCAGCACGGCGGCGAGCCGCTCGGGGGTGAGCTGCTCGACGACGCCGTCGTCGAGCACGCCGGCGGCGTGCACCACGGCGGTCAGCGGGTGTTCGGCCGGCACGCCCGCGATCAGGCGTCCCACGGCGGCGCGGTCGGTGAGGTCGCACGCCTCGACGGCGACCTCGGCGCCCGCCTCGGCGAGCTGCGCGGCCAGGTCGGCGGCGCCCTCGGCCGCGGCGCCGCGGCGGCTCGCGAGCAGCAGGCGCCGGACGCCGTGCCCGGCGACCAGGTGCCGGGCGAGGACGGCGCCGAGGCCGCCGGTGCCGCCGGTGATCAGGACGGTGCCGTCCGCGTCCCACGCGGTACCGGTGGCGGCCACCGCACCGGCGCGGGCCAGCCGGGCCGCGAGCACGGTGCCGCCGCGCACGGCCAGTTGCGGCTCGTCGCCGCCGAGCGCACGCTCGGGCAGCGGGCCGCCGGCCGGGTCGAGGTCGACCAGGCCGAACCGGCCCGGGTGCTCGGCCTGCGCGGAGCGCACCAGGCCCCACACGGCGGCCGCGGCCGGGTCGGTGACCTCGTCGTCCGCGGCGGTGGCGACGGCGCCGCGGGTCACGAAGACCAGCCGACCGTCGTTCGTGTCGTCGGCGAGCCACTCCTGGAGCCGGGCCAGGGCCCGGGCCGTCAGTGCGTGGGCCGAGCCGACCGGATCGGCCGGGTCGCCCGCGAGCGGCACGAGCACCACCTCGGCAGCTCCGCCTCCCGCAGGGCCCTCGCCCGCCGTCGGCAGCACGCCGAGGCCGAGCGGGTCCGCGTCCGGGACGGCCACCGAGGCCGGCGCCTGCGCGCCGCCGCGCGGGCGGGACCAGCGCAGCTCGAACATCGCGTCCCGGACCAGCCCTGCGCCCGCGCCGGCCAGTGCCGGGAGCGCCCGCAGCAGCAGCGAGCCGATCGAGGCGACCGGGCCGCCCGCCGCGTCGGCGACCTCGACGGAAACCGAGTCGTCGCCGGTCGCGGACAGCCGCACCCGCACCACCGACGCCCCGGCGGCGTGCAGGCTGACGTCCTGCCAGGAGAACGGCACCCCGCCGAGCCCGAGGAACGCCGTCGCGTGCAGCGCCGCGTCCAGCAGCGCCGGGTGGATCCCGAACGCGCCCGCCTCGCCGCTCGCGCCCTCGTCCAGCGCGACCTCGGCGAACACGTCCTCGCCGCGCCGCCAGGCCGCGCGCAGCCCGCGGAACGCCGGGCCGTAGCGGAAGCCGGCGCCGGCCAGCCGCTCGTCCAGGCCGTCCAGGTCCAGCCCCTCGGAGCCGGCCGGCGGCCACGCGGTGAACTCCTCGGCGGCGGCGCGGTGTTCGCCCGCCGTTTCGCCGGCCGCGAGGATGCCGTCGGCGTGCTGTGTCCACGGGGCGTCCTCGTCACCCTCGGGGCGGGCGTAGACGCCGACGGTGCGCCGCCCGCTCGCGTCGGCCCGCCCGGCCCACACCTGCACCTGCACGCCGCCCTGCTCGGGCAGCGGCAGCGGCGCGGTGAGCGTCAGCTCCTCGACGCGCTCGCAGCCGACCTCGTCGCCCGCGCGCACGGCGAGCTCCAGGAAGGCCGTGCCGGGCAGCAGCACGGTGCCGTCCACGGCGTGGTCGGCCAGCCACGGGTGGGTGCGCAGCGAGAGCCGGCCGGTCAGCAGCAGGCCGTCGGTGTTGGCGAGCGAGACGGCGGCGGCGAGCAGCGGGTGGTTGGCCGAGCCGAGCCCGGCGGCGCGCACGTCGCCGGTGCGGGAGAGCGCGCTCTTCGGCCAGTAGCGCTTGTGCTGGAAGGCGTACGTGGGCAGGTCGACGCGGCGGGCGCCGGTGCCCGCGAAGTAGGCGTCCCAGCGCACCGGGACGCCGCGCACGTGCAGGCCGGCGACGGCCTCGGTGAGCGCCTCGGTCTCGGCGCGGCCGGGGCGCAGCGCGGCGAGGGCGGTGCAGCCTTCGCCGGCCGACTCGTCGAGGCCGCCCTGGGCGAGCGCGGCGAGGGCGCCGTCGGGGCCGAGTTCGAGGAACAGCGTGGCGCCGTGGCCGCCGAGCCACCCGACGGCGTCGGCGAAGCGGACGGCCCGGCGGGCCTGGTCGGCCCAGTGGTCGGCGGAGGTGAGCTGCTCGACGGTGGCGAGCGTGCCGGTGAGGGTCGAGACGAGCGGGATCGCGGGCGCCTGCGGGTCCAGCCCGGCGACGACCGCGCGGAACTCGTCGAGCATCGGGTCCATGAGCGGCGAGTGGAAGGCGTGCGAGACGCGCAACCGCCTCACCTTGCGGCCGAGTTCGGCGAAGTGCGCGCCGAGGGCCTCGGCCGCGGCGCTCTCGCCCGCGACGACGACGGCCTGCGGGCCGTTGACGGCGGCCAGCGACACGCCGTCGCCGAGCAGCGGGAGGACCTCGTCCTCGCTCGCCTGCAGCGCGACCATGGCGCCGCCCTCCGGCAGCGCCTGCATCAGCCGGGCCCGGGCGGCGACCAGCGCGCACGCGTCGGCCAGCGAGAACACCCCGGCGACGTGGGCGGCGGCGATCTCGCCGACCGAGTGGCCGGCCAGGAAGTCCGGCCGCACACCCCACGACTCCAGCAGCCGGTAGAGCGCGACCTCGACGGCGAACAGCGCGGGCTGCGCGTGGCCGGTGCGGTTCAGCAGTTCCCCGTCGGCGCCCCACAGCACGTCGCGCAACGGGGTGTCGAGCCGCCCGTCGAGCTCGGCGAGCACCTCGTCCAGCGCGGCGGCGAACACCGGGAAGCGGTCGGCCAGTTCGCGGCCCATGCCGAGGCGCTGCGAGCCCTGCCCGGCGAACAGGAAGGCGAGCTTGCCACGGCCCTGGGTGGTACCCAGCACGGCCTGGCCTTCGCCGCGCCCGTCCGCGAGCGCGGCGAGCGCGGCAGCGGCCTCGGCGCGGCCGGGCGCGGTCACCACGGCGCGGTGCTCCAGGGCCGCCCGGGTGGTGGCGAGCGAGTGGGCGAGGTCGGCGTCGTCGCCCTCGGCGTCCGCCGCCAGGAAGGCGACCAGCCGCTGCGCCTGGGCCCGCAGCGCCTCGGGGGTGCGGCCGGAGACCAGCCAGGGCAGTGCCCCCGGCACGGTCTCCCCAGCCGCGGGGGTCTCCTCGGCTGCCGGGGCCTCCTCGATGATGGTGTGCGCGTTGGTGCCGCTGAGGCCGAAGGACGAGACACCGGCCCGGCGCGGCTCGGCGCCCTGCGGCCACGGCGTCGCCTCGGTCAGCAGCCGGACGGCGCCGGACTCCCAGTCGACGTGCGTGGACGGCTCGTCCACGTGCAGGGTCCGCGGCAACAGCTCGTGCCGCAGCGCGAGCACGGTCTTGATCACCCCGGCCATGCCGGCCGCGGCCTGGGTGTGGCTCAGGTTCGACTTCACCGAGCCGAGCAGCAGCGGGCGCTGCGGGTCGCGTCCGCGCCCGTAGGTGGCGAGCAGCGCCTGGGCCTCGACCGGGTCCCCGAGGACGGTGCCGGTGCCGTGCGCCTCGACCGCGTCGACCTGGTCGGCGGAGAGCCGGGCGTTGCGCAGCGCCTGCTCGATGACGCGCTGCTGGGACGGACCGTTCGGGGCGGTGAGCCCGTTGGAGGCGCCGTCCTGGTTGACGGCGGTGCCGCGCACGACGGCCAGCACCCGGTGCCCGTTGCGCCGGGCCACCGACAGCCGCTCCAGGACGAGCACGCCGACGCCCTCGGCCCACCCGGTGCCGTCAGCGGAGTCGGCGAAGGAGCGGCAACGGCCGTCCGAGGCCAGGCCGCCCTGGCGGGCGAACTCGACGAACGTGGTGGGGGTCGACATGACGGTGACGCCCGCGGCGAGCGCCATGCCGCACTCCCCCGCGCGCAGTGACTGCGCGGCCAGGTGGAGCGCGACGAGCGACGACGAGCACGCGGTGTCCACGGTGACGGCCGGGCCCACGGCGCCGAGGACGTAGGAGAGCCGGCCGGAGATCACGCTGGTGGCGTTGCCGGTCAGCACGAAGCCCTGGACGTCGTCGTCCGGTCCGGTGCGGTAGTCCTGCGGCATCGCGCCGACGAAGACCCCGGTGCGAGTGCCGCGGACGCCGCTGGGGTCGATGCCCGCACGCTCGATCGCCTCCCACGACGCCTCCAGCAGGACGCGCTGCTGGGGGTCCATGGAGAGCGCCTCGCGCGGCGAGATGCCGAAGAAGCCCGGGTCGAAGTCGGCGGCGCCCTGCAGGAACCCGCCCCGGACGTCGACCGGCCCGTCCGCCGGGTCCAGCTCCCATCCGCGGTCGGCCGGCAGGCCGGTGATGCCGTCCTCGCCGGCGACGAGCATCGCCCAGAGGTCCTCCGGGCCCGCGACCCCGCCGGGGAAGCGGCAGCTCATCCCCACGATGGCGATCGGCTCCCGGGCGGCCGCCTCCAGCTCGTCCACCCGCTGCCGGGAGCGCTGGAGGTCCGCGCTGGCCCGCTTGAGGTAGTCCCGGAGCTTCTGTTCCTTGTCCATCATCGACGCAACCCATCTGGAAGACCGGCGAACGGCAGGGATCCGCTGTGGACGGCCCGCGTGCCCGGCACGCGCGGCGCTCGCATTCCCGCACTCCAGCGCCCAGTCTCGATCGGGGCCGCGCCGAATTTCCCTAGGGTCTGTCGATCTTCGGCGAACGGCCGCCGGACTCTAGGGAATTGCCGGGCCGTTCGGCTGGATCGTCAGTTGCGCGAGCCCTGGGTTGGGCCCGACCGGGCCTTTCGGCACCCGGGCCCTTGACGTCGAGAAGGATCACCGCCATGCCCGACCCCTTCCCGCACGGCGACGCACCGAGACCGCCGCGGCCCCCCGCCGAGGGCGCCGCGGACTCGGCGGCGGCCGAGCTCAGCGAGCTCGACGAGCAGCTGATCGCCCAGCTGGTCCAGCGGATCCGGCTGGCCCGCGGCCACCAGCTCAGCCGCCGCGCCGCCGGATTGCCGACCACCAGCCTCGCCCAGGAGAACGCGATGCTGCGCCGCTACGCCGCCCGGCTCGGCGATCAGGGCGCCGGGATCGCGCTGGCGATCCTGGAACTCTCCCGCCCGCCCAGCGGGCCCGTCTCCGAACGGCGGTAGGGCGGTGGGGACTTCGCGTCCCCACCGCCCTACCGCCCTTTCCGGCCCGGGTGTCACCAGCGGGCGCCGGCCAGCACCTCGCCGTAGTCGCGGGCGAGGCGCGCCTGTTCCAGGTCGGACTCGACCATCATCCGCATCAGCTCCGGGAAGTCGACCTTCGGCTCCCAGCCGAGCTTGCCGCGCGCGTTGTCCGCGTCCGCGCAGAGCGTCTCCACCTCGGCCGGCCGAACCAGCGCGGGGTCGACGGAGACGTGGTCCTCCCAGTTGAGCCCCACGCACTCGAAGGCGATCCGGGCCGCGTCGCGCACCGAGTGCATCTGCCCGGTGCCGATCACGTAGTCGCCCGGCACGTCCTGCTGGAGCATCAGGTGCATCGCCCGGACGTAGTCCCCGGCGAAGCCCCAGTCGCGGACGGCGTCGAGGTTGCCGAGCAGCAGCCGGTCCTGCAGGCCGAGCTTGATCTGCGCGACCGCGAGGGAGATCTTCCGCGTCACGAACTCGGCCCCGCGGCGTGGCGACTCGTGGTTGAACAGGATCCCCGAGACGCCGTACATCCCGTAGGACTCACGGTAGTTGCGGGTGATGTAGTGCCCGTACGTCTTCACCACCCCGTACGGGCTGCGCGGGTGGAACGTGGTCCGCTCGTTCTGCGGGGTCTCCGCCACCATGCCGAACATCTCGGAGCTGGAGGCCTGGTAGAACCGGATCCGGCCGGGGCCGCCGGCGGCGCCGGCCGGCTTGTTGATCCCGCTCACCATCCGGATCGCCTCCAGCACCCGCAGTACGCCGGTGCCGTTGACCTCGGTGACGAGTTCCGGCTGGCGCCAGGACATCGGCACGAACGAGATCGCCCCGAGGTTGTAGACCTCGTCGGGCTGGATCGAGTCGACGGCGGAGACCAGGCTGCCCTGGTCCATCAGGTCGCCGTCGACGAACCGCAGGTCCGGGATCAGCCTGCTGACCCGGTCCTTCCGCGGATTCGCCTGTCCCCGGGTGAGGCCCCAGACCTCGTACCCGAGGGAGATGAGGTGTTCGGCCAGGTACGACCCGTCCTGGCCGGTCACCCCGGTGATCAGTGCACGCTTGGACATCCGTTCCCCTTCAGCCACTGCTCGCGGGCCGTTCTCGGCACAGCCAGCGAACCAGAGGCACCGCTAAGGAATTTGCGAGACTTCCGGCCCGATGTGCCCGGGCCCGCCGCGCTCCGGCCCGGCTTCCGCGCGCCGCGCGGCTTCGGCGAGCGCCGCGACCCGGGCCAGCGTCGGCCGGGTGACGACCTCCCGCAGCCGGGCGGCCAGGCGTGCCTCGCCGTCCGGTCCGGCGACCTCGCGGGCCACGTCGGCCAGCATGGCGATCATGGCCGGGGAGTCGCCGCCGAGGTCGTGGAAGTCGCTGTCCGGGCCCAGCTCCCCGGCGTCGACGCCGAGCACCCGCGCCCAGATCCGCGCGACCTCCCGCTCCGCCGGGCCCAGCGCGACGGCCTCCGGCGGGGCGTCCGCCCCCGGCCCGCCGAACGGGTCGGGCAGCGCGTCCACGGCGACCTTGCCGTTGACGGTGCGCGGGATCCGGTCGACGAGCGTGAGCGCGGCGGGCACGAGGTAGGCGGGCACGCGCGCGAGCAGGTGGCGCGCCAGGTCGGCGGCGTCCGGCGGGCGGGCGCCGGAGCGGGGCAGCACGTAGCCGCACAACGCCTTGCCGGGGCGCCCGGGCCGGCTCCTGGCCACGACCACGGCCGCCGCCACGTCCGGGTGCTCCTCCAGTGTCCGGGCGATCTCGGCGGGCTCGATCCGATGCCCGTTCACCTTGACCTGGTCGTCGATCCGGCCGAGCAACTCCAGTTCCCCGGAGGGCAGTCGGCGGGCGAGGTCGCCGGTGCGGTAGATCCGGGTGCCGTCGGCGAGGTGGACGAAGCGCTCCCGGGTGAGGTCCGGACGGCCGCGGTAGCCGCGGGCGAGCTGGCGTCCGCCGAGGTACAGCTCGCCGGTCGCGCCGGGGGCGACGAAGCGCCGCTCGGCGTCCAGCAGGTACATCGCGACGCCGTCGCCCGGCAGCCCGACCGGAACGCTCGCGCCGTCGTCGCGCGTCTCGTCGAAGACGTGGTGGCTGACACCGACGGTGGCCTCCGCGGGCCCGTACAGGTTGACGATCCGGCAGTCCGGGCCGAAGCGCTCCCGGGCGCGCAGCGCGAGCGCGCGCGTGAACTGCTCCCCGATCACGAGCAGGGTGCGGACGTCCCCCGGGCCGAGGTCCAGCCGAGTGATCAGGTCGAGGTGGGTCGGGGTGAGCGCGAGCGTCGTGGCGCCGGCGGCCAGCACCTCGCGCAGCGACACGTGGGTGAGCTCCTCGCCCATCACCAGCAGGGTGCCGCCGGCGAGGAAGGGCAGGATGAGCGAGATCTCCGCGACGTCGAAGGAGAGCGAGCACAGCAGCGGGATCCGGGTCTCGTGGCCGATGCCGTGCTCGCGGACCGCCCAGGACGCGTAGCCGGCGAGGGCTCCGTGCTCGATCTCCACGCCCTTGGGCTTGCCGGTCGAGCCCGAGGTGTAGACGACGTACGCGAGGTCGGCCGGGTCGGGCCCGCCCGGGGGCAGCTCCGGGGCGGGCCGGCCCGGCAGTTCGTCCAGTGGTTCGTCCAGCCGCAGCCGCGCGCAGCCCGGGGGCAGGAAGTCCCGTTCCGCGTACGGCCGGTGGGTCAGGCAGAGCGGCGCTCCGGCGTCGGCGAGCAGTTCGCGGATTCGGGTGTCCGGGTGCTTCGGGCCCATCGGCAGGTAGGCCGCGCCGGCCAGCAGGGCGCCCCACGCGCCGGCCGCGGCGGCGGCCGAGCGGTCGGCGAGCAGGCCGACGACGGTGTCGCGGCCGACGCCGCGCTCACGGAGCCGGGCTGCCACCACTCGTGCCCTGCGGTCGAGTTCGGCGTAGGTCACGTCGCCGTCCGGGCCGCTGATCGCCACGGCGGCGGGCCGGGCTGCCACCTGGGCGCGGAAGCGCTCCACGACCGTCCGGGCGTCCGAGGGTCTGTCCGGCGCCGCGGGCAGCAGTGTCGCGCATCTACGGGCCTCGGCCGGGGAGAGCGCCTCGCACAGCCCGTCGAGCAGGTCCTCGGCCTGGGCCGCGCACGCCGGGTCGGACCACCAGGCGAGGGTCAGTTCGGTGCGTCCGTCGTACTCGACCACGCTGAGGCCGGGCGGGCTCGCGGGTTCCCTCGGGCACAGCAGGTACACCGCCGTCGGCCGGTGGCCGGGGGTGGCGAACTCCCCGGGGTCGACGCGGCCCAGACTGGTCACCGACCCGACCGAGGCGAACCGGCCGGTGCGGCGCGTCCCGTGGTCGAGCCTGCGGACGATCATCCGCAGCAGCCCGAGCGGCGCCCGCAGGATCTCGGGGCCGGGGGTGCGGACCACGCCCCGGCGCTCCGCCAGGACGCCCAGCAGCTGCCGCTGGGTCTCCTGCCACTCCTGCCCGGCGGGGATGTCGAGGCTGACGGTCAGCGCCAGGTTGCCCGTCGACTCCACGCCGGGGTGGAACTGCCGCAGGTCGACGGGGATCCCGACGGTCGCCACGGGCTCGCCGGAGCGGCGGGCCAGTTCGGTGGCCAGCCGGGCCGCGACGGCCGGGTAGGTGCCGTCCACCGTCCGGCGCCACCAGCGCTGCCCGTGCCGGCCGGCGCCGCTCGGCACGTCCAGCACCGGGCGCAGCGCGAACTCACCGTCCACCGCGCCGCCTTGGCGCAGCAGCGGTTCGTCCAGCTCCGTGACGGCGGTCGTGGACCGGGCGCCGAGCGGCTCCTCGCCGCGCAGCGCCCGGAAGACGTCGGCGGCCCAGCGGCGCAGCCCGCGCGCGTCCATCACCGCGTGCGAGGCGCGGAAGGCCACGGCCGGGCGCGGGCCGTCGAACAGCACCGCCTCGCAGTGGGCGCCGCGCACCGGGAGCGGACGGCGCAGCTCGGCCGATCCGTCGGGGGCGTCGTGGCCGGGCACGACACGGACGGGCGGCGCCTGGCGGCCGTCCACCCAGCGCGTGCCGCGGCGGGTCAGCCGGGCGCCCGGGCAGGCCCCGGAGGCTGCTGCGACTGCCCGGCGCAGCTCCGCCTCCGTGATCCCGCCGACGCCCTCGACGACCAGGTTGAGCACCGGGGACAGCACCCTCGGGAACCCCGAGTACCAGTGTTCCAAGGGCGCGACGGCCCGTTCGAACCGCCCGGCGGCGCCCGGGCGCCGCCGGGTCGAACTCCTGATCCAATTCATTCCCGGATCGAACTACCGCGCACCCTGGGAGAACCCCTAGAAACCGGCCGCCCGGCACGCCCCACAGCGGGCCCGGAAACAGGCTCGACGCGGACTAGAGAAAACCCGCCGTCCCGGCGGCGCGGGCTTAGGGTGCGGACGAATCCGCACACGCCTTCGACACCGACACCGACACCGTCGTCACCGCCGGCGCCACCACCGACCGGACGCCATCGCCACCAGGGGGAGAACCGCCATGCGCATCAAGGTCCTCGGCCCACTCACCGCCGACCTCAACGGCATCTCGATCGTCCCCACCGCCGCCAAGCAACGGCAGATCCTCGCCCTGCTCGCGCTCTACCCGAACCGGATCCTCCCCACCAGCACGCTCATCCACGAGATATGGGGCGACCACCCACCGCGGCGGGCCCTGACCACCCTTCAGACCTACATCCTCCAGCTGCGCCGCCGCATCACCCACGCCCTCGCCGGGGCGTCACCGGCCGGCCCGGACACCACCGCCAAGGACGTCCTCACCACCAGACACTGCGGCTACCAGCTCACCGTCCCGCCCGTCGGCCTCGACCGCCCCGCCCTCGACCTCCAGGCGTACAACGACCTCACCACGCGCGGCCAGGAGGCCTTCAACCGCGGCCACGACCTCGACGCCAGCGCCCACTTCCACCACGCGCTCGCCCTGTGGAACGGCCCCGCGCTCGTCGACATCAGCCCCGGCCCGATCCTCAGCACCGAGATCATCCGGCTGGAGGAGAGCCGCCTGGTCACCCTCGAACGCCGCATCGACACCGACCTGCGCCTCGGCCGGCACAACGAGCTGATCCCCGAACTCACCCACCTCACCCACCAGCACCCGCACCACGAAGGCCTGCACGCCCAGGCGATGGTGGCGCTCTACCGAGCCGGGCGGCAGACCACCGCCCTCACCACGTACCACCACCTGCGGCACCGCCTCACGGCCGAGCTGGGCATCCAGCCCTCGCCCCACCTCCAGCACCTGCACCACGCGATCCTCACCCTCGACCCCACCCTCAACACGCCCGCCACCAGCCTCCACCCGACCACCTACAACCTGTATCCGGCCTGAGCACCCAAGCCCTGACGGAATCGCCCTCACCCCACCCAGGACCCGCCATGACGCCCACATCCGACACACCCCTCGCCCTCATCACCGGCGGGACGCGCGGAATCGGTCTCGCCATCGCCCGCGAGCTGGGCAACCGCGGTCACCGCGTCTTCATCTGCGCCCGCACGGCCCAGGACATCACCGACACCCTCGACACGCTCCGCGAGGAGGGCATCCAGGCCGACGGCGCCCCCTGCGACGTCCGCGACCCGGCCCAGGTCACCAGACTCGTCCAGGACGCCGTCAGCCGCCACGGGCCCATCACCGTCCTCGTCAACAACGCGGGCCGCACCGGCGGCGGTCCCACCGCGACGACCACCGACGACCTCTGGTACGACGTCATCGACACCAATCTGAACGCCGTCTTCCTCGTCACCCGCGAGACCCTCAGACACGGGCACATCACCGGCACGGCCCACCCGCGCATCATCAACATCGCCTCCACCGCCGGGAAGCAGCCCGTCACCCTCGGCGCGCCCTACACCGCGAGCAAGCACGCCGTCATCGGCTTCACCAAGGCCCTCGCCAAGGAGCTCGCCCCCACCGGCACCACCGTCAACGCGATCTGCCCCGGCTACGTGCACACCCCGAACACCACGCGCATCCACCACGAGTACGCCACCGCCTACAACACCACGCCCGAGACGATCCACCAGCACTTCCAGACCCAGATCCCACTCGGCCGCTACACCACCCCCGAGGAGGTCGCCGCCCTGGCCGGGTACCTCACCACCGCCACGGCCGCGAGCATCACGGCCCAGGCCCTCAACGTCTGCGGCGGCCTCGCCACCCAGTGAGGCCACCAGGCCTCCCCTCCCTCTCCCGGCCCCCAGCACGGCCACCGCCCTGGACGGCCGCCGCCCAGCACGGCCACCGACGGAAAGGAACCCGGGCCCGGTGCCCGCTGATCAGCGATGACGATCCGTCAGTTCTCCAGCGCGCCCGTCACCTTGCTCGTCGCCGACGCCCCGGCGCCGTCCCCCTGCCTGCCCGCCCGGCGCCCGCCGCGGCGCCTCGACGCCGGGTCCGTCAGCGCCGCGCTGGCACGCACCGCCACCCGCCAGTGGTGCCCGCCGACCGCCGAGGAGCGGCAACCGCCGCGAAGGGCGGCCGAGTTCCTTCTCGTCGAGCTCTACCAGGCCTACGACAGCACCGTGCTGCGCACGGCCCTGCGCGCGGTCGAACCCGGCGCGGGGCCGGACGTCCTGTGGGAACGCGAGACCCAAGGCCCGGACGGGCTCGACGGCGTCCTCGCCGAGCTCGGCCGCAGCCTCGCGTACGGCCCGCGCGTGCGCGCCGTCGCGGTCGGCCGGCCCGGCGCGGCGCGCCGGCTCTTCGTCGGGATCGCCGCCGGGCCGCTCGCGCGCACCCTCGGCGTCCTGGAGGAGCTGCGCTCCGCGCTCTCCCACCCGCCGGCGCCGGTCACCGTCCCCACCAGCGCCCTCCAGCGCGAGCTGCTGCGCGAGGTGACCGGCCGCGCCGACCACGGCGGGCGGCACGTCGAGCAGCTGTCCTGGAACTGGCACGGACCGCTCGACACCGAACGGTTCACCGCCGCCTGGCAGTCCGTCTTCGACCACGAGCTCGTCCTGCGGGCCGCCTTCGACTGGACGGAGGACGGGCACGACGACCCGTGGATCGTCCTCCACGACCGCGCCGTCCCCGAGGTGACCCGCCACCCGGACGGCGCGGGCGCACCCGGCTGGGACGAACTCCTCGAAGCCGACCGGCGGCGCGGCTTCGACCTGCGCCGGCCCGCACTGCTGCGTGCGACGCTCGTCGACACCCGGCCGCCCGCCGGCCGTCCCGCCGAGGCCGACGCCGCCGAGGGCCCCGTCACCCGCGTGCTGCTCACCTACCACCACGCCATGCTCGACGGCTGGAGCGTCCGCCTGCTCCTCCGGTCCTTCTACCGCGCCTACCTCACCGGCGGATCCCTCCCCGGCGGCGAGCGCCGCCCCGACCTGCGCGACCACGCCCGCTGGCTCGGCGCCCAGGACACCGACCCCGCCCGCCAGTTCTGGTCCACCCGGCCCGCCGCCACCGGCACCCGCCCCGCCGCCACCGCCGTCCTCCCGGCCGGCCTCGCCGCGGACGGCCACGGCAGCGGGCGGGCCCGGCGCCGGCTCACCCCGTACGAGGCCGTGCGGCTGCGCGGCTGGGCCGCCGCGTGGGGCGCCGGCGAGAGCAGCGCGCTCCAGGCGGCGTGGGCCCTCCTGCTGTACCGGGCGGCGCAGGCCCCCGACCCGCGCCTGGCGCCGCGGGCCGTCCGGGTCGGGTTCGCCGTCACGGTGTCCGGCCGCGGGATCCCGCTGGACGGCATCGACCGGCTGCCCGGCGCCCTGCGCAACCCGCTGCCGATCACCGTCCGGGTGCACCCGGGCACGACGGTCCCCCAGCTCCTCGCGGCGCTGCGCGACGGGGTGCTCGACCTCTCCGCCTACGAGTGGGTCTCCGCCGGCCAGGCGCACCGGTGGAACGGCACACCGCACGGCAAGCGCCCGCAGAGCCTCGTCGTCCTCGAACACCTGCCGCTCACGCCGCACCACCCGCGCCTGGACACCGACCTGGCCGCCCACGGCATCCACGTCGAGGCCCCGACCCCCGCCGGCACCTTCACCTCGTACCCGATCACGCTCACCGCGCACTACGACGCGACGGGCGGGCTGGTGCTCACCACCGTCCACGACCGCGCGCTGCTCGCCGACCGGGACGCGACCGAACTCCTCAGCCAGAGCGCCCACCTGCTGCGCAGCTTCCCCGACCTGCCGAGCGGCCTCGGCACCACCGAGGTCCTCCGCACCACCCTCGCCGGCCACCCGGCCCCGCACCCGGGCGGCGGTGACACGGCGAGCCCGCCGAACGCGCCGGACGCCGACCCCGCCGTCCGCCTGGACGTCCTGCGCCGGGCCACCCGCCCCGGCGCCGGCTGGGTGCTCCTGCTGCCCCCGCCCGGCGCGCCGGACACCGGCTTCCCCGCCACCGCCCGCGGCTGGCCCGGCCCGCAGGCCCTCGGGGTGCTGCGCCCGCTGCTCGGCGACCCGCCACCCGCCGCCTACCGCCCGCTGCTCACCCCGCTGCTGAAGTCGCGGGCACCCGTCACCCTGGTCGCCGCCACCGGCAGCGGCGTCACCGCCTACGAGATCGCCCGCCTCGGGCCGCCCGCGGCCACCCCCCTGGTCGTCCTCCTGGCCGACGACACCAGCCTGCCCGCCCTCGCCACAACCGTCACCCGCACCTGAGCCCCACGGCGGCGCACCGCCTACGAGACCACCCCGCCCGTCCCCACGCGCGAACGGCCCCGGCGGACGGGTCGCCGCGCCGGGGCCGTGAGCCGATTCCTCTGTCAGCAGCCGAAGTTGATCAGCCGGAACGTCGCGTAGTGGTCACTGGTGTAGTAGTCCTCGTGGTACCGCTTGCCGGTGACGATCCGACGGGCGCCGCGGGTCGGGGCGCCCGGGGTCACCACGGTGTACTCGTGGTAGTAGCCGTACGACCGGCTCGGCAGCACGCCGCCGTTGTTCTGGAAGACGATCC
This sequence comes from Kitasatospora sp. NPDC001660, assembly GCF_053596725.1. Classification (NCBI taxonomy): domain Bacteria; kingdom Bacillati; phylum Actinomycetota; class Actinomycetes; order Kitasatosporales; family Streptomycetaceae; genus Kitasatospora; species Kitasatospora sp. NPDC001660. The sequence continues at coordinate 322,226 of NZ_JBSFGU010000005.1, read as the reverse complement.
CGTCCTGCCGGTACGGGAACGGCCCGTTGGACGCGATCAGGTCGAGCGTGGTTCTGGCCTGGGGCGGCAGGGCGGAGAGGCACACGTTGCCGCTCACGGCGGCGTTCGCCTCGGTGGCGACGGCGACGGGGGCGAGGGCGATCAGGGCGACGGTGGCGGCGGAGGCGGCAGTCATCTTCCACGCGCGTAGAGTGCTGGTCATGCCCATGAGTGTGCGAGCCCCGGAGCCGCACGGGAAGCCCTCCGACAAGTCTTCATTTCCGGGTAACTCCCGGTACGTCCGGGCGACTTGAGCACGTCGGCACCGATCCGCCGGCCCCCTGCCCGCCCCGGCCGACGGCCACCGCGGCCCTGTCGCCCACGAGACGGCACTCAACGCAACATCAACCACCCTGACCGAAGCCGCGTAGCTCGTGTCCCGCGTTCGAGGTCAAGGCCGGGTCCCGCTGTTCGTCGGCGGGTGTCAGCGCAGGAGGGCGGCGAGGAGTTCGGCGACGGTGGGGCCGGCGTCGGCGGGATGGCGCAGCTGTTTGCTGGCGATGACGCTGTAGTGGTTGGTGCGGCCGCGGCGTTCGTGGCTGAGGTACCCGGCGTGTTCGAGGTCGGTGATGATGCGCTGGACGGCGCGTTCGGTGAGCAGGCAGCAGGTGGCGATGTCGCGCACGCGGATGCCGGGGTCGCGGGCGATCTGGACCAGGACGCGGGCATGGTTGGTCAGGAAGGTCCACTGCCGCTCGGTGGTCGTGCCGTTGTCCATAGTCTCCACGATAGGACGAAGTTTCACGGTTGCCGAAACACGACAGCGAATTCGCGCATTGGTTGACATGTCGGGCGAACAGGCGAACAGTGGAGGAACAGCTCCCGCATCGCGTTCGCGGCGGATTCGTGCGGTGGCTCCACGTACGTCTGGAGGTGGTTCGCATGGACCCAATGAGCAGGGAGGGACTGGAGCAGCTCAGGTCCATGCTGGCCGAGCGGATCGGCGCGCCCTGCGAGCACGGTGCGGACGCGGGCCGGGTGGAGCCTTTGCGTCGGCAGGTGCGCCACGCGGTCACCGGCATAGACGCCTATCTCAGCGCGGTCGAGGCGGGCAGCCGCACCACCATGGGGCTGCGCGAGCAGGCTCTGGACCTGTGGCAGGGCCTGGGGCGGATCGCGTCCGCGTGGCCCGGACACGACACCGCCGTCACGGTCGACGACGTCGTCCGGGTGCCGACGCAGGCCGATCCCGTGGTCTGAGGAGAGGACCGTGTTGCCCTGCCTGAATTCGGAGACCGTCCGGGTCGGGCACGCGCTGGTGTGCTCCTTCGCCGGGGACATGATCCTGGACAGCGAACCGGTCGCCGTCCGGGCCCTGAACGCCGCCCTCGACCAGCGCCCGGCCCTGCTCGCCGTGGACCTGGCCGGTGTGGAGCTGTTCACCTCCACCGGCCTCAACCTGCTCCTGACCGCCCGGCGGCGCGCCATGGCGGAGGGCGTCACGCTGGTGCTGGTGGGCCCCTCGCAGCAGACGCTGCGGGTGCTGGAGCTCACGGAGACCGCGGTCCTGTTCGTGGTCTGCGCCACCGCCGAGGACGCCCTGCTGAACCATCCGCCGCGCAGGCCGCCCGTCTGGGGGCATGGTCCCGGCGCGCCATTGGGTAGCCGTCCCGGAACGAGAGCACCGGAGCAGCATCTGGGCTCGCCATGCACACCGCCACCGACAGCCGAGTGAGACGACCATGGGCCTTCCGCAGCGGTACGCGGTCACCTTGCCCGGCACCCCCGGCGGGCACGCGCCGCCGGAAGTCGTCGTCGTCCACGCCACCGGCGAGACGACCGCCGATGGCGTCCCCGTCTACGCGGACGCGGACAGCGTGTTCCTGGTGGAGATCCAGGACGACGTGGCCCGGCCGCTGGACGCGGTGTCGGGGCCAGGCCGGCACACCTGCCTCCACGCCACGCCGCTGCCCTGAGCCCGGGCCGACGGGCAGGCGCACGTCCGTCGGCCCAGCACCGGGTGCGGGACGCCCGTGCGGCGGCGAGTTCCGCACCCGCTGGGGCGCCCACAACGTCCGCCACCAGGCCCAGCTCAGCCCCGCAACACCAACGGCTTGGTCGGCTCTTTGTGACCGGTGCGAAGTTTCACCAGTCTCAGCGGAGTTTGGCTGACGGCGGTCTGTCTCATCGAAGTCGATCAATGCTCGCCGAAGAAGATCTCGTGGACCTCGCGGGCGGCGTAGTAGACCAGCACGTAGCCGGCGACCGGGTCGGCCCACCACCAGCCGAGGGTGCTGTTGAGGACCAGGCCGAGCAGGACGGCTGCGGCGAGCAGGCCGTCGATCAGGGTGACTCGGCCCTCCGTCTTGAGGACGGGGTTGTTGAGGGCGGCGCCGGTGCGGGCCTTGCCGAAGGCGAGGGTGAACATCACGGCGGCGGTGATGGCGGTCCAGGTGATGCCGAGCGGGGAGTGGTGTGGGTGGAAGCCGCTGATCAGGACGATCGTGGACTGAGCGAGCAGGTAGAGGCCGAGCAGTCCGAAGCCGGCGCCGATCAGCCTCATTGCTCGCTTTTGGCGCTCCTCGCCGGTGCCGGAAAGCTCCCAGATCACGACGGTGGAGGCGCCGATCTCGATCAGGGAGTCCAGGCCGAAGCCGGCCAGCGCGACCGAGCGGGCGCTGATCGCGGCGATCGCGAGGACCACGATGCCGATCACGTTCCAGCCCAGGGTGGCGTATTCGAGGGCGAAGCCCCAGCGGAGCAGGGTCTGGCGGGAGATCTCGTTCACCGGCGGATTCTCCCAGCTTTCCGTTCACGGTTCAGACCCGCCGTCGGCCCGACGGCCTCGGTGACGTCCTGCTCGCCCTGCTCGCCGAACCCGCCGTCCGGGCGGCGACCGACCTTGCTGGCTCGCCCCCCTTGCCCGCCTGACCAGGTCATCAACACCTCTCACCCGGCGGACAGCGCAACGAGCTCCGACGGACCAGCCCTCAGGGCGCGCGACGTCAACCATGTCGCCGCACACTGGAGGGAGGCACTGAACCAGTTGTCCCTGTTCTTCGAGGGCCGGCCCAGCATCCAATGGCTGACGGAGACTTACACGGAGTCAATAGATCGTTCCAGCGCCCGGTCTGACCGCCTCCCGCCGTACGACCGGGGCGGTGTAAGCCCCGTTGTACGGGGCAGGCGCGGTGGGTGATGAAAGGAGGTTGTGGATCATGTTGCTCCTGGTTCTGGTCCTGCTGCTGGCTCTCGTGCTTGGGGGTGCGGGATTCGCGGTCCATGTGCTGTGGTGGGTCGCCCTCGCCGTACTGGTGCTGTGGATCCTGGGCTTTGCTCTGCACGGGGCCGACCGCCGTTGGTACCGCTGGTGACGAGCGGCTGTGAGACCGACTGGTTGACACGGATGCGTTCACGCCGGGACCTGCAAGCCGTACGGCTGCGCGAGGACGAGGAGGGCGGTGCTCATGGGCACGAAACGCAAGGCGGAGAACGCCAGCGAAGCGCTGAAGGGGAAGGCGAAGGAGACCGTCGGCAAGGCCGTCGGTGACCGACGGATGACCGCCGAAGGGAAGGCCCAGCAGAGCATGGCCGCCGCCAGGCAGGCGATGGAGAAAATCAAGGATGCCGCAAGGCATTGACACCGAGCAGCGCGGCCCGGGTCATCCGGGCGCCCGTCAGGGGTGCTCGGGCCGGGCCTCGCCGGCTTCCACCGGACTGCCGAGGCGGTGGTCCCCGTTTCCCGGAGGTGTCCCATGAGCATGGTGACGCAGTCGATCGACGTCGAGGTGCCGCTGCACACGGCGTACAACCAGTGGACCCAGTTCGAGGAGTTCCCGCAGTTCATGGAAGGCGTGGAGGAGGTCCGTCAGATCGACGACCGCCACAGCCACTGGAAGACGAGCATCGCCGGTGTGGAGCGCGAGTTCGACACCGAGATCGTCGACCAGCTGCCCGACGAGCGGGTGGCGTGGCGCACCGTGTCCGGTGAGGTCACGCAGATGGGCGTGGTGACGTTCCAGCGCCTGGACGCGGATCACACGCGGGTCAAGGTGGCCATGGACTTCGAGCCGGAGGGGATCGCGGAAAGGAGTGCGGACGCGCTCGGTGTGCTCGATCGCCGCGTGAAGAGCGACCTGAAGCGCTTCAAGGGGTTCATCGAGGAACGCGGCCTCGAGAGCGGCGGGTGGCGCGGCCGGATCTCTCCGGGATGAGGGGCGGATCACGGGCAGTCGGCCGAAAATCCTTCCCCTGGGGACGATGATGGCCGCGCACCGCGGGGGCGGAGGCTACGCGGTCGGCGTGGCCCAGGCCCTCTCCTGCGTGGCCGTCGGCCGAGGGAGGTGACCCAGAGGGCTTGGCAGCGCGGCCGGGAGGAGTCGCAAACCGCTGCTGCGCTGGCCGATGTCGGTCAGCGCAGCAGCGGGGTGCCGCCGGTGGCTCAGCTGCTGAGCAGCCGGTTGAAGAAGGAGCGATACTGCTGGAGTGCCAGCCGCAGGTCCTCGGTCTGCACCTCGCCCCCACGGTTCCACTGCTGCTCCAGGCCTCGCTTGTGGTCCGAGAAGGAGGCGGCCAGGCGCTGCATCAAATCGGCGACCAGTGCATCCGCCGAGCGCACCGCCTTCTGGGGATCGTCGACGAACTGGCTCTGGATCTCCTGCCAGCGGGACCTGAACTCATGCTCGTCCTCCGGGGCGAACAGCGGTTCCTCACCAGCGTCCCGCGAGCTCTCGCTCGGCTGTTCCGCGTTCTCCCGTTCCCCAGCGGTTCCGCCCGCGTCGGCGGTTTCCCGGCCCTCGGGCTCCCCCTCCGCCGGTCCGGCTTCCTCCTCGGCGCCCACACCGGCAAGTCCACCGGTCGCCTCGCCCGGGTACACCGGCCTCTCCTCCGCCGTTTCCGTCTCCTGCCGGTCCTGGTCCACAGGTTCCTTCCCCGTCTCGGGGGAACGGGCCAGATCCTCGGTGGTCAGGGGCTCTTCATCATTCCTGGCGCTGCCCTCGTGCTTCATCTGCTTCATTCGCTTTCATGGTATTGGTGACCATCGTCTCTTTACGCGGTTCGGACGTCGTCTCACCTCCGGCCGCTGGCCGACCCGCGATGACCGTTACCGAGCAAGTCGTCGAAGAGCTCGCGATAGTGCACCATCGCGCCGCGGAGTTCCTCGGTGGTCGCATCGTGGTCACGGACGTGCTCGTTCACCGCGTGGGCGGCCCGGAAGTGCTCCAAAGTACGTCCATGCTCCACGGACAGGTCGCGGAGCTTCTGCTCGTAGCCCTCCGTTGGGTATCCGCGCTCGTGCATGAGCACAGTGACGAGCCGGTCGGCCTGCTGCACCGCCTCGCCCGGCCGGTCCACGAACTGCCGCTGCACCCGTGTCCAGTCCTCGGCGTACCGGTCCCGCGCCGCGTCCGGCAGCGGCTTGATATCCAGGTGGTCGTGGCGCTGCTCGCGGGCACGCAGTTCCCGCTCCGCGGCGAACCTGCTCTTTGAGCGCTGGACGGTCCGGTCGTATTCGGGTCCGAAGCGCTCCTGGAGCCGGCGGTGCCGGATGAGGTACCACGTCGCGACGGCCAGCAGAATGAGAACAACCGCGATGGGAACGAAAATCGCAATAAGCGTCCCTGTGGACATCGGGTCCTCCCTGAGGCTCTGATGGCCAGCGGCTGCCCGGAATCGGCCACTCAAAACTCGGTTACCGGGCCTGCCGCGGTGGCGAGGGTGCCCGCTCCGGCGTGGCGCTGCCCGGGGCCGGCCGGCCACCCCAAGGCGTGGGATCGAACGCTTCCGCAGCTGCCGGCCGTTCACCCGGTCGGACGATCCCATCCGGGGCCTCGGCCGCGCGCGTGCATATGCTCGATGAACGGCAGCCGACTTTCCCCACCGCCCGGAGGCGGTGGCCGGGCCCGACTGCCGGGCCGCAGAGGGGAGCCGGTCGTGTACGACATGCATGCCGAGCCCGTGTTCGACGGCCCGGCGCTCGCCCTGCGCAGGCACGCGGTCCGGACCGGTGACACGCTGGTCGCGGTCTGCGGGTACCGCCCGCTGCCCCTCGTCCGGCCCCAGGACCCGGGCAACCCTGACCCTCTGCCACCCCGCTTCGCACCGGGCGGGTTTCACACCAGCGCCGACGGGTTACCCGCGCACACGGGCCCCACCCCGGTGCCCAGGGCCAGAACCGCGCTGTGGAGGAGTTGCGTGATGAAGGTTTCCGACTACGTGCTCGAGCGGCTGCGCGACTGGGAGGTCGACTACGTCTTCGCCTACCCTGGCGACGGCATCAACGGGCTGCTGGCCGCCTGGGGCCGCGCCGAGGACCGGCCGCGGTTCATCCAAGCGAGGCACGAGGAGATGGCCGCCTTCCAGGCTGTCGGATACGCCAAGTTCTCCGGCCGCACTGGTGTCTGCGCCGCTACCTCCGGTCCGGGCGCGATCCACCTCCTCAATGGCCTGTACGACGCCAAGCTCGACCACGTCCCGGTGGTCGCGATCGTCGGGCAGACCGACCGTAGTGCCATGGGCGGCTCCTACCAGCAGGAAGTCGACCTCATGACCTTGTACAAGGATGTGGCCTCGGAGTTCTGCGAGATGGTCACCGTCCCCGCCCAGCTGCCCAACGTCCTCGACCGGGCCATGCGCATCGCCGCGACACGCCGCGCGGTCACCGCGGTGATCATCCCCGCCGACGTGCAGGAACTCGACTACGAGCCGCCGACGCACGCCTTCAAGCAGGTTCCCTCCAGTCTCGGCATCCCGCACTACGCCCCGGTACCGGCCGACGCGGATCTGGCGAAGGCGGCGGAGATCCTGAACGCCGGCGAGAAGGTGGCGATGCTGATCGGGCAGGGCGCCCGGCACGCCCGCCCCGAGGTCGAGCAGGTCGCCGACCTGCTCGGCGCCGGCGTGGCGAAGGCACTGCTGGGCAAGGACGCGCTGCCCGACACCCTGCCGTACGTGACCGGCTCTATCGGCCTGCTCGGCACCCGGGCCTCCTACGAGATGATGCGCGACTGCGACACCCTCCTCGTGGTGGGCTCCAGCTTCCCCTACACCCAGTTCCTGCCCGAATTCGACCAGGCGCGGGCGGTGCAGATCGACCTCGACCCGTCCATGGTGGGCCTGCGCTACCCGTTCGAGGTCAACCTCGTCGGCGACGCCGCCGAGGCCCTGCGCCGGCTGATCCCGCTGCTGGAGCGCAAGGCGGACGGCAGCTGGCGCAAGACGGTGGAGGACAACGCGGCGCGCTGGTGGGAGGTCATGCAGCGCCGGGCCGAGGTCACCGCGGACCCGGTCAACCCGGAGTACGTCGTCCACGCGCTGGACGCGCTGCTTCCCGAGAACGTGATCGTGGCCGCGGACTCCGGCTCGGCCGCCAACTGGTACGCCCGCCACCTGCGCTTCCGCGACGGTATGCGCGGCTCCCTCTCCGGCACCCTCGCGACCATGGGGCCGGGGGTGCCGTACGTGATCGGCGCGAAGTTCGCCCACCCGGACCGGCCGGCGATCGCGATCGTCGGCGACGGCGCCATGCAGATGAACGGCCTCGCTGAACTGATCACCGCCGCCAAGTACTACCAGGAGTGGGCCGATCCACGCATGGTCGTGGCGGTGCTGAACAACCACGACCTGAACCAGGTCACCTGGGAGATGCGCGCCATGCAGGGCGCACCGCAGTTCGAGCCCTCGCAGAGCCTGCCCGACGTGCGCTATGCCGACATCGCCCGCACGTTCGGCTTGGACGGGGTCCGGGTCGAGACGCCCGACCGGGTGGAGGCGGCGTGGCGTCAGGCGCTCGCCGCGGACCGGCCGTTCGTCATCGACTTCCGCACCGACCCCGCGGTGCCGCCCATCCCGCCCCACGCCACCTGGGACCAGATCAAGGCCGCCGCCTCCGCCGTTCTGCACGGCGACAGCGACCGGGCCTCCGTGGTCCAGCAGGGTGTGAAAGCCAAGATCCAGGATTTCCTGCCCGGCAGCGGGCGGAGCTGACCGATGCCCGACCGTGGGAAGGGAGACCTCGCCGGTCAGGAGGTGGACCTCGGCGCACTGGAGCGCGCGCTGCGCGCGGAGGTGGACGGCGAGGTCCGGTTCGACGCGGGCAGCCGCGGCGCGTACGCGACCGACGGCTCGAACTACCGCCAGGTCCCGCTCGGCGTCGTGGTGCCCCGCACGGTGGAGGCCGGAGCCGTCGCGGTCGCCGTGTGCTCCCGGTTCGCCGCCCCGGTGCTCTCGCGCGGCGGGGGCACCAGCCTCGGCGGGCAGTGCACCAACACCGCCGTGGTCATCGACTGGACCAAGTACTGCCACCGGCTGGTCTCGGTCGACCCGCGGGCGCGGACCTGCGTGGTCGAACCCGGCATCGTCCTCGACGAGCTCAACCGCCGGCTCGCCCCGCACGGGCTGATGTTCGGGCCGAAGCCCTCCACGCACAGTCACTGCGCGCTGGGCGGGATGATCGGCAACAACAGCTGCGGCGCCTCCGCCCAGGCGTACGGCAAGACCGCCGACAACGTCCGCCGCCTGGAGGTCCTCACGTACGAGGGCGCCCGGTTCTGGGCCGGTCCCACGAGCGACGAGGAGCACGCACGGATCGTGGCCGCCGGCGGGCCGCAGGCACGCCTGTACCGGGGGCTGCACGACCTCACCGCCCGCCACATGGCGGAGATCCGCCGCGGCTACCCGAAGATCCCGCGCCGCGTCTCCGGCTACAACCTCGACGCCCTGCTGCCGGAGAACGGCTTCAACCTGGCCCGCGCCCTGGTGGGCAGCGAAGGCACCCTGGTGACCGTCCTGCACGCCGAACTGGAACTGGTCGACGTGCCCGCCGCCGAGGCGCTGCTCGTCCTCGGCTTCGACGACATCTACGCCGCCGCCGACGCCGTCCCCACCCTGCTCGAACACAGCAGCCCCGCACAACTGGAGGCCATCGATGGGCGCATGGCGCAGCTGATGCGCGAGGAGCACGCCTACCTGGACTCCCTGGAACGCCTGCCCGCGGGCGACAGCTGGCTGATGGTGCAGTTCACCGGCGACACGAAGGAGCAGGCGGACGCCCAGGCGTACGAACTGCTGCGGGCGATCGGCCGGGACGAGGACGATGCGTCGGTGGCGCTGTCCGACGATCCCCCGCGCGAGCACGAGATGCTCAAGGCCCGCGAGGCGGGCCTGGGGGTGACCGCACGGCCGCCCGACGGGTCCGAGACGTGGGAGGGCTGGGAGGACTCCGCGGTGGCCCCGGAGAAGCTGGGCGTCTACCTGCGCGATCTGGAGCGGCTCTTCGACCGCTACGGCTACCAGCAGGCTTCCCTGTATGGGCATTTCGGGCAGGGATGCGTGCACACCCGCATCCCGTTCGCCCTGCGCGAGGGCAAGGGCATCGAGGCGTTCAGGGCGTTCCTGTTCGACGCGGCCGATCTGGTCGCCTCCTACGGCGGCTCGCTGTCGGGCGAGCACGGCGACGGGCAGGCCCGCGGCGAACTGCTGCCCCGCATGTTCACCCCCCAGCTTGTCGAGGCGATGGGCGAGGTCAAGGCACTGTTCGACCCAGGCAACCGGATGAACCCCGGCAAGGTCGTCCACCCCCACCGCGTCGATGCCGATCTGCGCCTGGGCGCCGACTGGCGCCCCGCACCCCGGCAGACGCACTTCGCCTTCGCCGACGACCGGCACGACTTCTCCCAGGCGGTGCTGCGTTGTGTGGGCATCGGCAACTGCCGCACCCACCGGGGCGGAGTGATGTGTCCCTCCTACCGCGCCACCGGGGAGGAGGAACACTCCACCCGCGGCCGGGCCCGGCTGCTGTTCGAGATGCTCGGCGGCCACGACGACTCCCCGGTCACCGCCGGGTGGCGCTCCACCGAGGTCCGCGACGCCCTCGACCTGTGTCTGGCCTGCAAGGGCTGCAAGTCCGACTGCCCGGTCGGCGTCGACATGGCCACCTACAAGGCCGAATTCCTCGCCCACCACTACGAGGGCCGGCTGCGCCCGGCCGCTCACTACGCGATGGGCTGGCTTCCCCTGTGGGCACGGCTGGCGCGCACGGCTCCAGGCCTGGCGAATGCCGTCCTCCAGGCCCCCGGCCTGGGGCGTGTCGGGAAGATGCTCGCCGGCGTCGACCCGCGCCGCACCGCACCGCTGTTCGCCGACCGGTCGTTCCAGCAGGACTGGCGCCGTTCGGGCAGGCCGCAGCCGGATCCGCACGATCCGCACACCGTGTTGCTGTGGCCGGACACCTTCACCAACAACTTCCACCCGCACATCGCCCAGGCGGCCGTCCGGGTCCTCAAGGACGCCGGCTTCCAGGTCGCCGTCCCTGACGGGCCGGTGTGCTGCGGCCTGACCTGGATCTCCACCGGCCAGCTCGTCACCGCCCGCCGCGTCCTGCAGCGGACCGCCCGGATCCTGCGACCGTGGCTGGAGGCCGGAACACCGATCATCGGCCTCGAGCCCTCCTGCACCGCGATCTTCCGCGACGACGCCCCCGACCTGCTCGCCGGCGACCAGGACATCCGGCGCCTGGCCACGCAGATGCGCACCTTCGCCGAACACCTCGTCCACCACGCCCCGGACGGCTGGCGTCGCCCGCAAGCCGGCCGGGCGGCGACCGTGCAAACGCACTGCCACCAGCACGCCGTCCTCGGCACCGGTGCCGACCGCGAACTGATGCGCCGCGCCGGCATCGCCGCGAACGTCCTCGACGAGGGTTGCTGCGGCCTGGCCGGGAACTTCGGCTTCGAACAGGGACACTACGACCTCTCGCAGGCCATCGCCGAACAGGGCGTCCTGCCCGCAGTGCGCGACACCGCCCCCGACGCCTTCGTCCTGGCCGACGGCTTCAGCTGCCGCACCCAGATCGACCAGGCCGACACCGGACGGCAGGCCCTGCATCTGGCCGAAGCCCTCGCCCTGGCCCTGGACGGAGAGCTGCCCGACGGCCACCCCGAGCAGACGGTCCCCCGGCCGCAGCCTCATCCCGCAGCAGCCCGCCTGCTGAGCGCAGGGGTCGTCGGCGCCGCGGTCGGCCTGGCCGCGGGAGGAGTGCTCGCGGCCCGCCACCGCCGCCACACCCGGAAGGCGACACGATGAGATCCCTGCACGAGCGGCTGCACCGCGAGGCCCGCGCCTACAGCGGCGATGACGACCGCCCCCTCGCCTCCTACGCCGGTCTCATGGGCCTCTACGCCACCGCCACCGCCGGCGTTGTCGCTGCCGCCCGGGCCACCGGCCGTGCACTACCGGATCCGACCCCGTGGGACGTCACGCTCACCGCGCTGGCCACGCACCAGCTGTCCCGCCTGATCGCCAAGGATCCGGTCACCAGCCCGCTGCGCGCACCGTTCACCCGTTTCGAAGGCACCACCGGGCCGGCCGAACTGGCGGAGGACGTGCGCGGCACCGGCGCCCGCAAAGCGGTCGGCGAGCTGCTGACCTGCCCGTTCTGCACCGGCCTGTGGGTCACCACCGCCTGCACCGCCGGGTCGATCTTCGCGCCGCGCGCCACCAGACTCGCCACCGCCGCACTCGCCACCCTGGCGGCGGCCGACTTCCTGCAGTTCGCCCGCACGGCGGCCCAACACGCAGCTGACGACGCGTCATGACCACCGATGCCACCGCGACCGTCGAGGATCTGCGCGCGCAGGTCCTCGAATTCCCCACCGACGCCCCGGAGGCCGACGGCACACTCACCTGGGAATCGACCACCATGGTCCTGGTCCACGCCCGCAGTGGGGACACCCTCGGCCTGGGCTGGACCTACGGCGCTCCCGCCACCGCCCAGGTGATCACCGGTCAGCTGCGCGACCTCGTCGTCGGCCGTCCGGCCTTCGACATCCCGGCCGCCAACGAGGCGATGAGCCGCGCCGTACGCAACACCGGCCGCCCCGGCCTGGTCGCCGGTGCCATCTCCGCCGTCGACATCGCCCTGTGGGACCTCAAGGCCCGCCTCCTCGACATGCCACTGGTCGACCTGCTCGGCGCCGCCCAGCGCGAGGTGCCCGTCTACGGCAGCGGCGGTTTCACCACCTACGACCACCGCCGGCTGGCCGAGCAGCTGCGGGGCTGGGCAGGGCAGGGCTTCACCCGCTTCAAGATCAAGATCGGTGAGGGGTGGGGCGCCCAGGAACGGCGGGACCTGGAGCGTACCGAGCAGGCCCGACAGCTGATCGGCGACGACGCCGATCTCTACGTGGACGCCAACGGCGCCTACACCCGTAAACAGGCCGTCCGTCTCGCACGCTCGCTCGCCGGGTGGGGGGTGAGCTGGTTCGAGGAGCCCGTCTCCTCCGACGACCTGGCCGGTCTCGCCCTCGTCCGCGACGCGGTCGCTGCCGACGTCGCGGCCGGCGAGTACGGCTACGACCTGCCCTACTTCGCCCGCATGGCCCCGGTCGTGGACTGCCTGCAGGCCGATGCCACCCGCTGCGGCGGCATCACCGTGTGGCTGCGTGCCGCCGCCCTCGCTCAGGCCCACAATCTCCAGCTGTCGGGGCACTGCGCCCCGCACGTCCACGCCCATGCCGCCGCCGCGGCGCCGAACCTGCGCCACCTGGAATGGTTCCACGACCACGTCCGCATCGAAAACCTGCTGTTCGACGGCGCCCTCAGCCCCGACGGAGGCATCCTGCGCCCGGGACGGGAAGGCCGGCCCGGCCTCGGGCTGATCCTGCGCGGCAAGGTTGCCGAGCGATTCCGTGCCCCGGGCTGAAGCGGACCGGCGTGCCCTGGAGCGGGCTCGCTCAGTACGGCAACGGACGGCCCGAGGGGGTCCGCAGGTCGAGCGGAGGCCTCGGGCGCTGCGGGGCGGGACGCTTGACCACCCTGATCCCGGCCATCTCCGTCACCTCCTTGAGCACCGAGCGTGTGCCCACCCGGGACCGCTTCCACGCCTGCCACCGACCATCCGTCGCCTTCGAGGGAGATGAGCCGTTGACCGCCCCCACCGCAGGCCCGCCCGCTCCCCATGTCCTGCGCGACTACGTGCTGCTCGCCGACGGCCAGCGTGGAGCCTTGGTGGGGCCGCGGGGCGACATCGCGTGGATGTGCGCACCCGGCTGGGACAGCGACGCCGTCTTCGCCGCCCTGATCGGCGGTGACGGCTGGTTCACCGTCGCCCCCACTCAGTCGTACGTGTGGGGGGGCTACTACGAACCGGGCAGCCTGATCTGGCGCCGCCGGTGGACTACCACCGGCGGCATCGTCGAGTGCCGCGAGGCCCTCGCGTACCCCGGGGACGCGCACCGGGCGGTGGTGCTGCGCAGGATCATGGCCGTCGACGGTGACGCCGACCTCGACGTGCAGCTGAACCTCGCCGCGGGCTTCGGCGCGCACCCGCTGCGGGGGATCAGGCGAGACGAGGCCGGTTACTGGACGGCGCGGGCCGGCGATCTGCACGTGCGCCTGCGGGGCTGCCCTGACGCCCGGGCCGACGGCTCGCTGTTGCGCAGCGGTGTGCGTGTGGAGGCCGGCAGGTCTCGCGACCTGGTGCTGGAGGTCTCCGACCGGCGGCTGCAGGACCCCGAGCCGGCCGGAGCGCTGTGGCGGTCCACCGAGGCCGAGTGGGCCGCGCGCGTCCCCGGCCTGCACGGCGTGCTGGGGCAGCGGGACGCCCGGCACGCCTACGCGGTCCTCACGGGGCTGACCGGCCTTGACGGCGGGACGGTCGCCGCGGCCACCACCAGCCTGCCGGAGCGGGCGGAGCAGGGCCGCAACTACGACTACCGGTACGTGTGGATCCGCGATCAGGCCTACATCGGCCAGGCCGCCGCCGCGAACGGCCTGCGCCCGCTGCTTGCGGACTCGCTGCGGTTCGTCGCCGCCCGCCTCCTCGACCACGGCCCCGACCTCGCCCCCGCCTACACCACCACGGGCGGCCCGGTTCCCGACCCGCGGAGGCTGGACCTTCCCGGTTACCCGGGCGGCTTCGACGTGGTCGGCAATCGAGTCAACCGCCAGTTCCAGCTCGACGTGTTCGGCGAGAGCCTGCTCCTGCTCGCCGGGGCCGCCCGCCACGACCTGCTGGATGCCGACGGGTGGCGCGCCGCCCGGATCGCCGCCGACGCGATCACCATCCGCCATGGCGATGAAGACGCCGGGATCTGGGAACTCCATCCGGACCGGTGGGCGCACAGCCGGTTGACCTGCGCGGCCGGGCTGCGCGCCATCGCCACCGCCCACCCCGCACAGGGCCGGGGCCTCGCGGCCCGCTGGGAGGCGCTCGCCGACCGTCTCATCGCCGACACCGGCGCCGACTGCCTGCACCCCAGCGGCCGCTGGCAGCGCTCGCCCACCGATCCGGGGGTGGACGCGTCGCTGCTGTTGCCCGCCGTGCGCGGCGCCCTGCCCGCCGACGACCCGCGCAGCCGCGCCACCCTGGATGCCGTCCTCTCCGACCTCGCCCAGGACCACTACTGCTACCGCTTCCGCCACGACCGCCGCCCCCTGGAAGACGCCGAGGGCGCGTTCCTGCTGTGCGGATTCCTCGTCGCCCTCGCCCACCACCAGCAGGGCAACCAAGCCGAGGCGGTGCGTTGGTTCGAACGCAACCGCGGCGCCTGCGGACCGCCCGGCCTGTACGCCGAGGAGTTCGACGTCGCCCAGCGCCAGCTGCGCGGCAACCTGCCCCAGGCCTTCGTCCACGCGCTTCTTTTGGAGGCAGCCGCCACGCTGGCCCGCACCCGGTGACCGTGGCGCCGCGTCACCGCCCGGCCGTGTCGCCCGCCGGCAGGCCACCAGGGCTCGGCAAACCCGGCCGGACGGATGGCGTATCGCGAACGGCAGGTGTGTGTCAGGGCAGCGCGGCGCTGTCGGCGTCCAGGAGCGCAAGGAGCGTGTCCCGGTGGAGGCCGGCGATGCCTTCGAGGAGATCGGGATGGCGCAGCAGGGCGGCAGCTTCGCTGTCGCGGGGGCCGGGGACGGTCAGGCGGCGTAGACCGCCGGCCTCATCGCGGTGCTCGGTGCGCTGAAGCGCCTGGTGAGCGCGACCGCTCAGGGAGGGGTCAGCCAGGAGGCACGCCGCCCAACTGACCACGGTCTCGTCGACCCAGGTACGCCACGCCATGCCGTCGTCGTCACCGAGGTCGGCCGCAGTGAGCCAGTCGAGCCTGCCGGTGCCGCCCGGGCCGAGGAGGTCGAGCAGCTGCACGTCCAGGGCGGTGGGGTGGCGCAGATGGGCGGCGAGGGTGGCGGCCTGGCGGGCCTGAGCCTCGGCCAGGGCGTAATTGAGCGCGCCTGCGGGCGGCGGGTAGGCGGCCAGGAGCCAGCGGGTGCAGGCGGCTATGACGGGTGTCAGATCGGCGGGCACGGCGGTCGGTCCCTCGGAAACGTGCTCGCCTTCCCGGCGGATCGGGTGCGCGAGCTGGTGCGCGGGGGCGGCACTGCCACCGCTTCGTAGGCGACCAGTGTAGGCCGGGCCTGGCAGGGGCCGGCATGCGGCCCGCGGTGTCCGGTCAGGGGTGAGATCTACGGTCGGCGGTCCGGGCTGCGGGCCCGGCAGGACCGGCCTGGGCTCCGAGCCGGGTGGCCGTGCGGGTCTGCCCTTTTCGCCGGGCAGGCAGCCGCCCCGGCATCCCCCGCCGAGCAGACAGTTCTCGGCTGCCGGAGTCGGTCCCAGGACGGGGAGCGCGCTCAGATGACGACCAATACGACCGCCCGAAGGACGCCCGCACACGCTGGTGGTCACCGAGGCCCCGCGCGACCCCGGACCTCCCGCCGGCGGACGCGACGCCAAGGGCATCGCGCGGCTCCGGGCCTGGCCGAGAGTGGCGGCCATCACGCCCAGGTCCGAGCAGGGGGCGGCTGCACAAAGGAGCTCCGGGTCCGGCCAGGTGTTTGCGCCTCCCTCACCTCTTAGGTGTGCATGATCGCCCTATGTCCCGCGCGCGGCGCCGTCAGTGTCCGAACAGGTGCCGGATCCGGCCGCTCCGCGGGGGCTGGACCGGTGCGCCGACGGCCCGGTCGCCTTGTTGGGCGGCCCGTTCCTCCGGCGGCGCCGCCTCGTCGGCCTCCGACGCCGCGGGGCGTGCGGACACCGGCGGCACGGTTCCGGCCCTGGTCGGCCGCGTGCCCACGAGCCAGGCGTGCCGAGCCAGCGACATCAGGGCCACGCCCAGGCAGAAGATCAGCGCGAGTGCCACACCAGACAGGAAGACGCCCAGGGTGTTGAGCGTCACCAGGTGGTTGCCCAGGATCGTCACCTGGTACTCGGGCCCACCGGCGAGGTTGTCCGCGATCAGCAGCCCGACGAAGGCGCCGGATGCCGCCATCAGCAGGAGTCCTAGCAGCAACATGGTGGAGTCCTTTCCGTTCCGGTTCGGTCGCCCCCGCCGTCTCGCGCGTACCCGGACCGGTCCACCCCTAACGCGTTCCGCCGCCGGACCGCTCGCCCGGTCCGTGTAGCCGGTAGACCGCGAACGCGCGGCCGATGACCGGCTGGGCCACGTTGCGCACGCGCACGCCGCACGCAGTGAGGCCGTGCTCCGTACCGAAGTGCGCGTGGCCGTGCACGACCAGATCGGCCCCGGCCTCGTCGATCGCCTCGGCGAGGAGGTAGCTGCCGAGGAACGGGTATATCTCGGGCGGCTCCCCGGCCAGCGTGTCCGGCACCGGGGCGAAGTGCGTCAGCGCGATCCTCACGTCGCAGCCCTCGGCCGCCAGCCGTTCCAGCGCGCTCCGCAGACCGTCCGCACACCGCCGGGTGTGCCGGATGAAGGCCTTCATCTCGGGCTCGCCGAACTCGCCGCCGCTCCGGCCGGCGAACCCACCGCCGAAGCCCTTCGTACCGGCCACGCCGACCAGACGCCGGTCCACCCGGACCACGGTCGCAGTGCGTTCCAGCACCCGGACCCCGTGAGCGGCAAGGATCCGCGTGACCTCGTCCGTCCGGTCGGCGTCGTAGTCGTGGTTGCCGAGGACGGCGATCACCGGAACGGGCAGACCGGCGACCTCCTGCGCCACCACCGCCGCCTCCTCGGGGGTCCCGTGCCGGGTGAGGTCGCCGGCCAGCAGCAAGAGGTCGGCCCGGTCGGCGAGGGTGGCGAAGGCGGGCCGCAGGAGTCCTCGGCCGTCGGGGCCGAGGTGGATGTCCCCCACGGCGGCCACCCGGATCACGGCAGGTCCTCCGCGCCGACCGGGGGACGGTCGTCGGCCAGGGCGATGTCGGTGTACACCGTCAGGTCCGCCAGGGCGTCGGCCACGATGCGCCCGACGGCCGCCCGACGTTCCTCGGTCGGCACGGTGCCGCGCACGGTGACGTGGGCGCCGTGCAGTTCGATCCGCAGGCCGAGTTCGCCGGCCTCGTCGTCGGCGAGGCGCTCGCGCAGGTGGGCGAGCCGGTACTCAGTGGCGTCGGCGCCGGTCATCGGTCGGCCTCCTCGGGTTCGATCACCTGGAGCCGTTCCAGGAGGTACAGGAAGGCGGCCGGCATCGGCGCGTCGCCCTGCTCGGCGCGCACCTGGCGCCAGTCGATCTTCTCCCGCAGGGGTCGGACCACCGAGAGCACCGCACCGAAGTCGCAGTGGTGCTCGGAGAAGGCCGCGAGCAGGCCGCTGACCAGGTCGGTTGCGGAGAGCACCGGCATCTGCACGGAGTCCACCGGCAATGCCTCGGCGCGGTCCAGCAGCTCCGAGGTGACCGGCCCCGTGGCGAGTTCGAGGATCAGATGCAGCTACGACGACCTGCTGGACGAGGGCTATTCGCCGCCGGAGAAGCCGCTGGGCGTCGACCGGGTGGGTGTGACCGCAGCCGAGCAGCGTGACGGCGAGACGCTGGATCAGCGGATCGCCCAGGAAGAGCCCGACATCACGCCTGTCGAAGGGGACGGGACCGGCGATCTGTCCGGCGGAGAGGGAGAGCCTATTGATCCGCAAGCGGGCGGTCGGCCGACCGGGCGGCTGGTGGCTCCCGAGGAAGGCGCCGGCTCGGACACGGAGAAGGGGCTCGTCGCATCCGACGTCGGCGTCGATGGCGGTGCCGCGAGCGCGGAGGAAGCGGCTGTGCACCTCATTCCGGAAGACGACGGCGACACGTCCCGCTGAATTCCCGCTCTCTCGCGCCCGCGGACAGGAGCGGACGATCGCGGGTTATTCGCACCCGCGGTGCGCCACAGCGGAGTACGCGGTCAGGTGACTCAGCGCAAGAGAGCGGACGGGAGTTAAGCGGGACTCGCCTCCAGGCGGTGCCGGATCGGCGGCCCGTATCCGTGTCAGCCCGACCCCTCTGGACCGTCGTCGTGCCAGCCGCGGGCCTCGCGGTCCTCCAGACGCTCGCGCAGCCGGGCCAGAATGGCGCTCAGCAAGCGGGAGACGTGCATCTGGGAGACGCCGATCCGCGCGGCGATCTCCGATTGCGTCCAGCCGTCCCAGAAGCGGAGCTTGAGCACGGTCTGTTCGCGCTCCGGCAGTTCCGCCAGCAGCGGGCGGACGGCGGTGCGGAAGTCGGCGAGTTCGATGCCGGGGTCGCAGCAGCCGAGCCGGTCGACCATCGCGCTGCCGGTCTCGTCGGTGTCCTGGTCGCGCAGCGCGTCAAGGGAGTTGGGGCGGTAGACGCGGCCGGCGACCAGTCCCTCGGTGGCCTCCTCGACGGTGATGTGGAGGTCCTCGGCGATCTCCTCGGGGTGTGGGAGGCGGGCGAGTTCCTGTTCCAGCCGGTCGGAGCCGCGGGCCACCGTCAGGTAGAGCTCCTGCATGCTGCGCGGGACGCGGACGGGCCACGAGGTGTCGCGGAAGAAGCGCTTGATCTCGCCGGTAATGGTGGGGATGGCGTAGGTGACGAACTCGACGCCGCGGTGCGGGTCGTAGCCGTCGACGGCCTTGATCAGGCCGATCGTGCCGACCTGGAGGATGTCGTCCATGTCCTCGGCGCGGTGGCGGAAGCGGGCCGCGATGAAGCGGACCAGCGGCATGTTGAGTTCGATGATCGTGCCGCGGACGTAGCTGTAGGCGTAGGTCTCGCGGGCGAGCCCGGCCAGGCGCTCGAACAGCGCGTCACTGAGTTCACGTGCCTCGGCCTTGCTCATCGCCCGCAGTTCGGCCTCGGTGAGGCGCGGTGGCAGATCGGACAGGAGGCCGGAGGGCGGGCCGACCGTCTGCTCGGCACGGCCGGCGGTTTCGATTGGGGTGAACACTTACTTCTCCTGGGGTTCGGGTGAACGCCCGGCGTCATCCGCCGGCTTCTTCCCCTGGGACCTGTGCCGGCTTCTTCAAGCGACGGTCCGGGTGGCACCCGATGGGTGCGGATGCGGCCGGTCGAGAACAGCCGCTCCACCAGCCTTTTACCCGTCATCGAATACATGAATCATGTTTCGGGTGATTTATGGGTTTTCTCCGGGTACACGCGCCCGTGCAACGACCTCCGTGGGAAGAAAGGAGCGTTGGGGTCCAGCCCCAAGCGCAAGCGCGTGCGAGCACATCAAGCCGTGCGAGCACATCAAGCAGAGCGCGCTCCACCGGGACCGTTCGAAGTGAACAAGCGCGAGCCGGCGAATGCGCTCGGTCGCTGAGCGTGCTCTCCGCGCCTCCGATGAAGGTGCCACCATGACGATTCCGACACCCCCCGACCCGGACACCGGGCCGATCCCGCACCCCAATCCCGCACCGCGGCCGGGCGAACCCCACCCGGCACCGCCGCCCGTTCCTCCGTTCCCTTCTCCGGAGCCGTACCCGGATCCCGATCCGGCGCCACCTCCGGAGCCGCACCCCGGACAGCAGTGACGCCGCCGGCCGTCAGTCCCGGCGGACGTGCAGTGGGGACGGAACCTCCAGCCAGACCAGCTTCCCGTCCCCCTCTGGCAGCGAGCCCCAGGCGCGGGCGAGCCAGTCCACCACATGCAGTCCGTGCCCGCCCGGCCGCGCCGGGTCGGTGTGCAAGCGCAGCTGCGGCGGCACGGGGCTTGAGTCCGAGACTTCCACCCGCAGTCGCGTGCCGTTCCAGTTCAGCCGCAGCTCGCGGGGGCCTCCGGGGGCGTGCAGGCAGGCGTTGGTGACCAGTTCCGAGACCATCAGCAGGACGTCCTCGGTGACGGCCTGCTGATGGTCATCCACGGTGGGCAGCCAGTGCCAACGTTCCAGGGCCTGCCGACTGAACTCACGGCTGCGCTGCACGGGGCCCTCGCTGCCGCTGAGCGCGAGCCGTCTGGTCTGTCCGGCCCCCGACACCCGGTCGGGGCCCGGCAGCGGGCCGTCCCCGGAGCAGTACATGACCGGCCTCCTCAATTCGGACTCGGACGAAGGACCACCGCCGGCGGCTTCAGCGCCGGATCCCGGCAGTCTCGGCGTCCAGGCAGCGTGCAGGAGGAGGTTCAGTCCCGTCGAGTCTCAGAACCGCAGCTCCGCGAGATCGAGATCGGGACGGCAGGGGCCGTCGCCGTCATCCCGCGCGGCACCGCGGACCGCGCGGACGACCGGCGCCTGCGGCGCTGTCCCGGGTGCGGCCCGGCACTCCGTCTGCTGGTCGTCCATACCGCGCGTTTGCCCACCCCCAGTGCGGCTACACGCACGGACGGAGTGGAAGGCGGAGGCGATGACCATGACGAGGCCGGATACCGGGCGCGACCCTTCCGTGCACCGGACCGGCCGGCGGGAGTCGCCCGACGAGCGGGCGGACCGGCGCTGGGGCGACCTGCTTCAGGAGGTGCGGGTCGCGCAGACCGGCTCGCAGATCCTTTTCGGGTTCCTGCTGAGCGTGGTCTTCATGCCGCGCTTCGCCGAACTCGGCGGCTTCGACCGGGGACTGTACGTGGCCACGGTCGTCCTCGGGGCACTCGCCACCGGAGCGCTGACCTCCCCGGTCGCCTACCACCGGATCTTCGCCGGGCACCGCCTCAAGCCCCAACTGGTGGACGCGGCAGCCCGGTTGGTGGCCATCGGCTTGGTGCTGCTGGCGCTCACCGTAGGCTCGGCCCTGCTGCTCCTGCTGCGGGTGGCCGTCGGATCGACGGTCTCCGGCTGGATCACCTCGGCCGTCATGCTCTGGTTCGTGTCGTGCTGGCTGCTGCTACCCGTCTGGCGCCTGCACCGGAACAACGGCAAGTGCACGCGGCCACCGGCCGACGCCGATCCGCGCCCTCGCGCGTGACGGTCCGGGCCCCTCCGTGACGTTTCGGCGGCGCCCGCCCGGCAAGACGCCCGCCATGACGATCAACCTGTGTTCGAAGCCCCGCACCGTGGTCATCACCGGCGCCACCGCGGGAGTCGGCCGGGCCTGTGTACGGGCCTTCGCCGCCAGGGGCGACCGACTGGTGCTGGTCGCCCGGGGCGCGGCCGGGCTGCGCGCCGCATCCGCCGAGGCGGAGGCCGCCGGCTCGCCGGTGCGCACCATCCTGGCGGACGTGGCCGACCCGGCGGCCTGCGAAGCGGCGGCCGCCCGGGCCGAGGCGGAGTTCGGCCCGATCGACGTCTGGGTCAACGACGCCTTCGTCTCGGTGTTCGCGCCCTTCACCGAGATCAGCGCCACGGAGTTCCGCCGGGTCACCGAGGTCACCTACCTCGGCTACGTCAACGCCACCCGGGCCGCGCTGCGCCGGATGCTGCCGCGCGACCACGGCACCATCGTGCAGGTCGGCTCGGCGATCGCCTACCGGGGAATCCCGTTGCAGAGCGCCTACAGCGGCGCCAAGCACGCCCTCCAGGGCTGGCACGAGGCGCTGCGCTGTGAGCTGCTGGCGAGCGGATCGGGCGTGCGTGTGACCATGGTGCAGCTGCCCGCGGTCAACACCCCGCAGTTCGACTGGGTGCTCAACCGGCTGCGCGGCCGCGCCCGGCCCGTCCCGCCGGTCCACCAGCCCGAGCTGGCCGCCCGCGCCGTCCGCTACGCCGCCGACCACCCCGGGCGCCGGGAGTACTGGGTGGGCGCCGGCACAGCGGCCACCCTGATCGCCAATGCGATCGCCCCCGGCCTGCTCGACCGCTACCTCGCCCGGACCGGGATCGACGCCCAGCAGGAGGCCGGGACGAGCAGCGCGCAGGACCGGGCCAACCTCTGGACACCGGGCGACGCCGTCGAGGACCACGGTGCCCACGGCCGCTTCGACGACGAGGCCCGCGAGCACAGTGCCCAGCTGTGGGCCTCCCAGCACCACGGCCTGCTCGCCACCGGCGGGGCGGTGCTCCTCGGGGCCGCCGCCCGCGCGCTCGCCCGGGGGCGGTGAGCGGCGATGCCCGTGACGTGGTGTGGAACCGCCGGCCCTGGGCAGGCGCGGCGCGGAGCGGATGTCGCCCCCATCACGAGAGGAATGCACGCCATGGGTACCGAGGAGAAGCTGCGCAACGCGGCGCAGAAGGCCCACGGCAAGGCCAAGGAGGCCGCCGGAAAGGCCATGGGCGACCGGGTCGTCGAGGCCGAGGGCCGCGGCAAGCAGATCAAGAGCGACCTGAAACAGGCCGCCGAGAAGGTCAAGGACGCCGGGAAGGACTGAACCGCGAGCGAACAGGACGGCACGGTCAAGGTGCGCTTCCGGCCCTGACCGGCCGCCCCAGGAGGTGGATGCGATGAGCCGCCCGGGAAAGCCCGTCCCGAAGGACCCGCCTGTGCCGGTCGAGACACCGGAGTCCCGGATGACCGGTGAGGGCGGACCGCCACCCGTGCCGGAGGAGGGGAAGCGGCCGAAGGACGGCCCGGAGTACGACGCCACGGAGACGGCCCACATGCTGGAGCCGCAGGAGGTGACGGAGCCGTCTCAGGAGCCGGAGGCGACCGGGCCCGCCCACGAGCCGGAGCCGCACGAGTCGCCCGACTGAACCGGCCGGGCGGATCATCGGAAGGTTCGGCTCTGCCGTCCGGCGAACGGGTGGTCCGGTACGGCGATCGCGCGTCCGGCGGCGTTGCGCGCGCCACGCGTCCGCCGACCGGGCGGTAGACCTGGGGCGCCCGCCACGGCGGCGGGTGGCCCGGGGCCTGTCTTGAGGGTGGTGCGATGCGGACGGCGGTCGAACTCCTGCTCTGGTGGGGAGTGTTGCTGCTACTGAACACTGTACTGATCAGCTCGGTGACACCACTGGAAATGGCGGTCGGCGGCGGCATCGCGCTCCTCGCGGCCGTGGGTGCCGTCGCGGTCCGGCATGCCTCGGGGGCAGCACCGGGCGGACCGACGCGGCTGGCCCGGACGCTCTGGGCGTTCCCGTTGACCCTGCTGGCCGACACCGGCCGGCTCGCGCTCGCCGTGCTCGCGCCGCGGTACCGGCGGGGCGGATTCCGGACCGTCCGGCTCGCCCCCGGCGCCGGACCGGCCTGGGCCGCGGCGCTCCTGTCCGCGACGCCCGGAGCGTACGTCGTGGACGTCGCGGACGTCGCGGACGTCGCGGACGTCGCGGACGCGAAGAAGGGCGCGGCCGGCAGCCTGACCGTGCACGCACTCGGCGGTGAAGTCTCCGCGCTGGAGCGGGCGTTGACCGGAGACGCCCGGTGAACGCCTGGCTGCTGGCGGCCGCCCTCCTCGCCGCCGGCGGGATCGGACCCTGCCTCTCGCTCGGGTTGCGCGGCGCGCCGCAGCAGCGGCTGGCCGCGCTCAACCTCGCCGCGACGGTGACGTCGGTCGTCCTGCTGCTCCTCGCCCAGGGGTTCAGCCGCACCTCGTACACCGACCTGGCGCTGGACCTCGCCGTCCTCGCCCCCGCCGGGACGCTGGTGTTCACCCGCCTCCTGGCCGGGAGGCAGCGGTGACGGGCCGGCACGCCGTCGCGCTGGTCCTGCTGTGTGCGGGCACCGCCGCCCTGCTGCTCTCCACCCTCGCCCTCATCGTGCTGCCGGGCCCGTACCTGCGGCTGCACGCCCTCTCCCCCGCCGCCGCCCTGGGCGCGCCGCTGGTCGCCCTCGCCCTCGCGGTGGACACCGGGCCGGGCCGGGCTGCCGCCAAGCTGCTGGTGATCGGCCTGCTGCTGGCGGTCGGCGGCACCGTCACGACGATGGCCGTCGCGCGGACGACCGTCCTCGCCGAGCAGGAGGCGAAGTGAACAACGCCCTGATCGTGATCACGCTGCTGCTCACCGCCGTCACCGCGACCGCCGCCGCGCTCACCCGCGACCCGGTCCGGCAGGCCGCCGTCCTCGCCCTGCTCGGGTTCTGCCTCGCGCTGCTGTTCACCGTGCTCCAGGCCCCGGACGTCGCGCTCTCCCAGCTCGGCGTGGGCAGCGCGATCACCCCGCTGCTGATCCTGCTGACCGTCCGCCGGGTGCGCCGCGAGGAACACTCCGACAACCGCCAGGACCGCACCGAGTGAGCCGCACCGCCCGGCTGCGGCTCTTCCTGACCGCCGCCGCCGTCCTCGGCGCCGCCCTGATCGCCGCCGCGACCGAGCTGCCAGGCTTCGGCGGTGTCCGACACCCGTACGGTGAGCGGGCGGTGACCGCCGGACTGGCCCGGCGCACGGCCAACATCGTCTCTTCGGTCAATTTCGACCAGCGGGCCTTCGACACCCTCGGCGAGGAGTCGATCCTGTTCGGCTCGGTGCTCGGCGCCGGCATACTGCTACGCCTCGCCCGGGACGAGCACAAGCACCGGGCAGCCGCCGAACCCGTCCTGCCCACGACCCGGCTGTTCGGGGCCACCCTGCTGCCGGTCACCCTGCTGACCGGCGGATACCTGGTCGCGCACGGCCAGTTGAGCCCCGGCGGTGGGTTCCAGGGCGGCGTCGTACTGGCCACCGCACTGCACCTGGCCTACGTCGCCGCCGACTACCTGGTGCTCAAGCGGATCCGCCCGCTCGCGGTGCTGGACGTGGCGGACGCCCTGGCCGCCGGGGCCTTCGCCGCACTCGGTCTGATCGGCCTGGCGCATGGTGTCGGCTACCTCGCCAACACCCTGCCGCTCGGGAGCTTCAACCAGCTCTCCTCCAGCGGGCTGGTGGCCGTGGTGAACGCCGTCGTCGGCGTGGAGGTCGGCTCGGGCGTGGTGGTGCTGCTGGCGCACTTCCTGGACCAGGCGGTGGAGGTCGTCCCCCGGACCCCGAGGAGAGACCGTTGAACGTCTTCCCCTATCTGGTCGCCGGGTGGATCCTGCTCGCCGGCCTGTACGGCCTCGTCACCAGCCGCAACCTGGTGCAGGCGGTCGGCTGCCTGGCCGTCGCGCAGTCCTCGACCTATGTGCTGCTGCTCGCGGTCGGCTACCGCCGGGGCGCCACCGCCCCCGTCTTCTCCGACCTGCCCACCGACGCTCCGGTGGTGGACCCGGTGGTCCAGGCACTTGCGCTCACCGACATCGTGGTCGGCGCGACGGTCACCGCGCTGCTGCTGGCCCTGGTGATCCAACTGCGCAAGCGGCACGGCACGGTGGACCCTGAGGAACTCACCGGGCTGCGGGGGTGACAGGCCTGAACGTCTCCGACCTCCTCCCCCTGGCCGTCGCCATCCCACTGCTGGGCGCCGCCGTCCTGGCCGTGGCCGGCCGATGGCTGCCGCGCCTGGGCCGCGACGTGCTCGCCACCGCCTGGGCCGCCGTGGACGTCGTCTGCCTAGCGCTGCTGTGGGCCCGGACGAGCCCGGACGGGCGGGAGGTGGCCTGGCTCGGCGGCTGGAGCCCGCACGGCGGCCACAGCGTCGGCATCGTCCTGGTCGCCGACCGGCTCGGCAGCGGCCTGGCGCTCCTCGTCGCCGTCCTGGTGCTCGCCGTGATCTGCTACGCCTGGCGGTACTTCGACGAACCCTCCGGCGAGCACGGCGGGATGTTCCCCGCCCTGCTGCTCCTCTTCGAGGCCGGGATGTGCGGCTTCGCTCTCACCGGAGACCTCTTCGACGCCTTCGTGTTCTTCGAGCTGATGGGCGCCGTCGCCTACGCGCTGACCGGCTACCGGATCGAGGACCCGCGCCCGCTGCACGGCGCCCTCGCCTTCGGCCTGGTCAACTCGGCCGCCGCGTACCTCTCGCTGCTCGGCATCGGCCTGCTGTACGCCCGCACCGGTGAGCTCGGTCTCGCCCAGATCGGCGCGGCGCTCGACGAACGGGCCGCGGCGGGGCACGGGCGGGACGCCCTGGTCGTCGTCGCGTTCGTCCTGGTGCTGGCCGGTCCGCTGGTGAAGGCCGCGACGGCGCCCTTCCACTTCTGGCTGCCGGACGCGCACGCGGTGGCGCCGAGCCCGGTGTGCATGCTGCTGTCCGCGGTGATGGTCGAACTAGGCGTCTACGGCGTCGCGAGGATCCACCGGGTGGTGTTCGGCGGCGTCGGCGGTCTGCCGGAGGCCGTCGTCCGGGACACGCTGCTCGCCGCCGGTGTGCTGACCGCACTGGTCGGTGCCGTCATGTGCTGGCAGCAGCGGCACCTGAAGCGGATGCTGGCCTTCTCCACGGTCGGGCACGTCGGTCTGTTCCTGGTCGGCGCGGCGCTGCTGACCCCGGCCGGACTGGCCGGAGCCGCGGTGTACGTGGCCGGCCACGCAGGCGCCAAGGCCGCCCTGTTCGGCCTCACCGGCGTCCTGCTCGACCGCTACGGCTCCGTGGACGAACACGGACTGCACGGCCGGGCCCGCGAACTCAAACTGCCCGGGCTGCTGTTCCTCCTCGGCGGGCTGACCCTGGCCGGGCTGCCGCCATTCGGCACCGGACTCGGCAAGGCCGTCACCGAGGAGGCCGCCGGACGCGAACACGGCTGGCTGCCGGCCGTGTTCGTCCTCGTGTCCGCACTCACCGGCGGTGCGGTGCTGCGCGCGGGCCTGCGGGTCTTCGGCGGCGTCGGCGCCCCGCCCTCCGAACGCCCGGAGGTGGCCGCGACCACCGGCGAGGGCGAGGAACCCGAGATCCGTTCCCCCGACCGCCGACTGCCCCCGCCGATGCTCGTCGTGCCGGGGCTGCTGCTCGCCGGCTGCCTGGCCGTCGGCATCCTGCCCGGCATCGGCCGGGCGCTCGCGGCGGGAGCGTCGGCCTTCGCCGACCGCGCCGGCTACCTCGCCGATGTCGTCGGACAGCCGGGAGCACCCGTCGCTTCCGCCCCCGACGCGTCGTGGACCGCTTCCGGGGTAGCCCTCGGCCTGCTGTCCGCCCTGCTGGCCGTCGGCTTCGCCACCGTCGCCGTCCGCCGCACCCCCGGGCGCGGCACCGGCAGGCTGTACCAGGCGGCGGTTTTGCCGCTGCGCCGCCTGCACTCCGGGCTGCTCGGCGACTACGTGGCCTGGCTGGCCGTGGGCCTGGCCACGCTGCTGGTCGCAGTGGCGGCGCAACTGTGAGCACACCCGTTTCCCGCACACCCGCCCGGGTAGCCGCAGGACACCGGACGGAATCCGGCCGAGTACGAGGAGGCGGCCCGTGCGAGTGAACGGCACCGGACCGGACCGGCGCCCCCCGCCGCTCGGCAGCCGCCGCCCCCGGGTGGCCTCGCCTCGGACCCGGCCTGCGGCACCTGGGGACCGGGTGCCGCGCGGGCTGCGGACGGCCGCCGGGTACACGTGGCGCCTGCTCCTGCTCGGCGTGGCCGCCTACCTGACCGTCACCGTGCTCGCCCGGCTCGAACTGCCGGTCATCGCGGTGTTCCTGGCGCTGGTCATCACCTCCGTCCTGCGGCCGCTCGTCGACCTGCTGGCCCTGGTGCTGCCCCGCTCGCTCGCCGTCCTGCTCGCCTTCGTCCTCACCGTCGTGGTCCTCGGCGGGGTCCTCACACTGGTGGGGACGACCGTCGCCGGCGAGTGGAACGGGCTGGGCGCCGAGCTGCACGGCGGCCTCGGCCGGATCGACCACTGGCTGACCGGTGCGCCCTTCCACCTGCGGGCAGGCACCGTCACCGGCCTCCGGGCGAGGATCGAGGAGTTCGTCAGCAGCCACCGCTCGGCGCTGCTCAGCACCGCGTTCAATGAGGCGAGCCGGGCTGTCGAACTGCTCACCGCGCTGGCCCTCGCGGTCTTCTGCTCGGTGTTCTTCCTGCACTCCGGCGACCGGATGTGGTGCTGGGCGCAGCGCCAACTCCCGGCCCGGGCGCGTCCGGTGTGCGACCTGGCGGGGCGCGCCGCCTGGCGTACGTTCGCCGGTTACACGCGTGGAGTGCTGATCGTGGCGGCAACCAACGCCGCGCTGGTGGGCATCGCGCTCGCCGTCCTGGGGGTGCCGCTGGTCCTGCCGCTGATGGTGCTGGAGTTCGTCGCCGCCCTCATCCCACTGGTCGGCTCCCCGATCGCCCTGGCCGTCGCCGCACTGGTCGCCCTGGCCGCCCGCGGACCGGTGGTCGCCCTGCTCGTACTCGCCCTGATCGTGGTCATCGGCCAGATCGAGGGCCATCTGCTGCACCCGCTGGTGCTCGGTTGGTCCGTACGGATCCACCCGGTGGTCATCGCCCTGTCCGTGATCGGCGGCGCCGTCCTGGCCGGGGTGCTGGGTGCGCTGGTGGCCGTGCCGGTGGTGTCGGTCACCTGGGCGGTCCTCGGCGAGCTGCGGGACCACGGCCGGTCACCGTCGGATTCCAATCCAGCGGGCGATCAGCCGCGCGCCCGCCAGGACGAACGGCGGCACCCGCACCGGGCTGAAGACGACGAGCACGGCAGGTGAGTGGCGTCGGACCTGACCGGCAGAAGGCCTCCCGAGGGGGCCGTCGGCCCCGACGGCCGTCGCCGCGTTTGCGCGCCGGATGCTGAAACGTCATCCCCTCACGCCTCACCATCCGGTATCCCCGCCCCACCGGCCCCGCCCTCGGAGCCGGAGGGCCTCGTCGGCCTGTGCCGCAGCTCCCGGTGTGCCTGCGGCTCTAGCGTGCCCCAGCCGGGCCGGGGGCGCGTCATCCCCGCAGGGCGGCGAGGCGGCGGCGGGCCGGGTCGAGGGAGCGGCCGCGGCGCGAGGCGTCCCGCCAGGGGTCGTCCTTGAGGAGCCCGTCGACGGTGGCCAGGGTCCAGCGCTGCGGGGTGAGGTCCGGGTCGTCCACGTCGGCCCAGCTGATCGGCGCGGCGACGGGGGCGCACGGCCGGGCCCGTACGGCGTAGGGGGTGACGGCGGTCTGCGCGTAGGCGTTGCGCTGGACGTCCAGGTAGAGCCGGCCTCGGCGGGCCTGCTTCCGGGTCTCGGTGGTGAGTCGGTCGGGGTGGCGGGCGACCAGGAGATCAGCCAGGTCGCGGGCGAAGGCGCGGACGTCGTCGAAGGCGGCGCGCCGGTCCAGGGGCACGAGGACGTGCAGGCCGCGGGAGCCGGTCGTCATGACGGTGGACGGCAGCCGGAGCTCGTCGAGGAGTTCGTGGAGCAGGCGGGCGGCCCCGCGGACCGGGGCGAAGTCTTCGTCGGGAGGGTCCAGGTCGAAGACCAGCCGGTCGGGATGGTCCGCCTCGTCGGCGCGGGAGAGGAACCGGTGCGGGGTGATGCACGCCTGGTCGGCCAGGTAGAGCAGGGTGGCGGTGTCGTCGCAGACGGCGTACGTCACCGTGCCGTCCTCCTTGGGCAGTTCGACCCGGTGGACCCACCCGGGGAAGTGGTCGGGGACGTCCTTCTGCATGAAGCCGTGGTCGTCGATGCCGTCGGGGTGGCGTTCGAGCATCAGCGGACGGCAGCGCAGGTGCGGCAGCATCCGGCGGGCGACGGCCCGGTAGTAGTCGGCCAGTTCGGCCTTGGTGATGCCGTCCTCGGGGAACAGCACCTTGTCGGGGCGGCTGAGTTCGACGGTCCGGCCGCCGACGCGCAGCTTCCTGGTGGTCATCGTTCCTCCCTGGATGGCTGCTCACGGATCACCTCGCGGGCGGGCTTGTCGTCGCGCTGCCGGGGTAGCGGGGGTGGCGCAGCCTGCCCGCGCGGGTCCATTCGGCGAAGCCGATCTGGGCGACCAGTTCGGGGCGCACCCAGTGGACGGTGCGTTCGCGCACCTCGTCGGCGAACGGCGAGCGGCGCCGTTCGAGGCCGTCGAGCCGTTCGCGCAGGCCTGATCGGCGATAACGTCGACGATCTCCGGGTAGGTGGCGTTCAGGTGCTTCCCGTTGCGGGAGAGCAGGAGGGTGTCCCGGCCTTGACGGGTGGCGAGGACGCGGATGCCGTCCGGTTTGCGTTCGAAGATCCAGCTGTCGTCGAAGTCCCGGCGGTCGGAGAGCACCGCCGGCATGGGGGTGCCCGGCGAGGCCCGGGCCGGGGGGTCCGGCGCTGTTGGCGGCCCAGAAGGCGGTCGAGCGGATTCGTCATGGCGCGCCGCCGACCGTCTGGGCGGTCTGCTTCAGGGTGTGCCCGGAGCGCACCGAGCGTGCCCGGGTCGGGTCGGGCGTGCCGTCGGTGGCGGCGCCGGCGTCCGCGTGCTTGACCAGGAGCCAGGCCTCCCGGCCGTCCGAACGCTTCGTGCGGATGCGGGTGAGGGAGTAGCCGCCGTGGAGCTTGTGCCCGTACAGACGGAAGGAGGCGTGTCCGCGCTCCAGCGCGTCGGCGAGCGGGAGGTCGTGGCCGGCCCGGTCGGTGGAGAGGTTGCGGTAGCTGCCCTCGTCCCAGACGATCACGGTGCCCGCGCCGTACTCGCCCTCGGCGATGACACCCTCGAACTCGCGGTACTCCAGCGGGTGGTCCTCGGTGGGCATGGCGAGGCGCTTGTCGTGCGGGTCGCGGGACGGGCCCTTGGGCACGGCCCAGGACCTCAGGACGCCGTCGACCTCCAGGCGGACGTCGAAGTGCATGGCCGTCGCGTCGTGGATCTGTACGACGAACGAGGGGCGCGCGCCTGGATCGGTCCGGCCTCCTTCGGGCTCGGCGGTCTTCGAGAAGTCCCGGCGCCGGTGGTACTCGGCGAGGGTGTCCTTCATGGCGTGCTCCTTCGACCGGACGACCGCGGACCGGCCCTCCGCACCTCCGCCACGGCCCGGGCGAGGGCCAGCAGCAACAACCGCTCGATCTGCGGGATGAGCGGCGGCGCCGCCACGGCGACGGCGATCGACGCTGCGACGCCCGCCCAGGCCACCGGGCCGAGCGGGGTGCAGCCGAAGAACCGGCTGACGCCCGGCGTCTGGATGACGGCCGCGAGCGCGGCGGCGGAGCCCAGGACGGTCGCCAGGACCAGGGGGCTGCGCCGCCGTCCGGTCAGGGTCTGGGCGAGCTGGGCGCCGACGACGCCGCACAGGGCCATGGTGCTGGTGCGCCGGGCGGAGCCGGGGGTGGCGGTGCCGATGAGCCACGCGGTGGTCGCGCCGAGGGCGGTCACCAGGCCCCGGTGCCGGATCTGCCGGGCCAGCGGCGCGTCGAGGGGCGCGGTGCCCGCGCGCGGGGCGCTCTCCCCCGTCGGCTGGTCGTCCCGTGGCGTGACGGCGACGGCCATCGCCGGGAACATGTCGGTGAGCAGGTTGACGAGCAGGATCTGGCGGGTGGACATCGGGGCGCGCCCCGACAGCAGGGTGCCGAGCAGGGAGAAGCCGATCTCGCCGGCGTTGCCCCCGATCAGGATGGTGATCGCGTCCGCCACGCTGCGCCACAGGGCGCGGCCCTCGTCGACGGCGTCGGTCAGGACGGTCAGCTCGTCGTCGGTGATCACCAGGTCCGCCGCGTTGCGGGCCGCCGCCGAGCCGCGGGCGGCGATGCCGATCCCGATGTCGGCGGAGCGGATGGCGGCGGCGTCGTTGGCCCCGTCGCCCACCATCGCCACGACCCGTCCCGCCTCCCGCAGCGCCTCGACGACCAGCACCTTCTGCTCCGGCGCGACCCGGGCGACGACGTCGCAGCCGCGCAGCCGGCGGGCTCGGCCCGTCCGGTCGAGGCCGGCCAGGTCGTCGCCGGTGGCCAGTTCGAGGTCCTCGGGCCAGCCCAGCGCGACGGCCACCGCGCGGGCCGTGGCCGGGTGGTCGCCGGTGAGCATGACCGGCCGCACCCCGGCCCGCCGCAGTCCCTCGACCAGCGCGGCGGACCCGGCGCGCGGAGTGTCCGCCAGGGCGACGAAGCCGACGAGCTCCAACCGCTCCAGCGGCCGGTCGACCGTCTCGTCACCGTCGACGAGGGGCCGGTTGGCGACGGCGAGGACCCGCAGGCCCTCCGCGCCCAGGGCGGCCACGGTCGCGGCCTGCTCCTTCCCTGCGCCGGGGCAGGCCGGCAGGACGCTCTCGGGTGCGCCCTTCACCACGAGCAGTTCGCGGCCCTCCTCGTCGGCCCCGGTCGCGGCGGCGTAGCCGCGGCTGGCCTCGAACGGGAGCACCTGGTCGGGCGCCCAGCCGAGTTCGTCCGGCGCGGCGGTGAGAACCGCCTCGTCGGTGGAGTGGGCGTGCACGGCCGTGCGGTCGTCGGCGGGCGGGCAGGCGCGGGCCGCCATCCGCAGGACGGGCGTCGCGGCCGGGTCGTCGGCGGGGTGCAGGGTGCCGTCGGCCGCGCCGACGCGGGTCAGCCGCAGGCGGTTCTCGGTGAGGGTGCCGGTCTTGTCGAAGCAGACGGTGTCCATCCGGCCGAGCGCCTCCAGGGCGCGCGGGGTGCGAACCAGGACGCCGTGCCGGCTGAGCCGGCGGGCCGCGGCCAGCTGGGCGACCGTCGCCACCAGCGGCAGGCCCTCCGGCACGGCGGCCACCGCGACCGCCAGCCCGCCCCGGACGGCCTGGCGCACCGGGCGCCCGCGCAGCACGGCCAGGCCGGCGACGGCGGCTCCGCCCAGCAGGGTGAACGGCAGGCTGCGGTTGGTCAGTTCGCGCAGCCGGGCCTGGACGCCGGCCGCCGGCGGGGTGCGGGCGGCGAGGTGCGCGGCCCGTCCGGCCTCGGTGTCGTCCCCTGTGCCGACGACGGCGGCACGGGCGTGGCCGGCCACGACGGTGGTGCCCTCGAAGACCATGCAGCGGCGGTCGGCGACCGGGGCCTCGGGGGTCGCGTCCACCTGTTTCGCGGCGGGGAGGGACTCGCCGGTCAACGAGGACTCGTCGACCTCCAGGTCGTGGACGTCGAGCAGCCGGGCGTCGG
Organism: Kitasatospora sp. NPDC001660; assembly: GCF_053596725.1. NCBI lineage: Bacteria > Bacillati > Actinomycetota > Actinomycetes > Kitasatosporales > Streptomycetaceae > Kitasatospora > Kitasatospora sp. NPDC001660. The sequence continues at coordinate 289,470 of NZ_JBSFGU010000005.1, read as the reverse complement.
CGGGCACCACGTCGCCCGTGTTGAGATCGATCACCTGGCCGGGCGCCAGATCGGTGGACCTGACCCTGCGGGTCCGGCTCCCGTCGACCACCCTAATTTTCTGATGTTGCGTCACTTCCAGGGCAGCGAGCGCGTGTTCGGCACGCAGTCGCTGCACCGAGCCGATCAGCGCGTTCACCGCCAGCGCTCCGGCGACCAGCAGTGCGTCCACGGTCGAGCCCAGCAGGGCGGAGGCGGTCGCCCCGACCAGCAGGACCGGCGTCAGCGGATCGTCGAGTTCGGAGCGCATCGCGCCGATCAGGCGGCCCGCCAGACGCACGGGGGCGAACGCCGGCAGCCGCTGCACCCGGCGGAGGGCGTCCGACGGTGCCCGCAGGCCCTCGGGGCGCGCCGAGCGGCGGATGGAATCGAGCCGGGCCAGCGCCTCCCGGGGCCCGAGGGCGTGCCACGGGGTGCGCGGCGGCGGGTGGGGCGCGCTCCGCGTGCTGACGCGCAGCGCGGCGCGCCAGCCCGAGACGAGGGCCGCGGCGGTCGCGGCGTTGACGGGCGAGAGGCGGATGCCGACCGGGAGGGTGCCGTGCGGCCGCCGGCCCCGGGTCACGACCAGGAGCCCGGACAGCGCGGCACTCGCCTCGGCCAGGATCCTGGAATGCCGGGCGACGGCGCGGGCGGCGGGAATCGCGGCCAGCAGCCGCCAGGCGGATTCGAGACCGTTCAGCAGGAGGAGGTCCGCGCCCCACACCACCGCGCTGTCGCCGTCGGTGACCGCGACCGCGAGGTCGCTGCGCAGCAGTCCGGCGAGCAGCTCCTGGGCACTGTCCGTCAACTCGGAATCATCGCCGGCCGGAACACGCGCCACCGTGAACACCACCCGCCCGCTGCGCTGGAGTTGACGCACGACCTCGATCAACGGCCGTTCAGCGCCGACCAGTTCATCGGCGAGCGCGCAGAAGTCGCCGAGCGTGCCGTCGTCGGCCACCACGACATGCAGCCCGGCGCGCCGGGCGGCGTCCAGCGCGGCCTCCGCGAGCGGGGCGATCTCCCGGCCCACCAGGACCGTACCGACGTCCTCACCGTCGGCAGCGGCGACCATCAGACCCGTCTCTGATCCCAACTGGTCCGGCACCGGGCGAAGTTCAAGGCCAGATTCAGCCGTTGAAGGATCCAGGGCAGCGGCGGCGGCCTGCCACAGCCGGTCGTGGTCCCAGCCGGGTGCGTTGGGGTGGGCCTCAAGGACCGTTCTCGCCGTGCCGCGCAGTGAGTCAGGGTGCAGGACAACGGTGTCGACCAGCTCCAGTCGGCGCAGCCGCTCCGGGCTGCGGACCAGGACGCCTTCGCGGGCGAGCTCGGTGCCCAGCGCGGCGGTGAACGCGGCCGGGCCGTAGCGCGCGGCCTTCGGGTTTCCCGCCACCAGCCCCTCGGCCGCCTCCGCGAGGTTGCGGGTGAACAGCAGGGCCGCGGCGGAGCCGAGCAGGGTGCCGCCCACCGCCTGGTCCTCGTACTCATCGCAGGGCAGCGGACGCAGCGCCGGGCGACGGATCCCCTCGCCTGCCACGCTCAGCCGTTCGGGCGCGCAGACCGTGTCGTGCGCGGAGTCGAAGGCGGCGGCACCGGCGATCGTCTCCATCAGCCGGCCGGTGCGCAGCACCGCGTCCAGGGCCAACGCGGTGGGCGACTGCCCCACCCCGTAGGCCGCCGCTCCGGCGGCAGCCAGCACCAGGTCGGCGGCGGTGTCGCCGAGTCGGCGGCGGAGCCGTGTGCGGACCTCCGGGTCCTCACGGAGCAGGGCGAGCATGGCCGTGGCCGGCCGTGGCGCGGTCCTCAGCGAAATCGCCCGCGCTCCCATGGCGGTCGCGAAGCCCACCACGTCGCAGCCGAGGGCGATCGCCTGCGCGCGCACGCTGCCGGTCCGGCCGGGGTGCGCGCTCTCCAGGACCTCCTCGTCCACCCGCTCCAGGCGCTGATCGGCGGCGAGTTCGGTGGCGCGGTCCACGACGCGCTCGGTGACGGCGTCCTGGGTCAGCTGCACCACCAGCCGGGCGAGGCCGCCGTCCCAGTAGGCGGCGACCACGTCCGGCCGCTTGGCCAGCCCGAGCGCCACCTTCCGCGCCGCCGCCTCCAGGTTCCGCGCTCTGCTGGCGGCTGCGCCCGCGCGCGGGCGCAGCGGTAGCTGAACCCGGGATCCGGCCTGCCAGTAGCCCCGGCCCGCCTCAGCCGCGTTACGGGTCACCCGCCCCACGCGGCGCGCCGTCGCAGCGGCCGCGGTGGCGGTGTACGCGGTTGTGCGGACCCCGGCCCCGGCGGCCTCGACCGCCACCCGGGCGGCGGCCCGGGCCGTGGGAACCGCCGAGCGCGCGACGGCCACCGGCACGGCTACGGTCAGTCCGAGACCGGCCGCCGACAGTCGGGTCAGGAGGCGCAGCACCGTGGCTCATCCTCGGGCGACCGCGTCACGCGGCCTTTCGTCCGGGGGACCGGGCCGAGGCAGTCGTACGGCGTTTGCTCGACGTCCTGCGCCTCGTACCGGCGCTCGGTTTGCCGGCCGGCTTACGCCGTGCGGACTTCGGTGCCGGCGTCGGAGCCACTGTGCGCGTCGGTCGCGACTGGGTCAGCCACACGGCCGCCGCGCCGGCCGCCGCGACCGGCCAGTCGACCGCCCCCAGCGCACCGAGCAACCCGGCGCCGGTGTAGGCGGCGATACGGCGCGCCTGCGGCGACACGAGTCCCACGGTGTCGAGCACGCCGTCGACCACTCCCCCGACGGTCCTGGCACCCGGCGCGCGGCGCACGACGGACGCCGCCGTGTCGACCGGCCGAAGCAACAACGCACCCGGCGAAGAGGCGGATGATCCGGCTGAGGTGGATGCGTGCTCGTTCATGGTGGTTTTCCGATCAGCTCTCGAACGCACAGGCCGACCCTGGAGGTCTACCAGCGCGTTTGTCCTACCAGCGTCTACCCAACGACACCCGGACAAACAGGCGGATCACGCACCGGCCGTTGGACCTGGCCCGGACCGGGCAGGCGCGCCATCCTCGGCACCCCGGGGCCGGAAGCCGACTACCGCGCTGTACCCCGGGTCGCTTTCACCGACCCCGAGATCGGCGCCGTGGGCCTGACCAAGGGGACCGCCTGCCGGCAGGGCCTGCGAATCCGCACCGGCACCGCCTTCCTGCTCGGCGCGCGGCTGGATCCACAAGGCGGGCAACGAGGGCCTGATCGAGCTGATCGAGGACATCGACCGCGGCGTCCTCGTAGGCGCCACCTCCGCGGTGCGGCGGCTCTCACCGGTCCACGCCCCCCATCACCGGGTCGATGCTCGCCACCGCGACGACGACGTCCGCGACCTGCCCGCCCTCGCACATCGCGGCCATCGTCTGCAGGTTGGTGAAGCTCGGGTCGCGGAAGTGCACCCGGTACGGCCGCGTGCCGCCATCGGAGACGACATGCACGCCCAGCTCACCCCTGGCGGACTCGACCGCCGCATAGGCCTGCCCCGGCGGGACGCGGAAGCCCTCCGTCACCAGCTTGAAGTGGTGGATCAGCGCCTCCATGGACTCTCCCATGATCTTCCGGATGTGGTGGAGCGAGTTGCCCAACCCGTCAGGGCCGACGGCCAGTTGGGCGGGCCAGGCGATCTTCTTGTCGCCCACCATGACCGGGCCCGGACGCAGCCGCTCCAGGCACTGCTCGACGATCCGCAGCGACTGGCGCATCTCCTCCAGCCGGATCAGGAACCGACCGTAGGAGTCCGCGGTGCAGGCCACCGCGACGTCGAACTCGTAGTTCTCGTAGCCGCAGTAGGGGTCGGTCTTGCGCAGGTCGTGCGGCAGGCCGGTGGCCCGCAGGATCGGCCCGGTGGCGCCGAGCGCCAGGCAGCCGGCCAGGTCCAGGTGGCCGACGTCGACCAGTCGGGCCTTGAAGGCCGGATTGTTGGTCGCCAGCTTGTCGTACTCGTGCATCCGGGAGCGCAGCAGCTTCACGCCTTCGCGGATCTGATCCGGTGCACCCGGGGGCAGGTCCTGCGCCAGGCCGCCCGGCCGGACGTAGCCGTGGTTCATGCGCAGGCCCGTCACCAGCTCGAAGATGTCGAGGATGACCTCGCGGTCCCGGAAGCCGTAGACCATCAGCGTGGTGGAGCCGATCTCCATCCCGCCGGCGGCCAGCGCCACCAGGTGCGAGGAGATCCGGTTGAGCTCCATCATCAGCACCCGGATCACGCTCGCCCGGTCCGGAACCTGCTCGGTGATCCCGAGCAGCTTCTCCACCGCGAGGCAGTAGGCGGTCTCGTTGAACAGCGGGGTCAGGTAGTCCATGCGGGTCACGAAGGTCGTGCCCTGGACCCAGTTGCGGAACTCCATGTTCTTCTCGATGCCGGTGTGCAGGTAGCCGATGCCGCAGCGGGCCTGTCTCACCGTCTCGCCGTCGATCTCCAGGACCAGGCGCAGCACGCCGTGCGTGGACGGGTGCTGCGGACCCATGTTGACGATGATCCGCTCGTCGTCCGCCCGTTCTCGTCGCTGCGCGTCACCGGCGACCTCGTCCCAGTCGCCGCCGGTGACGGTGTAAACGCGGCCCTCGGTCGTGTCCCGCGCTCCTGCCGACTCGTGCTCGATGCCGCTCATCAGCCGCTTGGCCTCCGCTCGGGTCGCCGGTCGCGTCTGTGTGTCCGTGTCGCGGCGCGCGATCGGGCGCGACGTGCCGTAGCCCGTCTCGGCCGGCCGGGCCTCGCGCCAGCCGCACGGGCACGACTTGGCGGCATGGGCTGCTCAAATCCAGGATCGCGCACATCTGCCATGAACACCCGGCCGGACCGGCAGCGCACCAGCCACGGCCATACCGCGGAACAGTCAGGGGGTTCCGGGCCGGGCAGACCGTTTTCGTGATCGGCACGCACCACGCCGAAGGCCCGACGGGACGGCCCGCTCAGCCGGGACGCAACGGCTTGCCGCCTGCGGCGTGAAGGGCGGGCACATGGACTGGCTGCCGCTGGATCGGCCGCGGGATCGGCGATTCATCACGTCCCGCGGCCCGGTGGTGGGCCGGGACGGCTGGGTTCAGGCGCGGTCGGGGTGGGTGAGGGTGTGCCAGGCGTTGTAGCCGCCGAGGAGGTCGGAGACGTCGGTGTGGCCGTGGTGGCGCAGCAGGCTGGCGGCGATGGAGGAGCGGTGGCCGCTGGCGCAGTGGACGACCAGGGGGCGGTCGGTGGGGATCTCGTTCAGGCGGCGGGGGAGTTCGGCCAGGGCGATGTGCAGGGATCCTTCGATGAATCCTGTTTCGCGTTCGCCGCAGGTGCGCACGTCCAGGACGGTGGGGGGCTGCTCGCCGGCGAGTGCGGTGCGGAGCTGGTCGGCGGTGAGGCGGCTGGCGGCGGTGACCTCGTCGGCGAGGGCGGGCAGGGCGTTGCCGGGGTTGCGCAGGTAGCCGGCGATGTGATCGAAGCCGATGCGGGCGAGGCGGGTGACGACCTCGTCCTCGCGGTCCTGCGGGGCGATGATCGCGATGGTGCTGTCGGGGGTGAGGACGGTGCCGGCCTGTTCGGCGAAGCGGCCGTCGACGGGGACGTTGATGGCCCCGCGGACGTGTCCCGCGCCGAAGTCCTGGGGGCTGCGGGCGTCGAGGACGACGGCGCCTGCGGTGCGGACCTCCTTGAAGCTTTCGGGGCACAGGGGGCGGGCGGCGTTCGTGCGGTCGAGCAGCGGGTGGTCCTGCCGGTTGAGGGCGGCGTCGTGGCCGAAGTAGGCGGGGGTGGCGGACTGGCCGGCGGTGACGATGCGGACGAAGGCGTCCTGGTCCATGGGCTGGCAGGCGTAGTTGGTCAGGCGCTGCGTGCCGATGGTGGACTGCTTCTCGGTGGAGAGGTTCTTGCCGCAGGCGGAGCCGGCGCCGTGAGCGGGGAAGACGCGGACCTGGTCGGGCAGGGCCATGAGCTTGTGGTGGACGCTGTCGTAGAGCATGGCGCCGAGATCCTCGGCGGTGACGCCGGCGGAGGCGAGCAGGTCGGGGCGGCCGACGTCGCCGACGAACAGGGCGTCGCCGGTGAGTACGCCGTAAGGGGATTCGTCGGTGGCGTGCTCGTAGACGAGGATGCTGATCGACTCGGGGGTGTGTCCGGGGGTCTCCATGATCTGGAGGGTGACGTCGCCGAGGGAGATGCGTTCGCCGTCGGTGAGGTGGCGGATGGGGTACTCGGTCTCGGCACGGTGGCCGTAGCCGATCCAGGCGCCGGTGCGGTCGGCGAGTTCGAGGTGGCCGGCCAGGAAGTCGGCGTGGAAGTGGGTGTTGATCACGGCCTCGACGGTGAAGCCGCGGGCCTCGGCGTCGGCGACGTACTCGTCGACGTCCCGGCGCGGGTCGACGACGACGGCTCGGCCGGTGCTCTCGTCGGCGATCAGGTACGAGGCCTGGGAGAGGCAGTCGAGGTAGAACTGGGCGAAGTACACGTGGACCTCCTGGGCGGTGCACTGCGGCGCCGCGAGATGATCTCGATACCCCTCTCGGTATGTCTACCAGCATACGACCGCCACGGCCGAATACCAGCGGGGGTATAGTCGAACGATTTCGACAACACCCCCGGGGGGTACTATGCCGTTGCGCGTTCCGGGGCCCCGCCCACATCGACGGGACCCCGGAACCCGGCTCAGGTCAGCTTCACCGACGCGTCGTCGACCAGGAACGCGGTCTTCCCGCTCGGCGAGTGCGCGACCAGCTTGATCCCCACCGTCGACCCGAACTCGGCCGTCACGTACGGCGTCAGGTCGAAGGACTGCCACTGGTAGCCGTTGGTCGCGTCCAGGTTGGTCCACGTCTTGACGGTCGCCATGTACTTGCCGCTCCACTGGTCGTACAGCTCCAGCGAGAGCGTGTCCGCCGCCGAACCGCCGGGCGCGGAGGCGCCTTGGGCACTACCCGTGATGTTCAGCCAGAAGGAGAGGAACTCCCTGCTGTACCCGGGGGTGGTCTCCACCCACTGGGTGATCGAGTCGTCCGTCGCGGTGTTCTGCCCGAGCCACGCGTACGTCGCGCCGCCGTGCGCCTGGTGCGCGGTGGACGGCGTGATGATGTTGTAGCCGGACGGGTTCCAGACGCTGTGGTCGGCGGTGCCGTTCTCGAAGCCCGGGTCGTTGAGCTGCTCGATCGCGGCGCAGCCGTACTGCGGGCCCTTGAAGAACCCGGCCCAGAAGGTCTGGCTCTGGGTGTTCCCCCGGTCGTCCTGGCCGGTCACCGTGACGCTCTTCCAGCCGGTCGCGTGCGTGGTGCCGGTGATGTGGCCGGCGGCCGGGTCGATCCGCAGGCCGGCGGGCAGGCCCTTGGCGCTGTAGGTGATCGGGCGCCCGGCGCGGTCGGAGGCGAGGACGGGGATGTCGACGGGCTTTCCGCTCTCGATCGTCTGCGTGCAGGGCTGGGTGACGAGGAGCTGCGCGTTCGCGAACACCGGGTCGTCACCCATGCACAGGTGGTCGTAGTTGGACCACGTGGTCTGGACGGGGAACGCACCGGTGGACAACTGGAGGTTGAACATCCCGCCGTTGCGGCCGACCGGGATCCAGGAGCACTTGTCGCCGTTCTCCTGGCCGGTCGCGTCCGTCCAGGCGCCGGAGGCGTTCTGGTCGGTGATGGTCTCGGCGTACTCGTGGCCGCCGATGATGCCGTAGCCGTCGAGCCGGCCGCGCGCGCCCGGGTTGATCCAGTTGGTGCCGCAGGCGGGCACGTCGGTCAGGTACGGCATGAGGGTGTAGGCGAGGGTGCCGGCCGAGCTGCGCATGAAGGTGTGCCAGGCGCAGTAGCCGAGCTCCTTCCACTTGTCGGAGTCCAGGCCCTGCCCGGTGTTGATGATGTACTGCACGTCCCGGTTCCGGTTCGGGTCCGTGTTGCCGAAGTGCTTGGCGGCGGCGACGACTTCGGCCGCGATCTCCGGCTCGGTGGCGGCCTTCGGCGCGGGCGCCGCGTTGTCCACCCACACGCCCGCGAGGGTCTGGCCGGCCACCGGCATGCCGACGTGGTTGGCGTCGGACGGGCAGTAGGACGAGCCGGGGGCGATGCCCTCGCAGTACTGGGTCATCACGCGGGACCACGTGTCGGTGCTGCTGCCCAGTCCCTTGAAGAAGTCCTGCTGGTAGGGCGCGGCGCTGTCGGGGTCGCCGGAGAGCGTGACGTTGCCGGTGGCCGCGTCGGTGCCCGGGGTGCCCCACTGGCTGCCCCAGTAGATCAGGTAGACCTTCGGCTGGCCGGTGGTGACGCCGATGGAGTCCTGACCTCCGCGGTAGGTCATCTGCAGGTCGTAGTTGTTGCGCGGGGCGGCGGTGGCGCGGGTGGCGGCGGTGGCATTGGCCGCCTGGCGCTGGGCGAAGGTCGTGGCGTTGGGCATCACGTGCGGCCGGGTGGCGCCGACCTGCACCCAGGTGCCGTCGATCTGCCGCCAGCCCTCGGCGGCCGGGTGCGGGTCCGCGGGCACGGGCGCCGGGGTCGGCGACGGCTCCGACCGGGCGAAGGCCGTACCGGCGGTACCGGTGCCGACGAGGCCGAGGACGAGCGCCCCGAGCAGGAGTTTCCGGAGCGATCCGGCGAGACGTGAGCGTGCGGTAGGCACAGGGAGGTCCTGACTCTCGGTCGAAGGGAGCGGGAACGGACGGCCGCCCGGACGCACCCGTTGACGGGGCTCGGCGACGGCATGTGAAATGACACATGTCACCGGTCACATGGGTCAAGACCTGCGGGCCGAGGTTCGCGCCCGTACTTGTCCCGGCGGGATTTGAACGTTCAACACCGTTCCCCGCCACCCACCGCCCACCCCCGTCGGACGCCCAGGAGCCCCACATGCCCCCCGCACTGCCTCCCCTACGCGGCACCCTGTCGTCGGGCCTCGCCGCCCTGGCCGTCCTCGCCGCCACCGCGGCCCCGGCCCGGGCGACCGGCGAGGAGCCGGTGGACGGCGGAACCTACGTCATATCGGCTTCTTCGGACCGAAGTTGCCTCGGGCCGCGATTCGCCCGGTCCGCCGTCGGCACCCCGGCCGTCACCGCAGCCTGCCAGGGCCTGCTCAGCCAGCGCTGGCAGCTGCGCCGCAGCGCCGACGGCCACCTCCTCGTCAACGCCGCGAGCGGAGCCTGCCTGGCCGCCGACCTCACCGCCGCCGACTGCACCGGCGCCGCGCGCTTCACCGTCTCCCCCGCCCCGGGCGGCTACACCCTCGCCACCGACGGCCGCTGCCTCACCGCCCGCCACGACGGCCCGGTCCGCGCCCAGCCCTGCACACCGAGACCCGCCCAGCGCTGGACACTCACCCGCACCGAGCCGCTCGTCCTCACCGACCCCGGCTTCGAACAGGGTACCGACGGCTGGACGTTCACCGAGCACACCGGCGTCGCCACCAACAACCCGCACACCGGCACCCGCCTCGCCTACCTCGACGCGGGCACCGGATACCGCGTCAGCCAGGAGGTCAGCGCCGTCACCGACGGAACGTACGACCTGTCCGCGTGGATCGCCGGCGGCGCGGCGGGCGGCACGTTCTCCGTCGCCGTCAACGGCGCCGTCGTCCGCTCCCTCACCCTCCCCGACCAGCCCGTCTACGCCAAGTACACCCTCCCCCGCGTGCACGTCGTGCCCGGCGACCGGCTGACACTCGCGATCGGCTCCTCCCCCACCGGCTGGGTCAACGTCGACGAGGCCTCGGTGGCCCCCTCCGCCCCCAACGACCCGCTCATCAGCTCCTCCGACCCCGAGGTCGTCGCCCTCTTCGACTGGGCCAAGACCAAGGCCAACAGCTGGGTCCAGCAGGCCGGGGCACCCGGCGTCCTCAACCTGGACGAGAACGATCCCGGTGGCACCGGCACCGCGTCCTACGACACCACCTACTGGGCCGGGTACCCGTTCCGCTCCGACTTCTACAGCCGCGACTTCGCCCACCAGCTCGCCGGTGCCCACCTGCTGGGGCTCGACGCCCAGAACAAGACCATGCTGCGCGCCTTCGCCGCCTCAGCGACCGACGCGAACGGACTGTACCCGGTGTGGTCCGTCAACTTCGACGCCAAGACCCCCGGCAGCATCGACTACCGCAGCCCCAGCAGCTTCGTCCGGGAACTCCCCGCTCCCTTCGAACTCGTGGAGAAGACCGGCGAGGCCTACCGCTGGACCGGCGACCGCGACTACACCGACGACCCCGCGCTCACCCGCTACGTCCGCAACACCCTCGGCCCGTTCATCGCCCGCCACCCCGGCCCGATCGACAACGGCGGCCTGCCGATCCCGCAGGCCACCAGCCGCAACATCTTCAAGGGCACCGCGAGCTACGCCGAGAACGCCACCACCACCTACGCCGAGGCCGGCGACGCCCTCGCCGCCCAGTACCAGGCCTACCTCGCCGCCGCGACCCTCGCCGACGCCCGCGGCGACCACCCCGCGGCCACCACCTACCGCCGGGCCGCCGAAACGCTCCGCGAGTACGCCAACTCCACCTGGACGGTGGACCCGCAGCACCCCGACGCCGTCGTCCACGGCTACGACACCACCGGCCGCCCGCTCACCGACTGGGGCTACGAGGCGAGCATCCTGATGCCCGCGAAGCGCCTCCTCGACCCGGGCCCACGCCGGGACGCCCACCTCGCCGCCATCGACGCCCAGGACTCCGGCCCGCAGCGCTCCGACAACCTGGAGGCCTACACCTACCTCCCCGACGCCTTCTTCGCCGCCCAGGACGGCGACACGGCGTGGAAGTGGATGCGCACCATCTACGAGGCCGTGCCCCAGGTCCACACCAGCGGCCGCATGCTGAACGGCGACTACCCCGAGATCCCGTTCACCCTCCTCTCCCAGACCGTCCAAGGCCTCCTGGGCCTCACCCCGAACGCCTCCACCGGCTCCGTCGTGACGACCCCCCACCTCCCCGCGTCCATGGGCTGGCTCCAGGTCACCGACATCCCGATCGGCGACACCCACATCACCCTCCGCCAGGACGCCCACCACAGCACGACCCTCACCAACACCGGCCGCACACCGCTGACTTGGGAGGCCCGTCTCCCCGGCGCGCACCCCGCCCTCACCATCGACGGCACTGCGCACCCGGCCCGGACCACGACGGCCGACGGCACCACCTACACCACCATCACGCTCCACGTAGTCCCCGGCCGGAGCACGACCGTGGCCGTCTCGGACTGAGGCACGACGAGCCGGTCACTCCCCGACGGGCCCGACGGTGGAGACCGGGGCCGGTGCGGGAGGTGAGCGTTTGCCGGTCGGGAGTGGCAGGGTGGGGAGCATGTGCGGCCGTTTCGTCTCCACCACCACTCCCCAGGACCTCGTCAGCCTCCTCGGCGAGCTCCGCTGGGACCCCGCCGAGGCCCTCGCCCCGAGCTGGAACGTCGCCCCGACCGACCCCGTCCCGGCGGTGCTCGAACGGGTCGACCGGGAGACCGGCGAGCTGCTGCGGCAGTTCCGCCCGCTGCGCTGGGGACTCGTCCCGTCCTGGTCCAAGGACCCGTCCGGCGGCGCCCGCATGATCAACGCGCGCTCGGAGACCGTCCACGAGAAGCCCGCCTTCCGCAAGGCCTTCGCCACCCGGCGCTGTGTGGTCCCCGCCGACGGCTACTTCGAGTGGCGCGAGGTCCCGGCGGAGGCCGACCGCAAGAAGTACAAGCAGCCGTACTTCCTCAGCACCGGCTCGGTGATGCTGATGGCCGGCCTGTACGAGTTCTGGCGCGACCGCACCCGCGACGAGGACGACCCCGCCGCCTGGCTCGCCACCACGACCATCATCACCACCGACGCGACGGACACCGCCGGGCGCGTGCACGACCGCATGCCGCTCACCATCGCCCCGGACGACGTGGCCACCTGGCTCGCCCCCGACGTCACCGACCCCACCGAGCTCCACCACCTGCTCCGCCGCCCCGCCGACGGCGCCCTGCGCGTGCGGGCCGTCTCGACGGCCGTCAACAGCGTCCGCTCCAACGGCCCGCAGCTGCTCGACACCGCCGAGGACCCGCTGGGGCTGGCGGACTAGCAGTGGATCTGCCTGGGCAATTTCGCTGACAGCCCGCTGATCCCCCGTTACGGTTGGCGAGCAAGCCGACAACAGGGGGTGGCGTCACAGTGATCACGTCGATGACGACGCACGCCCGACCCGAGGGCGGCCTGCCCGACCAGGAGGCGTTCGAGCAGCGCCGCCGCCCGTCCGCGCCCTCCGCCACCGCCGTCAACCCGCACACCGAGCAGCGCAGCGTCGTCCTGCCGCCCGCCGCCGCGCGGGCCGCGCTCAGCGTCGAGGCCACCCCGCCCTGGCACAACCTCCCGCCCCGCTCCGGCGGCGGCTTCGTCGGGCGCGACGCCGCGCTCCAGGCCATCGGCGAGGCGCTCGCCGACGGCGACGGCAGCGGGCTCGTCACCCAGGCCACCACGCTGCACGGCCTCGGCGGCGTCGGGAAGACCACCCTCGCCCTGCACTACGCCTACGACCACGTCGACGACTACCGGATCATCTGGTGGATCACCGCCGAGTCCGAGGAACAGCTCGCCGAGGCCTTCGCCGACCTCGCCGTCCACCTGTACCCGTCCTGGGCGCTCACCGCCTCCCCGGGCCAGCAGGTCGAGTGGGCGCTGGCCTGGCTGCGGGCGCACGACCGCTGGCTGCTCGTCTTCGACAACGCCGAGGACCCGCTCCACCTCACGCCCTACCTCGGCCGCCTCCTCGGCTGCGGCCACCAGCTCGTCACCAGCCGCCGCGCGAGCGGCTGGCACCCGGGCATCCGGCGCGTCCGGATCGACGTGCTCGACGCGCCCGAGGCCGCCCGGCTGCTGTGCGACACCGCCTACCCGGGCGCCACCGTGGACGCGGCCGAGCAGGCCGAGGCCCGGTCGCTCGCCGACGAGCTCGGCCACCTCCCGCTCGCCCTCGCCCACGCCGGGGCGTTCGTCCAGCAGACCCGCACCACCTTCGCCGCCTGCCGACGCCGCCTGCTGCGCTCCGCGAGCCCCGGTGGGACCGCGCGGCCGACCACCCTCGACACGGTCGCCCGGCTGTGGCAGACCACGCTGCACACCGTCCAGAGCACCGCGCCGTTCGCCGTCGAGCTGCTGCGCACACTCGCCTGGTACGCCCCCGAGGCGCTGCCGCGCGAGGCCCTGGTGCCGTTCGGCGCGCGCCGGCCGGAGGAGGTGGACGCCGCGCTCCAGCTGCTCGCCGACTACAACCTGATCACCCTCGGCCGGTCGACGGTCGCCGTGCACCGGCTGCTGCAGAACGTGCTGCGCGGCGCGGACGGCGGACGGAAGGTGCGCGGGCGGGCCGAGCAGCAGCTCGCCGAGGCGGCGGTGCGGCTGTGGCCGGAGGCCGACCTGCGGATCCGCCGGGCGCTGCTGCCGCACATCCGGGAGCTGGCCGCCACCGGCCCGTCCGAGCGGCCGACGGCGGAGACGGTCGCGCTCTACCGGCTGGCGGCCGAGGAGTTCACCGACAAGGCGCAGCGGGTGTTCGCGATCCCGCTGGTGACGGCACTGGCGGACGGTCAGGCGCGGCTGCTGGGCGCCTACCACCCCGACACCGTCACCACCCGCGGGCGGCTCGCCGAACTGCACGCCCGCACCGGCGACCCGGCCCGGGCGATCGCCATGACCCGGTCCGTGATCGCCGACCGCGTCCACCTCCTCGGCCCGGACCACCCGGCCGTCCTCGGCGACCGCAACACGCTCGGCCACGCGTACCGGAGGTCGGGCCAGCACTCCCTCGCCGTCGACGAGTTCACCTCGGTGGTGGCCGACCGGAGCAGGGTGCTCGGCGCCGACCACCGCGACACCCTGTCGAGCCGGGCCGGCCTCGCGTACGCGCTCCAGACGGCCGGGCGCCACGCGGAGGCGGTGGCCGAGTTCGAGCGCGTGCTGGCCGACGCGGCCCGGGTGCTCGGGCCCGACCACCCGGACACGCTGACCCGCCGGATCGGCCTGGCCTTCGCCCAACTCACGGCGGGCGAGCACCGGTTGGCCGTCGCCCTGTACGAGGAAGCGGTGGCCGACCGCACCCGCGTGCTCGGCGCCGACCACCCCGACACCCTCACCAGCCGCGGCTGGCTGGCCGCCGCCCACGCCGTCGCCGGCGGCCACCCGGCGGCGGTCGCGGGCTACGAGGCGGTCGTCCGCGACCGCACCCGCGTCCAGGGCCCGGACCACCCGCAGACCCTCGCCGCCCGGTGCCGCCTCGCGCTCGCGCGCAGCGACGCGGGCAGCCCGGCGGTGGCCGTGGCCGAGTACGCGGAGGTGGTCGACGACTACACCCGCGCCCTCGGCCCCGACCACCCCGAGACCCTCGCCGCCCGCACCGGCCTCGCCCGCGCCCACCGCGAGGCCGGCCGGTACCGCCGCGCGGTCGAGCTGCATCGTGCTCTGGTGCAGGACCGGGCCCGCGTCCAGGGGCCCGACCACCCCGACACCCTGGAGGAGCGCGGCGACCTCGCGTACGCCCTGCGCCTCGCCGGGCCGGCGGCGCGCGAACTGCCGGAGCGGGAGCGGCTGGTGGCGGACCGGATCCGGGTCCACGGCCCGGACCACCCGCACACCCTGGCGGAGCGGGCCCACCTGGCGTGGGCGCTCCAGGCCGCCGGGCGCCCGCGCGCGGCGCTCGCGGAGTGGGAGCGGCTGGTCCAGGAGCGCACCCGGGTCCACGGCCCCGACCACGTGGAGACGCTGAACGCCCGGTCGGGACTCGCGCAGGGGTGCGGTGAAGCCGGCGACCAGCTTCGCAGGGTCGAGCTGTGCGACGCGCTGGTCGCGGACCGGCTACGGATCCAGGGGGCCGACCATCCCGACACCCTCGGTGCCCGTCGCTGGCAGGCGCTGGCCCACGGGGACGCCGGGGACCACCGCCACGCGCTGAGCCTGTTCGAGGCGCTCGCCGCCGATACGGCCCGGGTCCAGGGCAGGGACCACCCGGACACCCTCAACTGCCGCTCCTGGCTGGCCGCCGCCCACCATCGCGTGAGCGACCACCGAGGGGCGCTGGCGCTGTACGCCATGCTCGTGGCCGACCGCACCCGGGTACTGGGCCCGGACCACCCCGACACCCTGGACGCCCGGTTCTGGCTCGCCGCCACGCACCGGGACAACGGCGACCCCCGGCGGGCCGTCGTCCTGCACGAGGAACTGGCCGCCGACCGGACCCGCGTCGAAGGTCCGCACCACCCGGAGGTCCTGACCGACCGCCTGGCGGTGGCCCGCTCGCTGACAGCCGCGGGCGAGCACGTCCGGGCGCTCGGCCGCTACCCGGCCCTGATCACCGACAGCTCGCGCGTGCTCGGCCCCGACCACCACGACACGCTCAACACCCGCTGGTGGCAGGCCCTCGCGCACCGGGACGCCGGCGGCCACGCCCGCGCGCTCGAACTCCTCGACGCCCTCGTGGCCGACTGCACCCGGGTGTACGGACCCGACCACCGCACCACGCTCAACAACCGCTGGTGGCAGGCCCTCACACACCGCGGCACCGATGACCACGCCGGCGCGCTCGAACGCTTCGACGCCCTCGTCACCGACAACACCCGGGTGCACGGCCCCGACCACCCCGACACCCTCCAAGCCCGCGACGGGCTGCTCTGGACCTGCTGGGCCGCCCGCGACCTGCGGCGTGCGCTGGACCTCGCCGGTGCGCTCGTGGCTGACCGGACCCGAGTCCTCGGCCCCGATCATCCGGAGACCCTCGGCACCCGGTTCACGTTCGCCTGGATCGTCCGCGAGACGGGCGACCACCGGCGGACGGTCGCACTGTTCGAGGCGTTGGTGCCCGACCGCACACGCGCGCTCGGCGCCGACCATCCCGCGGTACTCGGCGACCGGGGGTGGCTCGCGGCCGGGTATCGGGAGGTGAACGACTTCCCACGGGCGACGGAACTGTGCGAGGCCCTGCTCCCGGACCAGCTGCGCCTGCTGGGACCGGACCACTCCGGCACCTTCAACACCAGGTCCGTCCTCGCCTCGATCCACCAGATGGCGGGCCGGCCCGGGCTCGCGGTCACGCTCGTCGAGGAACTGCTCCGGGACCGTGTCCGGGTCCAGGGCCCCGACCACCCGGCCACCCTCGCCGAGCGCGCCGCCCTCGCCACCGCCCGGGAGCTGGCGGGCCTGCTCCACCAGGCGCTGGCGGACCGCGAGCTGCTGCTCGCCGACCGGATCCGCATCCAGGGCCCGGAGCACGTGGACACCCTCGGCCAGCGTTCCGCCGTGGCTGCCACGTACCGGGAGCTCGGCGAGGCCGAACGGGCCGTCGAACTGTACGAGGCGCTGGTCGCCGACCGCGTCCGCATCCAGGGCCCGGACCACCCGGACACCCTCCACGAGCGCTGCGGCCTCGCGACCGCCCTGGCCCGGACCGGCCGGACGCGTTCGGCGATCGCCGAACGCGAAGCCGTCGCCGCCGACCGCGCCCGTGTGCTCGGCCCCGACCACCTGGACACCCTCACTGCCGCCGCCTCGCTCGGCCACGAACTCCGCCGGTACTGGCAACACGGCCGCGCTGCCGCGGTCTACGAGCGTGTCCGGTCCGGCCGCACCCGGGCCCTGGGCGCCGAGCACCCCCTGACGCTCGACGCCTGGGACGAGATCGCGCGCAATCACTACACCGCGGGCCACCGCGACGAGGCCGTCTCCTGCTACCAGGAAGTCCTGGCCGCGAGGGCGGCGGCCCTCGGGGAGAGCAACCGCCAGGTACTGCTGGCGCGCCACAACCTCGCCAACGCCCGGCTGCTGGCCGGGGACCACGACACCGCCGTCGCCGACTGCACCGCCCTGGTCGCCGACGCGTTCCGGTTCGTCGGCGCCGCCCATCCCATGGCCGTCCGGAGCGAGGTCGGCCTCGCGCTCGCGCACCGGGCGAGCGGGGACCAGGAGGCCGCCACGCGTCTGGCGGCCGAGCTCGCTGCCAGGACCCGCGAGACCATGGACACGGCCGACCACCGGTCCCTCATCGCCCGTGAGGTCCACGGCCTCGTGCTGGCCGACGGCCCCCGCCCGCTGCGGGCCGTCGTCCTCCTGGAGGAACTCGCCACTGACGCCACCGAGGCGCACGGCCCACGCCACTGCGGCACCCTGAGCATCCGCCAGAGCCTCGCGTACGCCCGCCTCCGCGCAGGGGATCACGCCGGGGCCGTCCGGATCTACACAGGCATCGTCGCCGACCGGCTTCCGCTCGCGGGATCGAGTGCCGCCGCGCTGCTGGCTGTCGGGCACCGGAGGCTCGACGATCGGGCGCTGTCCGTCGGCGCCGAGCAGCCTCGTGTCATCAGCCTGTACCCCACCCTCGCCGTCGGCCTCGGGCAGGCGCTCGCCGGGGCGGGGCGCCAGGAGGCCGCCCGGGACCTGCTCGCCGCCGTGTGCGCCGGGCGGGACGTCGTCATGGGGGCCGGGCATCCGCTGGCCGTGGAAAGCCGGGCGGCCCTCGACGGGTTAGCGGAGCTGCCCGCCGCCGCCGTCCTGCCGGCCGCACCGGACCTGCCCCTGCCCGCGCGGCGGGCGCGGCGAACGGCCGTGACGGTGTCCCGCACGGCGTGGCGCCCCCGGCTCACCCTGCTCGACGAGCCCGCGCCCGGAACCACCCTGCGGCTCGAACTGCGGCTGGAGCCCGACGCGCCCGGCGCCGACCCCCGCGAGCTGCCGGACCTGCGGCTCGTCGCCGCCGTCGCCTCGGACGCCGCGCTCGAACCGCCCGTCGCCGCCTACACGCCCGGTCGCGAGCCGGCCGTACTCGCGCTGACGCCCGCCGTGCCGGGGCGGCACCGGGTGCGGATCACCGTGTACGACGCCGGCCACGGCGCCGCCCTCCAGGACCTCACCGCCGTCGTGGACGTGCCGCCGGCGCCTCGGCGCGGCGACCACCGGACGGGCGGCCACCAATCGGGCGGCCACGAGATCGCCGGCCAGGTGACCATGAACACGGGCCCCTCCTTCGGGCTCGCCGCCCGCGCGAACCCCGACCTGAACCCCCGGATCTGACCGCAGGAGTGACCCACGTGCCCCAGGAGCTCCTCGTCGAGATCCGGCAGAACCCGTCCGCCGACTACACCCGGCTGCCCCGCCAGGCCGACCCCCGGGACCCGAAGGACCCGCTCCCCCTCGACCTCATCGTCTCGCTGCGCCGCCAGCGCGACGACACCCTGCACATCTCCGCGTTCCGGCCCGGCGAGCGCACCCCGCGCACCCGCCCGCACCGTGCGGACCTCGCGATCACGGGCACGAGGCTCCTCGCCAAGGCCGCCCGGCTGCGCACGACCTGGCGCGACCAGCTGGTCCGCTACGCGACGGTCGACGACTTCGGCATGCCGGACGACTACCCGTTCGCCTCCGCGGTCGACGTCTCCCACCTGCGGCCGGTCGCCGAGGGCCGGGCGGCCGAACTCGCCGAGGAGGGGCGGTACTTCCTGGAGACGATGCTCGAAGGGCCGGGCCGGGAGCTGGCGGTGTTCCGGGAGTACCTCAACCGGACGCTCACCGAGCACGGCCCGCTCCGGGTCAGCTTCGACTCCGACCTGCACCTGCCGTGGCCGATGCTCGCCGTCGACGGCGGCCCGGGCCACGACGGCCACCCGGCCCCCTGGGCGGACTTCCTCGGCCACCGCCACCAGGTCGAGCAGACCGGCACCGCCTACCCGCCGATCCAGCCGCCCCACCCGGCCCGCCCCCGGCCGGTCACCAGCCTCAACACCGACGACACCCTCGAATCCATCGGCCGCGCCCCCGACGTCCGCAAGCTGCTGGAGGACCGCTCGCACCTCACCGTCCGCACCGAGTCCCGCGGCCTGCTCGACGCGCTGTCGCGCGCGGTGCTGGACGAGGACGTCATGTACTTCTGGTGCCACGGCCAGTTCGTCGCCGACGGCTCCGCCTTCAAGCAGCTCGCCGTCCGGCTCTCCGACGACCGGCACATCGACGCCGACCTCGTGCGCCGCCACCGGCGCCGGCACCTGGACGCGCCGGAGGCGATGTTCCGGCCCTTCGTGCTGCTGAACGCCTGCCACACCGGGCAGTCCACGGAAGGCGAACTCGAACACCTGGGGCGGGCGTTGGTCGACCTCGGGGCGGAGGGCGTGCTCGGGCCGCAGATCGAGATCCCGCAGGTGTTCGCCGCCGAGTACGCGTTCGCCTTCCTCGACCTCTACCTGACCGGCGGGCTGACGGCGGGCGAGATCACCCAGACCCTCGTGCGGCGCTTCGCCCGCGAGCACGGCAACCCGCTCGCGCTCACCTACTCCCTGCACTGTGGCATCGACAGCATCCTGGAGCTCACGCCTTGACCCGCCCCGCACGGACCCTGCCGACGCGAACCGCGCCCGCCGTCCGTCCCGCCACCGTGGACCTCGACGAGGACGGCCGACTGCTCGTCCCGGGCACCCGGACCCCGGTGCCCGAGGCACGCGTCGCCGACCACCTCGCCCGGCACCTGCGCGTGCCGGAGCGGGCCACCGACATCTACGTGTACGTCCACGGCTGGCAGACCAGCGCCGCGGCTGCCGACCGTGCTGCTGCGGCGCTGCTCTCGCGCGCCGCCGACCTGCACCGGGCCCGCCCGGGCGCCTACCCGGGTCTGGCGCGCGGGTACCGGCCGTGGTGCGTCGTGGTGCGCTGGCCCTCGTCCAGCCTCCCCTCGCTCGGCGGGTACCGGCGCATCCGCGAACGGGCGCACGCGATGAGCGCGCCGGGACGCGGCCAGGCCGGGTACGTGCTCGGCCACCTGCTCGGGTACCTCGACGCCGGCCGCGGCCACCCGGCCGACCCCGCGGTGCTGGCCAACCGCAACGGCCAGTACCTGCACCTGGTCGGGCACTCCTTCGGCGGGCGGTTCCTGTGCGAGGCCGTCCAGTACGCGGCCGAGCGGCCCGCCGGGCCCCGGGTGCTGAGCTGGAGCCGGCCGGGCGATCCCGCGCGGCCGTTCACCGTGGACAGCGCGCTGCTCTTCCAGATGGCCGCGCCCCGGGACGCCTTCGACCGGCTCTTCCCCCGGCTGTTCCCCGAGTCCGCGGTCGGCTCCCGGCGCGCCGCGCCGCTGCGCGGGCCGCTCGTGCTGACGCACTCCCGCTGGGACCGCGCCACCGGCTTCTGGCACCTGCGGGCCGAGGGCCGGCCGGGCATCGGGCACTCGGGCACGGGCGTCGCGCCGGTCCACCAGTTCTCCACACCGCTGCGCCCGACCGGTTCGCCGTACCCGCACGAGGTGCTGGACCACCCGATCGTGAACGTCGACGCGAGCGAGGTGTACCGGGGCGGCCCGGCCACCCGGCTGGCACCGGCGGGCGCGCACTCGGACTTCCAGCACCCGGAGTCGGCGCACCTGGTGCTGAGCCTGGCGTCGCATTCGCGCTGACAACCCGTTCGGGGGCGTCCGGCAGGGCGGCGAATCGTTTCTCCGACTGGCCGGGATCCCCGAGGCCTTCGTGGCACCGGGCACCTTCGTCGCGCCTTGGGAGTGCTACGACTTCTCGGACTGACGGTGCCTTCGGAGGCCGGGTCCTTCGCCTACCGAAGATCTCGGGAAAGCGGCAGTCTGATCATCGGCTATATTCGCCGGGCGGCCCGCCGGGAGCGGGCCCTTCGCCCACCGAACACCCCGGGGAAAGCAGCCACCGTGTCACGGCCCATTGACGACCCGTCCGCCGAACCCGCCACCGGTCCGTCGGCCGACCAGCCGGCCCCCGACGTCGTGCCGAAGCCGAGCGCCGAGCCGAAGCCGCAGGACGCTCGGCCTGCCGCTGCACCCCCCGCTCCGGACGTCAACTCCAACCCGTACGCCACCGGCCCGGCCGGCGCCGGACTCGCCGCCGGGCGGCAGTTCGGGCCGGTCGCCGGGCACCAGGCCTGGCCGCCGTACGTGCCCGGCGTGCCCGGTGCCCCCGTCCCGCCGCCCGTCGCCCCGCAGCCGAAGGCCAAGGTCAGCGGGATGGCCGTCACCTCCTTCATCCTCGGGCTCATCGGGTTCCTGCCGCCGATGTCGCTGGTGTCGGTCGGCCTCGCCGTCGGCTCGTTCCGCCGGATCTTCCGCCGCCGCCAGGGCGGTTTCGGCTTCGCCGCCGCCGGCCTGGTGCTCTCCGTCACCTGGACCCTCGTCCTCGCCATGGTCGGCGGCATCATGGCCTTCGCCTACCGCGACCTGACGTCGGGCCCGACGCGCGGCGCCGACGGCCACCCGGTCGTGGCGGGGCGGGCCGGCTCCTGGTACCTGAAGGCGGGCGACTGCGCCGCCGACGACATCCACGCGTACCGGAGCGGGTCGGACCACTACCAGGTCGTCCCGTGCGCCCAGCCGCACCGGCTGGAGGTCTACGCCGCGGTGACGCTCCCCGGCGGCGGCTCCTACCCCGGAATGGCGAGCGTCGAGGAGAGTGCGCGCCGGCTGTGCCAGGCCCGGACGAACTCCGCTGACGTCCCGGAGGGCGGCGCGATCGGGTACTTCTACCCGAGCCAGGGCCGCTGGTGGCTGTTCGACGACCGCGAGGCGCTGTGCGTCTACACCTCCCTCACCCCGTGGTCGGGCCTGGTGAAGCCCAGCGACTCCGCCAAGCCCGGCAGTCCGGTCTAGGCGACGACCGAGCCCTCGACGGCCTCTGCCCGCACCCGGGCAGGGGCCATCGTCGTTTCCGCGCATCCCGAGCGCCCCAGCGTTCCGAATCCGGTTTGCAGTTCATTCATTTGAACGGGCGAATCGCCAAATACCGACCCACACAATCATATTCAGCGCCATGAATATTCGCGGATGTGGACAAGAGGTCTTGACCTGTCCCCCGCCGCCCGCTTCACTCCGGGGGTACCGCACCTCCCTCGCACGGCACCCACCACTCGCACGCCACCCCCGAGACGAGGCGATCCCCCATGAGTCGGCCCGACCCCACTCCCCGCAGGATCCATCCCGTCACGCTGTACGCCTTCGGCGCACTCGGCGGCATCCTCTTCGGCTACGACCTCGGTGTGATCGCCGGCATCCTCGTCGTGATCGCCAAGTCCTGGCAGCTGTCCGGCTTCCAACAGGGCGTCCTGACGGCCTCCCTGTCCGCCGGCGCCGTGCTCGGCGCGGGCCTGGCCGCGCGGCTGACCGGGCGGATCGGCCGCCGGCGCACGATCACGGCGGCCGGCGGCGTGGTGATCGTCGGCACGCTCGCGTGCGCCCTCGCACCCGGCTTCGGTGCGCTGGTGGGCTTCCGGACGGTGCTCGGCCTGGGGGTCGGGCTCTCCTCGGCCACCGTGCCGACGTACCTGTCCGAGCTCGCGCCCGCGCGGATCCGGGGCGCGATGGGCTCGCTCAACCAGATCTTCATCGTCAACGGCATCCTGATCGCGTTCCTGGTCGACTACTGGCTCCAGCCGCACCGCCTGTGGCGCTGGATGTTCGCCGGCGCGCTGGTGCCCGCCGTGATCCTGGTCGCCGGGCTCGCGTTCCTGCCCGAGACACCGCGCTGGCTGGTCAACCTGGGCCGGGAGGACGAGGCCCGGGCCGTCCTCGCGGCCACCCACCCGGCCGGGGAGATCGAGGCCGAACTCGCCTCCATCCGCGAGGTGATCCGCCTCGACGCCGCGCAGACCATCTACCGCGTAAGGGAGTTGTGGGCGCCCTGGATGCGACCGATGCTGCTGGTGGCCCTGCTGCTGGCGGTCGGGCAGCAGTTCAGCGGCGTCAACGCGATCAACGCCTACTTCCCCACGATGCTCGTCTCGCTCGGGCTCACCACCAACACCGCGCTGTTCTCGGCGATCATCCTCGGCATCACCAAGCTCGCGTTCACCGCGTGGGTGGTGTTCGTCGTGGACCGCTGGGGCCGCAAGCCGCTGCTGCTGATCGGCAGCGCCGTGATGGTGGTGACGCTGGGCCTGACCGGCTGGGTCGTCACGCACGTCCACGACAAGGGCACCCTCGGCACGCTGACCGTCGTGCTGCTCGTCCTCTACCTCGCCGGGTACGAGCTGGGCTGGGGCGCCGTCGTGTGGGTGATGATGGCGGAGGTGTTCCCGCTCAAAGCGCGCGGCGCCGGGATGGGCGTCGGGGCGGTGGTGCTCTGGGCGGCGACCGGCGTGGTCACCGCCGTCTACCCGATCATGTCCGACCACGACCACCTCGGGACCGGCACCTCGATGTACGTCTTCTCCGGGGTCAACGCGGTGCTGCTGGTGCTGACCCTCCGCCTCGTGCCGGAGACGAAGGGCCGCACGCTGGAGCAGATCGAACTCGGCCTGCGCGCCTGACCCTTGCCCACCCCCTTGCGGGATCACCGCAGGTCCGGCGGACGGAGCGCGGGCGGGCAGTCCTGGGCGGCGGCGTACGTGGTCACTACGGGTCCTCACAGGTGGTCGGCGTCGAGGTCGGGGAAGGTGAAGTGCCCGCCCAGGTGGGCGAAGACGGGGTCGTCGTGGGCGGGCTGCCCGTGCGCGGCGTGCACGGCCCCGGCGTGGACCTCGGCGTCGTCGGCCGGGGCGTAGCCGAGCGCGCGGGCCTCGTCGAGGGAGACCCAGCCGCCGCGCGTGTTCGGCGAGACGCCGTAGACGATGCGGTAGCCGGGCTTCTCGACGGCCAGGCAGGCCTCCAGGAGGCGGGCGCAGTCGTCCGGGGAGAGCCAGGTGGAGAGGGCGCGGGGGTTCGGCGGTTCGGCGAAGCAGGTCATGATGCGGACACAGACGACGTCGAGGCCGTACCGGTGGTGGTAGAGCGCGCCGAGGGCCTCGCCGGCCGCCTTGGAGACGCCGTAGTAGGTGTCGGGCAGCGGCGGGGTGTCGGCCGTGAGCGGGTACTCGGCGGGCGTGCGGTAGCCGACGACGTGGTTGGAGGAGGCGAAAACGACGCGCGGCACGCCGGCGCGGCGGGCGGCCTCGAAGACGGTGTAGGTGCCGTGGATGTTGACGTCGAGGATCCGCTCCCAGGGGGCTTCGAGGGAGATCCCGCCGAGGTGGATCACGGCGTCGACGCCCTCGCAGGCCGCGCGCATCGCGTCGGCGTCGGTGACGGAGGCCTGGACGGCCTCCTCGCCCTCGCCGGGGTCGAGGGGCACGAGGTCGAGCAGCCGCAGGATGCGGCCGGAGCGGGCGAGCCGGGGTCGGATGAGGGTACCGACGGCGCCTGCCGCGCCGGTGACGAGGATGCGGGGCACGGTGACTCCCTTGGCCGGGGACGGGTGTCCGGGTCCATGGTCACAGAGGTTGAATATAGTTCACAAGAATGACTGTCATTCAGATATGAGAACGCCGATCCCTTGACCTCCGCGTGCGGGCCCTCCTACGCTCCTCGGTGTTCCCACCGCTGGACGCTCTCCACGAAGGGACCCACCCCGTGCCCGCACGCACCGGCCCGCCCCCGCTCGACGGGCTCCTCTTCTTCCCCGTCACCGCCTTCGGCGCCGACGGCTCCTTCGACCCCGGCGCCTACCGCGCCCACCTCGACGCGCGCCTCGACGACGGTCCCGCCGCCGTGTTCGCCGCCTGCGGCACCGGCGAGTTCCCCGCCCTCGCCCCCGCCGAGTACGAACGCTGCGTCTCCGTCGCCGTCGACGCGGCCGGCGCACGCGTGCCCGTCGTGTCCGGCACCGGCTACGGGACCGCGATCGCCGTCGAGTACGCCCACGCCGCGCAGGACGCGGGCGCCGACGCCCTGCTCGTCCTGCCGCCGTACGGCCCCGACGGCGGCCAGGACGGCCTCGTCCGCCACATCACCGCACTCGCCGAGGCCACACCGCTCGACCTGATCCTCTACCAGCGCGACCGGACGGCGTACGAACCCGACACCGTCGCCCGCCTGGCCGAACTGCCCGGCGTCATCGGCTTCAAGGACGGGCTCGGCGACCTCGACCGGATGCTGCGCACCGTCAGCGCCGTCCGCGCCGCCGGGCACCCGGACTTCCTGTTCTTCAACGGCATGCCGACCGCCGAGATGACCCAGCTCGCCTACCGGGCCATCGGCGTGCCGCTCTACTCCTCCGCCGTCTTCTGCTTCGCCCCGGACGTCGCGCTCGCCTTCCACCGCGCCTTCGCCGAGGACGACCGGGCCTCGCTGACGACGCTGATCGAGGTCTTCCTGCGCCCCTACGTCGGGCTGCGCAACCTGCGGCCCGGCTACGCGGTGTCCCTGGTCAAGGCCGCGACGCGGGCGGTGGGACACCCGGTCGGAGGCGTGCGCGCGCCGCTGACGGAACCGGCGCCGGAGCACGTAAGGGCACTGCTGGACCTCGTCGACCGCACGCGGGAGGCGCTGGCGTGACCGGAGCCGGGCGCGGGCCCGTCGAGGTAGGCGCGTACCTCTACCCCTGGGACGCGGACGGGGACCCGGCCTGCGGCGAGCGCCTCACCGGGCTCGGCATCCGCCGGGCCGCCGTCGCCGCCGCGTACCACAGCGTGCGCGCACTGACGCCCCGCCACCCGCGCCACAAAGTCGTCACCGCGGAGCACGCCGCCGTCTACTACCGCCCCGACCAGGACCGCTGGTCCGGCGCCGGGCGGCCCCGGCCCGCGGAGGCGCCGTGGTCGCCGCGCTCCTTCGGCCGGGCCGCGAAGTCGCTGGCCGAGGCCGGGGTGGAGGTGTACGCCTGGGCGGTCCTCGCGCACGGGCAGCGCCTCGGCGTACGCCACCCCGGGGTGGCGGTGCTCAACGCCTACGGCGACCGCTATCCGTGGGCGCTGTGCGTCTCCTCCCCCGCCGTGCGGCTCTACTGCGCCACGCTGGCCGCCGAGGTCGCCGCCCAACCCGGTCTGGCCGGGCTGGAGTTGGAGTCCTGCGGCTGGTACGGCTTCGACCACCTGCACGCGCACGACAAGGTCGCGGGGGTGACTCTGCCGCAGTCGGCCCGGCTGCTGTTCTCACTCTGCTTCTGCCGGCACTGCCGGGACGGCTACCAGGCGGAGGGCGCCGAGCCGTGGGCCCTGCGCGCGAAGGTGCGGGACGCGCTCGACCCGGTCTTCGCCGGCACCGCCCAGGACGCGGCGCTCGACCCCGAGGCGGCCGCGGCCGTGGCCCGGATGCGGGTGCGCGCGGCAGCCGAGCTGCGACGGTCCGTCCTCGCGGCCGTAGCGGCCGAGCGCCCGGGCCTCCCCGTCCTCCTGCACGCCCAACCGGACCCACTCGGCTTCGGCCCCTCCCCCGGCCTGCCCCCCGAGGACGCCCACGCCGCCGCACCCGTCCTGCTCACCCCCACCCGCTCACCGGCCGCTCTCGACGCCGTCCGCGCCTACGCCGCCCCCGGCCGACGAGTAGCGGCCACCGTCGGCGCCGTCGCCGGCCTCGGCGGCGACCCCGCCGACCTGCCCGCCTGGTGCACCGACCTGGCGGAAGCCGGCGCGACCGAACTGCGCTTCTACCACCTCGGCCTGGCCTCCCACCGGGACCTCACCGCCATCCGCACCGCCGTCGAGAAGGTAGGTTCAGGCATGCCATAACACCCGTCATGGTGACGCGAGTTGACGGATGCAGAAGTCACCCTCGCCAACCCCGGACCGCCCTTGCCGAGCTTCACGTCCAGTTGGCCACACCAAATGCCGAGCAGGCCGTCTGGCCGAACGTGAAGGAGCTCCTCCCCCGATCCGGAGGAGGAGCTCCTTCGCATTTCAGGCCGGACGAGACCGCTCGGGCCTGGGAGCGGGACTACCATCAGCTTCAGGTGGAAGCGCTGCCCAAGGCCGCATCACTGGAGATAATCCGCAAGTACAAGGCGTGAGAGGAATGTCATGATCCCCCCTGTAAGCCTGGTTGACGCCGCGTGGTTCAAGAGCAGCTACAGCAACAACGGCGGTACCTGCGTCGAGGTGACAGCAGACTTTCCCGGCCTCGCTCCCGTCCGTGACTCCAAGGACCCCCAGGGCCCCGCCCTCGTCTTCCCGGTGGAGGCCTGGCGGTCGTTCGTCGCCGGTGTCCGGGCCGGCGAGTTCGGCGAGGTCTGAACCGACCCGAGCACCGAGACGCGCTCGGCCGGGCTCCCCGGCCGAGCGTCTCGTAATTCCCTCGCCACCAGCGGCCCAACACGGCTACCGTCCCTGAAAGATCACGGAGGGGGGTAGGCCGATGCGGCCGCTGCTGCTACTGGACGTCGACGGACCGCTCAACCCGGCCGCCCGCAAGCCGCACCGGCGGCCGGCGGGTTACGAGACGCACCGGATCCTCACCCCTCGCTGGGAAGCCGCCGAACGGCGGCGGCTCACCGAGTGGGGGCTGCCGAACAAGCCCCCGAAGCCGCTGCGGGTCTGGTTCAATCCCGAGCACGGCGCGGAGCTCGCCGCGCTCCCCTTCGATCTCGTGTGGGCGACGACGTGGGAGGACGAGGCCAACGACTTCATCGCGCCCCTCCTCGGGCTGCCCGCGCTGCCCGTCATCACCTGGTCCGAACCGCGGCCCGAACCACCAAACGGCGTGTTCTGGAAGACGCCCGAGATCGTCGCCTGGGCCAAGGGCCGCCCGTTCGCATGGGTCGACGACCAGATCACCGACGCCGACCGCGCCTGGACGCACGCCCACCACGGCGGCCCGGCCCTCCTCCACCGGGTGGACGACCGGACCGGGCTGACGGCCGACGACTTCGCCGCCCTGCGGCGATGGGCCGACGATCTCAGAGGTGACGCGTAGCCAGCCCCAGCCGCTCGCGGGCCTCGAACAGCGCGTCGCGGATCATCTGCTCGCGCCCCGGCGTGAGCCGCGCGACCGGGACGGAGCAGCTGACCGCGTCCCGGGCCGGCGTGCGGTAGGGCACGGCGACGGCGTAGCAGCACAGGCCGAGCGTGTTCTCCTCCCGGTCGGTCGCGTAGCCGCGCTCGCGGATGGCGCGGAGGTCGTCGAGGAGGGCGGCCCGGGAGGTGTGGGTGTGGTCGGTCAGCGGCTCAAGGCGCTCGGGCAGCAGGCGTTCGATCTCGTCGTCCGGGAGCGTCGCCAGCAGCGCCTTGCCGAGGGCCGTCGCGTGGGCGGGCAGCCGCCGGCCGACCCGGGTGAACGGGCGCAGGTAGTGCTGGGAGGCGCGGGTGGCGAGGTAGACCACGTCGGCGCCGTCGAGGCGGGCGAGGTGGATGGTTTCGGTGGTGTCGTCGGCGAGCCGGTCGAGCGCCGGGCGGGTGGCGGCGACGGCCTCGTCGCCGTCGATGTAGGCGGTGCCGACCAGCAGCGCCCGCACGCCGATGCCGTACCGGGTGCCCGTCAGGTCGGTCTCCACCCAGCCGAGGTCGACGAGGGTGCGCAGCAGCATGTACAGGCTGCTCTTCGGGTAGCCGAGGGCCTCCTGGACGTCGGCGAGGCTGTGCAGTCCGGGGCGCTCGGCGAAGTACTCCAGCACCTCGATCGTGCGGACGGCGGACTTCACGCCCGCTGCGGCGGTGGCGGCGGGGCTCGGCTGCGCCATCGGAGGCCTCCCTGTTCACGTGCGCGGCGTTGGCTGCGAGCAATATAGCCGGGCCGTCGGCACCGAAACCCCGAAAGTGTTCACATTCTTGAACTTCGTCCAGACTCTTGACTGGAACACGTCCACGGTCGTGTCATGGTGAGCGGCCCCTGCACGACGCAGCACGACTCCCCGCCGTCAGCCAAAGGATCGTCATGAAGCGCTTGCTCACCGCCCTGTGCACCTCCCTCGCCCTCCTCGCCGCCGCTCCCCTTCAGACCGCCACCGCCGTAGAGGCAAAGACCACCGACGCACCCGCCTGGACCGGCGACTTCACCGGCTACGGCACCGACACCTGGACCTCCGCCTGGGGCACCCTGGGCACGGGCCAGTGGGGTCAGCAGAACCTCAGCCTCGTCAACGACCCGGCGGCCCCCGGCGACGGCTCCGCGCTCCAGGTGTTCTACGGCGCCGGCTCCTCCGCCAACTCCTGCTCGGACTGCCCCTCCAGCGGCGGCGGCCAGTTCTACACCGACCTCCCGGCCCTCGGCCTGGGCGACCTCGCCAACTCCACCACCTTGGACCTGAAGTACAGCCTCAAGCTGCCCTCCGGTTTCGACTTCGGCAAGGCCGGCAAGCTCCCGGGCCTCTACGGCGGCTCCCCCGGCGAGGCCTCCGGCGGCAACCACGGCAACGCCTGGTCCACCCGCTACATGTGGCGCAACCCCGGCTCCGGGATCGGCAACGGCGAGGTGTACCTCTACACCCCGACCAACTCCGGCCCCACCGGCTACGGCGTCGACCTCGGCCTCGGCTCCTGGCAGTGGCCCGCCGACGGCGCCTGGCACAGCGTCGAGCAGCTGGTCGACCGCAACAGCGGCGACATCACCGTCTGGCTCGACGGCAGCCAGGTGTTCACCCAGCCCGGCGCGGGCGCCCCGGACCTCGCCTCGATCCCGTTCAGCGGCGTCTTCTTCTCCACCTTCTACGGCGGCCACGACACCTCCTGGGGGCCGTCCACCGACCAGTACGCCTACTTCGCGCACTTCAGCCTCTCCACCGGCGTCCAGCACTGACGGCGCCGACGCCCGGTCCGCGACCACGGAGGCCGAGTTGAGAACGTCGTGGCGCGACCGCCTCGCTCTGCTCGCCGCCGCCGGCGTCACGGCGGCCGCATCCGTCACCGGTGCGGCCGCCGTGTGGCATCCGGGTGACGACCGGGATCGAGGACGGCTCAGGGCACGACGTCGACCAGATCGCCGTCCTTCAGATAGTTGAAGAACTGTTCCGCGGCCTCCATCGACAGGTGTACGCACCCGTGCGACCGGGTCGACAGCGAGCCGGCGTGGAAGCCCACCTTGTCGGTGAAGTTGACGTAGTACGGCATCTTTGCGTGGTACAGGCTGCTGACATGGTGCTTGTCATGGAAGTGGACCTTGAACTTGCCGACCGGCGTCGGGTGGCCCTCCCGCCCGCCGAGCGCCGGTACCGACGACACCACCTGCCGGCCCGGCTTCAGCAGCCAGGCCCTGCGCCGACTGATCGAGAAGCAGGCCTTCGCGCTGTCCCGGCACTCCTTCGGCACCGTCGACTCGGGTGCCTTGTGGCCGGTCTTCGGCTTCCGCCGCAGCACGGGTGCGGTACCGCCCTCCGCCAGTCCCTTGCGGTACTGGGCCACGTGAACCAGCTCATGGGCGAGCAGTTCCCGCCTCCCCGCGGTGCCGGTCGCGTGAGAGCTGCCCAGAACCACATGCTCGCCGAGGGTGAACGCTCTGGCGTCAACCGCCTCGGCGGCCCGCTCGGCGGACGGGCCGGAGTGGACGCGCACCTGGGACAGGTCCGTCCCGAGCCTGGGCCCGAAGTACGCTCGCTCCGGCGCCGCGAGCGGCGTCCCTCCCTGGCCGAGCACCTGCGTCGCGGTCACCGGCACCGGCCCCCCACCCCTGCCCTGCTCCGCCTTGCGCAGGAGCAGGGCGTCCTCGGACCGCCCGTCGCCCGCCTCCGAGAAGCGCCGGAGCGTGCCCGGCCCGGCCGACGCGCCGGGATCCGGTCCCGGCGCCACGGGTGCCGCCGAGACGGCGAGGCGGGTGGCCAGCCGGGCCGCCTCGTGCTCCAGCGGGTCGTCGACCGAACCGACCCGGGCCTGCGCACGGGCCGGGACGAGACTGAAGTCCGCTCCGAACCGGCCGACCGGAGCAGTCTGCGCCTCGGCGTGTTCAGCAGCGTCAGCGGACCGACCGCGCTGCGTGAGTGCCGCTGCGGGAACAGCGATGCCCGATGTGCGCTCGACCCGTGCATGGACGTGACTCGAGTAGTCCATCGGCTCCTCCCGATCCACTCGGCACTGATTCCGATTGTCCTCGCGTCGGGGGCACTCCGCCCGCCGCTCGCAGCTCCCGCATCGGGACGGCGCGGTGGCTCTGTCCCGTAATCGGCGGTAGCGCTGTGTGGTGACCACCGGGGGAGGGTGCGGTGGCGGAGCAAGGGGAACCCGGCTCGGCTGTGCATCTGCCTCCTGATCCGCCTTTGTGCTGGGCGGTGTGCATCGCGCTCTTCGACCTCACCACCGGGTGAGTCGCCGCTGGCGAACCGCCGCCGACTCACCGACTCGCCGCTCAGCCCTGCGGGGTGACGGTCGCCAGGTAGGCCGCGGCCTTGTCCGGGTCGAGGAGCCAGCGCTCCCAGTCCCCGGGGTCGTTGAAGCCGTTGGCGAACCGGTCGGCCACGGCGGGCAGTCGGCCGGCCATGGCGATGACGTTCGCGACGTACTCGGGCGCCGGGTCGAGCATCGCGTTGGTCCACTCGGTGACGGCGCGGGCGTCCTGCCAGAAGCGGTCGAATGCGGCCTGCATGAACGCGCGGTCGAAGGGCCGGTCGCCGTGGGCGAGGATCGCGTCGAGGTAGACGGCGGCGCACTTGGCGGCGTTGTTGGAGCCCTGGCCGGTGATCGGGTCGTTGGTGACGACGGCATCGGCGACGCCCAACACCGCGCCACCACCCGGCAGTTCGCCGATCGGCCGGCGGACCACCGGGGTGACCCGGCCGACCAGCGTGCCGCCGGCGTCGGTCACCTCGACGCCGCCCCGGGTGCGCTCGTACTCGCCGGGTGCGAAGGTCCGCATCAGGTCGACGATCCCCCGCAGGACCTCGTCCGGGTCCGTGACCCCTCCGAGGACGTCCGCCGGTCCGCCCGGGAGCGCCTCCCAGAGCAGGACGTCGCAGGGCCCGGCGGCGGTCAGCGCGGGCAGGACGAAGAACTCGCCGACCTCGGGCACGAGGTTGAAGCCGACGACGGGGACGTCGCGCCCCGGGCGCGGGCCGAGCCCGTCCACGTACGCGGCGGCCAGGGCGCGCCGGGGCCGGTCGAACGGGGAGCGGGCGGCGTCGCGCTCGAACAGCGAGGCAGGCTCGCCCTTGCCGACGGCGACGAGCACCAGGTCGTACTCCGGCGCGAGCCGGTCGAGGTCGGCGACGGTGGCCTGCCGCACCTCCACCCGGCCGCCGCGCGAGGCGAAGGTCTCCAGCCAGGTGGACATCTTGAGCCGCTGGTCGACGGACTGCGCGCTGCCGTCCAGGCGGCCCACCCAGTCGATCGCCCGCGCACCGTCCGGACCGAGCACGGTGACGCCGATGCCCTCGATCTGCGGCGCGTCGTCCGCCCACAGGTCGAGCCCGAGGGCGCGCTCGGTGCGCAGCGCCGCGTCGAACATGCACTGGGAGGACATCACCCGGCCGTCGCGGATCGCCTCCGCCGGGCGGTCGGTCATCACGGTCACGTCGTAGCCGTGGGCCTGGAGGCCCAGGGCGAGCTGGAGGCCGGCCTGGCCGGCGCCGACGATCAGGATCCTGCGCATGCTCCCCGCTTCCCGGTTGTCCTTCTGCGCTTCGTGAGTCGTGCACGTGCGTGTGCCTGCCGGTGCCTGGATACCAGTCGGCCGACCCGGCGTCCACGGTCCCGGCACACTCCGTGCGACTCGGTTGACGCCCCGCCACTCCGGCGCGCTCCTGAACGCCCGTGCACGAACGGGATGTTCACGACGGGTCATCCGCAATGGGAACCGTTTCCAAACAATCACCCATCAGTTGGTCAATCTCTCGTGCAACCGGTGAGTAAGACGTCCCAGGTCAGGCAGGGTATGCACATGAAACGCAAGAACTCCTCCGCCGCAGTGCGCATGCCAAGGAAGACGTCCCGCCGGACGCCCTTCCGCGCCCTGCCGCTGGTCGCGCTGGCCACCGCCGGCGTGGTGATATCCCTCGGCACGGTCGTGCCCGCCTCGGCCGCGACCTCCCGGGTGGACCTCGACGTCCTCGTCGTCACGGACGGCAACCCGTGGGTCGAGGGCATCCGCAGGCAGTTGGTCTCCGAGGGCGTCCCGACCACCGTGGTCGACCTCACGAGCTCCAACCGCGCGACCATCACGTCGGCCTTCCTCGCCGACACCCTGGCCGACGGCACCCCGCACGGCCATTTCGAGGGCGTCGTCCTGCCCAGCGACTCCCCCGGCCAGCTCTCCGCCGCCGAACTCTCCGCCCTCACCGGCTACGAGACGGCGTACCACGTCCGCCAGGTCGACTCGTACGTGTGGCCCGGCGCCAACACCGGCCTGAGCGCGCCCACCTGGACCGGCTCGCTCGACGCCACCACCGCCACCGCGACGGCCTCCGCCCGCGGCGACGCCTTCCGCTACCTCAACGGTCCCGTGCAGTTCGAGGGCACCGCCGGCGGCAGCGGCTCGTACGGCGCGCTGCCCACCGCGCTGCCCGACGACCCGGCCACCGGCTCGCACTTCGAGCCATACGTCACCGAGACCATCCCCGGCACGTCCACACAGGGCGTCGTCGCGGGCGTGTACACGAGCGGCGGCCGCCAGCAGCTCGTCCTCACGTTCGCGTACAACTACTACCAGCAGCAGTTCCAGCTGCTCGCCCACGGCATCGTCGACTGGGTGACGCGGGGCGTGCACCTCGGCTACTGGCGCAACTACTTCTCGGCGCACATCGACGACCTGTTCAATGCCAACGCCCGCTGGAGCCAGAGCGGCAAGTGCACCCCCGGCGAGGGCGACTGCGCCGCCGGCGTGCCGGCCACCAACCCGATCCGGATGACGGCCGCGGACGTCTCCACCGTGGTGAACTGGCAGCAGCAGAACAACTACACGCTGGACTTCCTGTTCAACGCCGGCCCCGGCATCGAGTACGCGCAGGCACAGGGCGGCACCGACCCGCTCAGCAACGCGCTCCTCGCGAACAAGAACAGCTTCATGTGGGTCAACCACACCTATGACCACCCGTTCCTCGGCTGCGTGCAGGACTTCTCGGTCATCCCGTGGCGGTGCCAGACCGACGCCTCCGGCAACATCCAGTACGTCGACCAGGCGTACATCAGCTCCGAGATCGCCCAGAACATCCAGTTCGGCCAGGCCAACGGCCTGCCGTTCCGGCCCAACGAGCTGATCGCGGGCGAGCACTCGGGCACGGTCATGCTCCCGCAGCAGCCCAACGACAACCCCAACTTCCTGGCGGCGCTGAGCGCCAACAACATCCAGTGGCTGGGCGTCGACGCCTCCCGCGAGACCGGCCAGCGCCAGATCGCCTCCGCGCTGGGCACCCCGCGCCACCCGATCAACGTGTTCTACAACCTCTCCACCCAGTCCGACGAGGTGAGCGAGTACAACTGGCTCTACACCTCCAAGGCCAACGGCGGCAGCGGCAACTGCGAGGCCAACCCGGCCACCACGACCTGCATCTCGCCGCTGGACCTGAACACCGGCTGGTCGAACTACGTCCTGCCGCTGCAGGCCAAGATCACCCTCGGGTACGTGCTGTCCAACGACCCGCGGCCGTTCTTCATGCACCAGTCCAACCTGACCGACGACCAACTGGCGCTGCAGACCCTCACCAGCATCCTGTCGACCTACCGCACCTGGTTCACCGCGGACACCCCGGTCGTCGACCAGACCCTCACCGACTCCGGGACGGTCCTGAAGAACCAGGCCGCCTGGCAGCAGACCCAGAACGCCGGCTCGGTCACCGGCTACGTCCAGGGCGGCGTCGTCACCGTCAACGGCCCGGCCGGCACCAACGTCCCGGTCACCGTCCCGGCCGGCACCACCGTCACCGGCGGCGCCACCTTCGGCGCGGCGTACGGCGGCGAGCAGTCCGCGTACACCTCGCTCGGCGCGACGGCCACCGGGCTGACGCTGCCCACCAGCGTGTTCGGCACGGTCGCCGACTCCACCCCGACCGGCCTGGGCGCGGAGCTCGCCTCCTACGCCAAGGGCTCGCCGCACGACGTGCGCCGCAACGGCGACGCCGTCGTGATCACCGACCCCACCGGCACCCACGTGCTGCCGAAGCTCGCCGGCAAGCCGGAGGAGCAGCTGACCATCGGCGCCCACCACCACAACCCGTACAACGTCCTGCCGCCGAGCCTCGCCGCGAAGGCCGCGAACGTGAAGAACCCGAGCACCGCGAGCACCACGAACACCGCCAAGAAGTAACACCTCGGCCCGGCAAGCTGCGGCCCGCGTTCGCGCGGGCCGCAGTGTTTCAGCTCGCGGCGCGTCGGCCCGCGGCCGTCGCCGCCCCGGCCACCACGGCGCGGGCCCCGAGCGAGGCGAGCAGCGGTCCGGTGGCCGAACGGGCGCCCTCGTACACGTGGTCCGCCGGGGGACTGACGATGCCGAACCGGACGACGAACCGCCACGGGCTCGTGGACGGCACTCCCCTGCTCACCCGCTGACGATGCGCCGTCCGCTGATCCGGTCGGGCCGGATCCGCACCCACAGCGGCCGGTCGCCGCCCGCCCACGGTGTCGAGCCGGGCAGGCCCGCGAGATGGCGGACCTCGTCCTCGTCCCCGACGTGGTGCGCGGTGCCGAGGACGAGGACGGTCCAGCCCCGGCCCAGGTACTCGTCGAGGTGGTCGACCTGAAAGGACGCCTCCGCGCCCTCCTCCGGGTCGGTCGCGCTGCCGACGGCCGTGCGGTACGCGAACGAGCCCGCGTCCACCACGTAGTTGACCGGGAACACCACCGGGCCCGGCCGCACCGGCAGGCCGACCCGGCCCACCCCGCGGGTGCCGACCAGTGCCCAGCACTCGGGCTCGCTGAGGCTGAGCAGCCGCGGGCGCGGCCCGGGCCCGCCCTGCCCGTGCGGGGCGTCGGCCCGGCCCTCCACGAGGGCCGCCCGGGTGGTCCCGAGCGCGGCGGCGATGCGGACGAAGCCGCCCGGGTCGAAGCCGGGGCCGGCCGTCAGCAGGTGGCGCAGGTAGTTCGGCGCCATCGCCGCACGCTGCGCCAACTCCTCCTCGGTTAGGCCGAGTTGCTCACGCCGCTCGGTGATCCGGCGGGCCGCGGCGGCGGGGTCGGGTTCGGCGGCGGGGGTGTCGGTCACGGTGGCGGCTCCTCGGCTGGGCTGTTCCGGCTGGGCTGTTCCGACTGGGCCCCTCGGCACTGGCGCGGGCCCATCCAAGCGCTCGGCCGCCGCCAAGTCGAGGAACGAGGGGCGCCGTGCGTGTCGCCGCCCGGGGCGCCGCAGGTGCCGACCACCCGTCGGACCCGCCTTGATCCGATTCCCGTCGAACTGCAATCATCGGGTCCGCTGTCTGACGCGGAATCAGGTACGCGTCGGGAACGGGGAGGAGAGACATCCATGATCGTTGTGACGGGTGCCACCGGTACGGTCGGGTCGAAGATCGTCGTGGGGCTGCGGGAGCGCGGTGAGAGCGTCCGCGCGCTGGTCCGCAACCCGGCCGAGGCGCCGGCGGAGTGGGACGGCGCGGTCGAGAAGGTCGCCGCCGACTTCTCCGACCCGGCCTCGCTGGACGCCGCGCTGGCGGGCGCCGACGTGATCTACCTGCTGGTCGCCGTCCACCCGGAGATGGCCGGCCACGAGCGGAACGTGATCGACGCGGCGGTGCGCACCGGCCGCCGCCCGCGCATCGTGCTGCACGCCGCCGCGGGCGTCGAGCAGCGCCCGGACGGCATCCGGTTCGTGGCCTCGCACGTCGCGGGCCTGGACCACCTGCGGGAGAGCGGCCTGCCCTGGACGGTCATCGCGCCGAACGGCTTCTACCAGAACTTCCTGGGCATGGCGCAGGGCGTGCGGGACGGCCGGCTGGCCGTGCCGGGCGGTGAGGGCGCGGTGTCGTACGTCGACGCGCGCGACGTCGCCGCGGCGGCCGTCGAGGCGCTGGCGACGGAGGGCCACGAGGGCGCCGTCTACACCCTGACGGGCCCGGCGGCGCTCTCCCACGACGCCGTCGCCGAGCAGCTGGGCACCGTCGCCGGCCAGACGGTGGAGTACACCGCCGTCGCCCCCGAGGCCGCCCTCGCCGGCATGCTCGACGCCGGCTGGGACCCGTGGCGCGCCGAGGGCATGGTCGAGCTCTACGGCCTGTACGCGGCCGGGTACGCCTCGGCCGTGAGCCCGGACGTCGAGAAGCTGACCGGCCGCCCGGCCCGCTCCTTCGCCGAGTTCGCCGCCGAGCACGCCGCGGTCTTCACCGCCTGAGCACCGCGACCCCGACCACGTCAGCGGCCGGCCGCCGCCGTCACCCGGACGGCGGTGGCCGGCCCCCGCGATCACCGCCCCATCGGACCGCGCCGCTTAACCTTGGATTCAGAACAGGCGGAAGAACCGTTCACCTCCTCCGCCTACGTTCGTCATCGTTCTTCATCCCGGGGATCACCGGACCCCCGGATCCCACAGCCGCGTCCCTGCGGCCGGGACCCGCGTCGAGCGCGGGCCGTGAAAACGAGGGGAAACAAACAGATGCTCCAGCGGAACCGCCGGTCCAGCAGCATTGCCCTGAGCGCGGTGGCACTGGTCGGCGCCCTGTCGCTCACGGCGTGCGGCAGCGACGACAACAACGGGTCCAGCGCTGCGAGCGGCTCCGCGGCCGCCGGCCCCTCCGCCAAGTGCGGCAAGAACGGCTCGCTCCTCGGCGCCGGCTCCACCGCCCAGGCCCCTGCGATCGACGTGTGGAAGAACACCTACAGCGCCTCCTGTTCGGGCACCACCGTCAACTACAGCGGCGGCGGCTCCGGCGCGGGCGTCCAGCAGTTCAACCAGGGCAAGGTCCAGTTCGCCGGCTCCGACTTCGCGCTCAAGCCCGCCGACGTCGACGCCTCCAAGGCCGTCTGCACCGGCGGCAAGGCGATCGACCTGCCGATGGTCCCCGGCCTCGTCTCGCTGGTCTACAACGTCGACGACGTCGACAGCCTGGTGCTCGACGGCCCGACCGCCGCCAAGATCTTCGACTCGCAGATCACCAAGTGGAACGACCCGGCGATCGCCGCCCTCAACCCGGGCGCCAAGCTGCCGGACGCCGACATCCAGTCCTTCCACCGCTCGGACGACTCCGGCACCACCTACAACCTGACCTCCTACTTCGCCAAGACCTCCGGCGGCGCGTGGAGCGCCGCGCCGGACAAGGCGTGGAAGGGCAAGGGCGGCCAGTCCGCCAACGGCAGCGCCGGCGTCTCCGCCCAGATCAAGCAGGTCAGGAACTCCATCGGCTACGCCGAGCTGTCCTACGCCCGGACCAACAACCTGAAGAGCGCCCAGATCGCCACCGGCGCCGCCAAGCCCGTCGAGGCGACCGCCGCCAACGCCGCGCTCACCCTCTCCACGTCCACCGTCGCGGGCGCCGACGGCGACCTCGCCCTCTCCCTGGACTACGGCACCAAGGCCGACAACGCCTACCCGATCGTCCTGGTCACCTACGAGATCGTCTGCGACAAGGGCAACAAGGCGGACACCCTCGACACCCTCAAGTCCTTCCTGGCCTACACCGTCAGCGACGCCGCCCAGCAGACCATCGGCGAGAAGGGCTACGTCCCGATGCCGGCCGCCATCGGCGACAAGGTCAAGGCCGCCGTCACCAACCTGGCCTGACCCGCGCTCCGCGCGCACCCGACCCGCACCGCCGGCACCGACACCCGGGGCCGGCGGTGCAGTCGTCCTCCCTCGACGGGAGATCGGCGGGACACCGGCCCCGGGAGGGAGACATGATGTGGATCGGACCTGGTACCGCCCCCGAGGTGACGATGCCCGACGTGGTCGGGCTGCTCGTGCCGCACGCGCGGAAGGTCGCGTGGGAGGCCGGCCCTGGTCATCGCGAGTGACGACCCGGACGGCCCGCCGGTCCGGGCGCTGACCTGGCCCGGGGTCCGGGTGGTCACCGCCCAGCACCCCGCCCCCGGCTCCCGGATGCGCCGCCGGGGCTCCCTCGTGATCGAGTTCGAGGAACTGCCCGGCGGCAGCGGCCCACAGCCGCCGCAGTAGTGCGGGCGGCCAGGCGAAGCCCCTTCCTCCCTCGGGGGTCCCACGGGGAGGAAGGGGGAGTCCGGGGCGCGGACGGTCAGGCGCGTCCGCGTGTCGTGCCCGGCGACACGGGTGCGGTGACGGCCCAGCCGGCGGCCAGGGAGTCGACGAACTCCCCCAGCAGCTGGCCGACGTGCTGCGCCACCGCCCAGTGGGTCACCAACTGGTTTCGCGGGGCGTCGAGTTCGCGGTGCACGGCGGTCGGCGCGGCCTCGCAGTACTCGCGCTGGAGGCGCAGCCGGTCGCGCAGGTCCTTCGAGCGCCTGCCGGTGATCACGATCGTGGGCACGTCGGCGCGGGGCAGCCGGCCCTCGTGCCGCAGGAACCGCGCGCGGGCGCCGCGCCACTCGCGCCGGACCGCCGCGCACGTACGGGCGTCGGCGTCGAGGCGCAGGATCACGCCGTCCGGGGCCGCGCTCTCGCCGTCGGCCTCGTCACGACTCAGGGGCTCGCCCGGGTGGGAGGGGTCGACGAGCCCGAGGGCGAGCACGTGGCCGGGCAGGCGGCGGGCGGCGGTGGCGGCGAGGTAGCCGCCGAGGGCGTGGCCGACGAGCACCACGGGCCGGTCGCCGGCCACGTGCCGGACGAGGTCGGCGAGGTCGGCGGCGGCCGCGTCGATGTCGAAGTGCCGGCCGCCGGTGTAGCTGCTGCGGCCGTAGCCGGCGCGGTGGTACGTCACGACCGGCCCGGTGGCGGCGAGTTCGCGCAGCAGCCACCCGGCGTGCTCGGCCCCGTCGCCGAGCGCGCCGTCGAAGACGACGACCGGCGCGAGCAGGTCCGCCGGGACGTCGTCCGACGACTGGATCACGCGGTACGCGAGCACGTTGCCCGCCGTGGTGGTCATCGTCCGCTCGTCGCCGGCCGCGGCCGGGACCGGCCCGACGCCCGGCACGGCGCGGCGCCGCCGCACGGCCTCGACGGCGCCGCCCGCCAGCACCCCGGCGAGCACGGCTGCGGCCAGGGCGGCGGAGCGGCCCACCGCGGGGGGTAAGGAGGCGGCAGGCCGGAGGCGGAGCGGCAGACGGGCCATGGCGAGGGTCCCTTTCCCGGTGCTGGCGGAGCGGAGGTGGTACCGGCCCCGGGTGCGCCCGAACTCGGCCGACGGGGGTACGGCCGGGCGGGCGCACCCGGGGCCGGTGGCGGCGACCGGCGCGCCCGAGGCGCGGGCGGCTCGGTCGCGTCCGGCGCCGGGCACCAGCATTCGCTAACCACTGCCACACTGTCAACTGGTATGGATCAACTGTCTCCTGAGGTTCATCCTGGCTGAATCCGCCATGGTCTGGACGGCCCCCGGGACCACCGTCTCCGTGCTCAACGCACCGGCGGGGCGGACCCGTTCCGGGGCGACCGCATTGCCCCGCAGGTAACAGTTCGTCAAGGTCGGATCCGTTCCCTGTCGGACGCCGCGACACCGGCGCATACTGTGCTCCGCGGCTCGCACCCGTGCGACAGGGCCACTCCGGTCCCGGCCCGTGCTGCGCCGCGACGGGGGAGGTCGCAGCACCATGGCGATTGTCGTACTCATCGTCGTCCTGGCCCTGTTCTGGTTCGTCACCGGCGTCCGGGTGGTCCAGCAGTACGAGCGCGGCGTGGTCTTCCGGCTCGGCCGCGTCCGCGACCGGGCCCGCCAGCCCGGCCTCACCCTGCTGGTGCCCGTCGTCGACCGCATGCGCAAGGTCAACGTCCAGGTCGTCACCATGCCGGTGCCCGCCCAGGAGGGCATCACCAAGGACAACGTCTCCGTCAGCGTCGACGCCGTCCTGTACTTCCGCGTCGTCGAGCCGATCAAGGCCACCGTCGACGTCCAGAACTACAGCTTCGCGATGCTCCAGGTCGCCCAGACCTCGCTGCGCTCCATCATCGGCAAGAGCGAGCTGGACGACCTGCTCTCCGGCCGGGAGCAGCTCCACCGCGGCCTGGAGATCATGCTGGAGAGCCCGGCCACCGGCTGGGGCGTGCACATCGACCGGGTGGAGATCAAGGACGTCACCCTCCCCGAGACCATGAAGCGCTCGATGGCCCGCCAGGCCGAGGCCGACCGCGAGCGCCGCGCCCGCATCATCACCGCCGACGGCGAGTTCCAGGCGGCCGCCAAGCTCGCCGAAGCCGCGACCACGATGGCCGAGACCCCGGCGGCGATGCAGCTGCGCCTCCTCCAGACGGTGGTCGAGGTGGCCGCCGAGAAGAACTCCACGCTCGTGCTGCCGTTCCCGGTCGAGCTGCTCCGCTTCTTCGAGGCCGCCGCGGACCGCGGCACCGGGGACGGCGCCTGACGGTGCCCGGAGGCCCTCAGGTCCGGACCAGGGGCAGTAGGACCTCGTCCACGATGGCCTCCGGGTCGAGCCGCACGGGCGCGCCGCCGCACACCTTGATGCGGTAGAGCATCAGCGCCGGGACGACGTCGGTCACCAGCGGCGTGACGGCGGCCGGGCGGACCTCGCCGCGGGCGGCGCCCCGGGCGAGGACCTCCGCGATCAGGCGGGTGGTGGGTTCGACCACGCGCGCCAGCACGATCTCCAGGAACGCGTGCGCACGCTCGTGGTCGAGCTCGCTCATGACGGCGCGGACGGCCGCGCCCGGCTCGCTGAACATCGCCGCGCGCAGCCGGGTGACCACCTCGACGAGGTCGCCGCGCAGGCCGCCGGTGTCGGGGGCCGGTCCGGGCGGGGGCAGGCAGGCGCGCAGGGCGTCGATGACCAGCTCCTCCTTGGACGACCAGCGGCGGTAGAGCGCGGCCTTGCCGGTCTGCGCCGCCGCCGCGACGCCCTCCATGGTGAGGCGCGCGTAGCCGTCCGTGACGAGCTGCTGGAGCGTGGCCTCGAAGATCGCGCTCTCCAGCACCTCGCCGCGCCGGCGCAGCGGGACGGCCGCAGCCGCTCCGCGCGTGGCCCCGGATTCGCGCGTTTCCTCGGGTTCGGTGGGCATGCCGCCCCCTCTCCGCTGTCCCTGATCCACTCCTGATGTTAGTAAACGAACCCGTTCTCTCCCACTCCCCCGTTCTTGACGCGGTCGTGCCGTTCTCGTCCCCCGGCGCCGCACGGGACCCTATGCTCGCCGGATGAGGTCGAACGGGACGTTGCCGCCGCGTGAAGTGCTGGTTGTCGGCTCCTACTTCGCGGACCTGGTGTTCCACGGGCTGCCCCGGCGGGTCGAGCCCGGCAGCGAGGTGTTCGCCGACGGCTTCGCGTGGGTGCCCGGGGGCGCGTACACGCCCGCGATGGCGCTGCGCCGGCTCGGGCACGACGTGGTCTGGAGCGCGGACTTCGGCACGGACGCCTTCAGCGCCCAGGTGCTGGCCCGCGCCCGGCAGGAGGGGCTGGACGCGTCCGCCTTCCGCCACCACCCCGTCCCGGTACGGAGCGTGACGGTCGCGATGGCGTACGCCGGCGACCAGGCGATGGTCAGCTACCAGGACCCGGTCGAGCCCGTGCCGCTCGTCCCCCTGCTGCGGCGGTACCGCCCGCGCGTCCTGATGGTGCCCCAACTGCGCTGGGACGACGAGATGGTGGCGGCGGCCGACACCGCACGGCGGCTGGGCACGCAGGTGGTGATGGACTGCCACGACGCCCCCGCGACGCTCGACGACCCGGCGGTCCGCCGCGTCCTCTCGCTCATCGACGTCCTCACCCCGAACGCCGCCGAGGCGCTGCGCCTGACCGGCGCCGCCGACCCGGACGACGCGATCGCCGAACTCGCCCGTCTGGTGCCGACCCTGGTGGTCAAGCGCGGCGCGGACGGCGCCACCGCCGTCCGCGGCGGCGAGCGCCACGACGTCCCGGCCGTCCCGGTGCGGCCGCTCGACACCACGGGGGCCGGCGACTGCTTCAACGCGGGCCTCGTGCACGGCCTCCTCGACGGCCGGAGCCTGCCGGAGTGCCTCGCGGCAGCCGTGGTCTGCGGAGCGGCGGCGACCACCGGTCCCGGCTCGGACGCGGCCCTGCGCGCCGACGAACTCGCCGTCCGGCTGGCGCTCGCGGCCGTCCCGCACACCTGAGGTGAACACTTCACGCTGCTGAGCGATCGTGCTAGCGTCCGACGGATGTCACGGATGTCACCGGTCTCAGGGGTTCTGGTCACCGATCTGGACGGCACCTTACTCGGCGGCACCCGGGAGGAGCGCCGTCGCCTGCGCGACGCACTGGCCCGCCACCCCGAGGTGACCCTCGTCTTCGCCACCGGCCGGGGACTGTCCTCCGTGCGCGACGTGCTGCGCGACCCGCTCGTCCCGCGCCCGCGCTGGATCATCGCCGACGTCGGCGCCACCGTCGCCGACGGGACGGACTTCTCCCCCGTCGACCCGCTCCAGGAGCAACTGCGCGCGGGCTGGCCGGGGCCGGCCCGCATCCGCGCCGCGCTGCGCCGCTTCCCCGGGCTCACCTACCAGTTCGGCGTCGTCCAGGAGGGCCGCTGCTCCTACCACGTGCCCCCCGAGCGGCTCACCCGCGAGGTCACCGACGCCGTCCGGGCGCTCGGCTGCGGCTGGGAGTACTCGGCGGGCCGCTACTTCGACGTCCTGCCGTCAGGGGCGTCCAAGGGCAACGCCCTCCGG
Source organism: Kitasatospora sp. NPDC001660 (assembly GCF_053596725.1). Taxonomy (NCBI): domain Bacteria; kingdom Bacillati; phylum Actinomycetota; class Actinomycetes; order Kitasatosporales; family Streptomycetaceae; genus Kitasatospora; species Kitasatospora sp. NPDC001660. The sequence continues at coordinate 246,294 of NZ_JBSFGU010000005.1, read as the reverse complement.
GCCCTCGCCGGGAAGCTGGGCTGGACGCCGCAGCACATCCTCGTGGCCGGTGACTCGCTCAACGACCTGTCGCTGTTCCGGATCGGCGCGCACGGCGTGGTCGTCGGCGGCGCCGAGGCGGCCCTGCTCGATGCGGTCGCGGCGGACCCGCTGGTCCGCCGGCCCCGGCAGAACGGCGCGGCCGGGATCCACGCGGTGCTGCAGGACCTGGGGTGGGTCTCCCCCGACCCGGACCGCCCCCGGCGTCGGCACTCCGTGGTGGTGGCCTACCACCGGCCGCCGATGCACTGGAACGGCACCACGTGGCAGCCGCCCGGCAGCCCCAACGGCATCCTGCCCACCCTGACCAGTGCCTTCACCGACGGCCTGCCGGGCGTCTGGGTCACCGCCCTGGCCGGCGGCGACCGGGCGGCCGACCGCCCGCACCCCACCGGGCTGCCGCTCTCCCTCGTGCCGCTCAGCGCGGCGCAGTGGACCGGCTACTTCCACCGGGCGTGCAAGGACACACTGTGGCCGGTGCTGATGTCCGAGCCCGAGCGGTCGGTCCTCGACCGGCGCGCCTGGGCCGCCTACCGGGAGGTGAACGCGCGCTTCGCCGAGCACATCACCGCCGAGGCCGCTCCCGGTGCCACCGTCTGGCTGCACGACTACAACCTGTGGCTCGTCCCGGGCCTCCTGCGCTCCGCCCGCCCCGACCTCCGGACCGGGCTCTTCCACCACACCCCGTTCCCGTCGCCGGAGGTCTTCGCAACCCTGCCGATGGCCGCCGAACTGCGCGCCTCCCTCGCCTGCCTGGACTGGGCGGGCTTCCACACCACCGCATTCGCCGACCGCTTCCGGCGCGCACTCTCGCCGCACTCCCCCCGCACCGAGGTGCACCCGCTCGGCATCGACCGGAGCGCCGTCGAACGGCTCGCCCGGCTCCGCCGGCCACGGCCGCGCCCGGCCGCCGCCCGGGTGGTGCTCTCGGTCGAACGCCTCGACTACGCCAAGGCGCCGGTCCAGAAGGTCGACGCCCTCGACCGCCTGCTGGAGCGACGGCCCGAGCTGCGCGGGCGGCTCGTCTTCCGGTTGGTCTGCCCGCCGCCGGAGCCCGGCATCACCGCCTACGACGCCACCCGCCGGCACCTGGAACAGCGCATCGACGAGGTCAACGACCGTTGGCGGCACCATGGTTGGCAGCCGGTCGACTACCTGCCGGGCATTCTGCCCGCCGCCGCGGTCGTCGACGAGTACCTGACGGCCGACGTGCTCTGGGTGACCTCACTCCAGGACGGGATGAACCTGACGGCCAAGGAGTTCGTCGCCGCCCAGGCCGCACTGCCCGCCCGCACGCCGGGCGTCCTGGTGCTCTCCCGGCACGCCGGCGCCGCCACCGAGCTCGGCGACGCGGCCCTCCTCACGGACCCGCGCTCACCCGACGACCTGAGCACCGTCCTGGCCCGGGCCCTCGCCCTCTCCGCCGCCGAACGCCGGACCCGCATGGACCGGCTCTCCGCACTCCTCGGCCACGAACGCCCCGCCGACTGGGCCACCCGGATCGTCCGCGCCATCCAGGGCTCCGCGCCGGAGTCACTCCCGCCCCGAACAGGAGTCAATTGATCCAGTCGAGCCAGAACATGAGGCACCGCTGGATCGCGCCTGGCGCCCCGGCACCGAAGGCCACCACCATGGCCTGGCCGATCGCGACGTCGGTCGGGTCGACGCCCGGCGACCACGTCACGACGGCGTCGATCCCGGGGATCCCGCGGAAAGGGGAGTACGAGCGGAAGGTGCCCTGCGCCCGACCGATGACCACGCCGTCACGCCGCAGCTCGGCCCGGCACAGCGCGGTCGGCCGCAGCTCGTAGCCGCGGGCGCCGACGAGGGCGGTGCGGGTGCGCGCCTTCCGGCGCGGATCCCAGCCGCGGGTGCCCAGCGCCGTGGGCACGTGCTGCCCGTTGATCGTCAGCCCTCCGCGGTCGCGGTCCGGCAGCGCCGTGACGGCGGGTATCCCGGCTCCGCTCACGCGGGCGATGACGGATGGCCAGCGGTCGTGGCTGATCTGGACGGGCCCGAACGGGCTGCCGACCACGCGTTGTTGCGACAGGTTGACCTTGCGGCGCTTCGCGGGGGCGGACATGCGCGATCGACTCCTGATTGCCAAGGGTGTGCCGGAGCCCGGCTGGGCCGGAGCAGCCTACAGCGCTGCTCAGCGGCCCTGTCGGCGGGTCCGGTCCGGTGCAGGCCCAGGCGCGGACCCGGGTACGGACTCAGGCACAGGAGAGGCCGGACGCCTGCCAGTTGGCGGGATCGACCATGGTGGTGGGGACGATGGTCTCGTGCGGGAGTTCCTTGTTCTCCCGCAGCCGGTCGGCCATCTGCTGCACGGCGAGCGCGCCGACCGCCGCGCCCTTGATGAGGAGCGCGGCCCGCATCGCCGCCGGTTTGCCGGACCGCCAGTCCTTGCAGGCCAGGTACGCGCCGATGCCGACGCCGACGACGTTCTCCGGCCCGAAGCCCGCGTCCGCCAGGGCCTTGATGCCACCCTCCACGTCCTCGTCATTGCAGCCCCACACCACCCAGTGCCTGACGCCGGGGCTCGTGGAGAGGGTGTAGGCGGTCCTCTTGCGCGCGTCATCGACGGTGTTGGCGGCCCAGACCTTCACGTTCTTCAGGACGGCACCGGCGTGGGCGGAGAACGCGGCCGCCGCCGCGTTCACGCGGTCCCGGCAGACCGGGATGTCGTCGTTCGCGATCGACAGCGTCCAGGTGTCGGCGGTCTTCCAGCCCGTCCTCCCGTACTCGACGGCCGCGCGCTCGCCGACCGCCGCCCCCATGCCGGCGCCGTCGAAACCGACGCGCGGGACCAGTCCGTTGGCGAAGCACGCGCCGGGATCGGGGTAGTCGGCGCAGAGCTGGTCGTCCGTCGAGAGCAGCGGGACGTCGGCCTTGCGGGCGAGGGAGACGAGGTCGGGGCCGACGGACGGGTCGGGCACGACGGCGATGAGGCCGCGCGTCTTCTTGTCGACCGCCGCCCCGGCCTCCTTGAGCGCGCGGTCGCGGTCGTTGCCGAGGTCGACGACGGTCAGGTCGACGCCGAGTTCGGCGGCCTTGGCCTTGGCGCCGGCCGCCTCGTCGACGAAGTAGCCCTGGTCGCCCTGCTTCTGCAGGAACGTGATGGTGAGCGGGCCGTGCGCCGCCGGGGCGGGCGGGTCCGGCGAACACCCCGTCAGCGCGAGGGCGAAGGCGGCGACGCCGGAGGTGCACAGGCGCAGGCGCATGGATGCTCCAGGGTGGGGGCTTGGTGATTTGAACGTTCAAACACTCATAAACGAACGCGATCGAACGTGGCGGTGACAGGAAACGCCACGTTCACCCGCCCGTCAAGGCCTGACGCCCAGTGAACTTCTGGCCGATACCAGCTCGTTATCCTGCTGTGCATGCCCCTTGAGCCGAATCGGGTCGAGCCACTAGCCTGCGCCTACTCCTGTTGAAACCTGAGCACGGCCTTGTCGACTCCCGACACGACTCAACACATTCCAACAGGAGTTCGCTCTGGCACCCCACCTGCCCCCCACCTTGGAGCACCCATGCGTCCACGCATGCGCACATTCGGCGCGCTGCTGTCCCTCGCCCTCGCGACCTCCGGCCTCGGAGCCGTCGCGCTGGGCACGGCCACCCCCGCCGCCGCCCTCGACAACGGCACCGCCCTCACCCCGCCGATGGGCTGGAACTCCTGGAACTCGCTCGGCACCAACGTGACCGAGCAGCAGGTCAAGCAGACCATCGACTTCATGTCCGCCAACGGCCTGGTGGCGGCCGGCTACAACACCGTGACCATCGACGACGGCTGGTCGCTGTGGCACCGCGACGGCCAGACCACCGACATCGTGCGGACGTCCTACGGCTCGATGCAGCTCTACGACGCCTCCGGGAACCCGGTCAGCGGCACCGACGGCACCGGCAACGACCCCACCTCCGGCCACCTCGCCCCACGCCCGGACACCTTCCCGTCCCAGACCGTCAACGGACAGACCGTCAACGGAATCCAGTACCTGTCCTGGTACGCCCACAGCAAGGGCATGAAGCTCGGCCTCTACGGCACCGACACCTACCTCACCTGCCAGATGCACCCCGGCAGCCTCGGCCACGAGAGCACCGACGCGAGCGACTTCGTCGCCTGGGGCGTGGACTACGTCAAGTACGACGACTGCCCGTACGGCCCGCAGATCACCGGTCCGGACGGCCACAACTACTACACCCAGGGCGAGGGCAAGGAGCTCACCCGGTCCATGTACGCCCGGGTGCAGACCTTCCAACGCGCCCTCGACGCCGCCTCCGCCGCGCAGGGAAGGCCGAAAGTCACCCTGAGCGTCTCCGCCCAACCCGTGCACACCGGCGTGCCGTACCTGCTCGACGCCAACGACCCGGCCCGCACCGACCCGGTGATCCGGGCCGCCGGCACCCCGGCGTACCAGTCCCCGGGCTACGCCCCGACCGGCGTGTGGTGCGGGCAGGTCGCCAACCTCTGCCGGATCGGCGGCGACCGCGGCAGCGACCTGAACGGCGTGCTGTACGGCGGACAGCTCCAGACGGCCCTGCAGTACCCGGGCAACGTCCGCCCGGGCAGCTGGAACGACATGGACATGATGTTCGCCGGTTGGCAGGACGTCTACGGCTCGTGGGGCGTCTCCGACACCTGCGCGTGCCACAAGCCGTTCACCGACGACGAGTCGCGCACCGAGCTGTCGATCCTGTCGATGATGGCCTCCCCGCTCATCTCCGGCGCCGACCTGCGCAACTACGCCGACGCCTGGCACACCGACAGCACCGGCGCGAGCTGGTCCACCGGCATCACCGCCTCCAGCCTCGCGATCATGAAGAACGCCGACGTCGTCCGGGTCGACCAGGACACGCTCGCCAAGCCCGCCACCCTCGTCGGCGCCCCGCCCGCGAGCAGCACCGCGCCGGTGGTCCTCAAGCGGCCGCTGGCGGGCGGCGACACGGCCGTCCTGCTGGTCAACCAGGACCCGAACAACTGGCAGATGATCGGCAGCACCCTCGCCTCGCTCGGCCTGAACGGCGGCTACACGTACAAGGAGCTGTGGACCGGCGCCACCGGCACCGTCGCCGCCGGCGGCACCGTCGGCGGGAACTGGGTCGCCGCGCACGGCGTCGCCATGTTCCGCCTCACCCCGCAGGCCGCGTCCACCCCGGCGGCGGTGACCGGCGACGGCAGGTACCACGCGATCAGCGCGGGCGGCACCGGCGGCGAGGCCCTGGAGGTCCAGGGCACGTGCAGCTCGGCGGACGGCGCGGCCGTCGACGTCAACACGTGGTGGAACACGCACACCTCGGAGCAGTGGAACTTCGCCGCCAACGCCGACGGCACGGTGCGCATCACCGACAACTGCTCGACCGGCACCCAGGTCCACGGCACCCTCACCGCCCCGGGCACGGCCGGTGCGGCCGCGTACGTCACCAACGGCTACGACCCGAACAACGCCTACCAGAAGTGGCGGGTCCTCCAGAACACCTCGACCGGCGCACTGGCCGTCACCAACGTCGCGACCGGCCTGGCGCTGGACGCCGCCAACCCGGCGGCCGCCTCCGCGGTCCTCACCGACCAGCCCAACTCCGCCGCGGCCGGCCAGTCCTGGACGACCCTGTCCTGACCCTGCACCATCCCCGTCCGCACACCGCCGGGTGGGCGCGGCCCCGGCCGCGTCCGCGTGCATGCGCGCTCAGGAGTGCCACGTGACCGACAACGCACAGCTGCTGGCGCGGCAACGGCGCGCGGTGATCCTCGAACGGCTCCGGCAGCGGGGCGGGGTGCGGGTCAACGAACTCACCCGGGAACTCGGCGTCTCGGACATGACCGTCCGCCGGGACCTCGACGCCCTCGCCCGCCAGGGCCTGCTCGACAAGGTGCACGGCGGCGCCGTCCCGGCCGGCGCCCCGAACAGCCAGGAGCCCGGCTTCGAGGCGAAGTCCTCCTGGCAGCTGTCGGCGAAGGAGGCGATCGCCCGGGCCGCCGCCGAACTCGTGCGCCCCGGCATGGCCGTGGGCCTGGGCGCGGGCACGACCACGCACGCCGTCGCCCGGGAGCTGGCCGCGGTGGACGGGCTCACCGTGGTGACCAACTCGCTGAGGATCGCCGAGGTGTTCGAGCACCCCGGGCCGGCCACCGGCGCCGGGATCACCGTGCTGCGCACCGGCGGGGTCCGCACGCCCTCGGACGCCCTGGTCGGCCCGCTCGCCGACCAGGCGATCCGCTCGCTGCACGTCAACGTGCTGTTCCTGGGCTGCCACGGCATCTCCGCCGAGGCCGGGCTGACCTCGCCCAACCTCGCCGAGGCGGAGACCAACCGGGCGTTCATCGGCTCCGCGCGGCGGGTGGTCGTGGTCGCGGACCACACCAAGTGGGACACCGTCGGGTTGGCAAGCTTCGCGGCCCTGGACCAGGTGGACGTGCTGGTCGCCGATGACGGGCTGTCCGGCGAGCGCCGGGCCGCCGCGGCCGAGCTGGTGGGCGAGGTCGTCGTCACCGATGCCGTCAACTGAGGCTCCACCGGCTGTAGTTGCACCCGCCCCGCTCTCCCGGCCGGGAGAGCGGGGCGGGGCCTGCACGGCCCCTGCGGATAACGGGAACGTCTCGAATTGACGCGAGCGCATCGAAGACCCTTGACGAAAGTCCGGACCGGGAGTTTCCTGTGCGAGCACGTTTGATCAAGTTTGCTTCTGATCGATTATGTTTGATTCAAGTGCTGCTGTTTCACAAGCTCGGACCGCGGGAACTGTTCCGCGATCACTTCCCCCATCCTCCTCTCCTGACCGGGAGTCTCCGCATGTTCATCCGCCGCAGTCGTGTCCTGTCCGTCGCCGTCCTGGGCTGCGTGTCCCTCGTGGGCGCCGTCGGGTGCTCGACCGGCCAGGAGTCGTCGTCCGGCACCGTGGCGAAGGTCGACGGCAAGATCTCGCTGACCTACCTGCAGAAGCAGGGCGACCAGGAGTACTTCGTCGGCGAGGCCGCCGGCGCCAAGGCCAAGGCCGCCGAGCTCGGCGTGGACCTCAAGGTCGTGAACCTGGGCAACGACGCGAACAAGACGGTCAGCGAGGTCCAGTCGGCCATCGCCCGCAAGAGCAACGGGCTGATCGTCGTCGTGCCGGACCCGGCCGTCGGCCCCCAGGTCGTGCAGACCGCCAAGGATGCCGGCGTCGCCCTGCTCACCTCCGACGACCAGATCTGCGCCACCGGCCCCGCGCCCGCCTCCTGCGGCAAGGGCGACCTCGTCGCCCGGGTCGGCTTCTCCGGCGAGCAGATGGGCGGCGAGGTCGGCAAGCGGGCCGCCGCCGAGTTCAAGAAGGCCGGCTGGAACCCCGCCGACACCCGCACCATCTCCGCCTGGAAGCAGGACGTCACCGTGTGCGGCGACCGGATCAAGGGCGCCAAGGCCGCCTTCGCCGCCGCCGGCGGAGCCGACGTCAAGAACATCGACGTCGCCACCGACAACACCCCCACCGGCGCCCAGGACAAGACCGCCGCCACCCTCACCGCCAACCCCGGCGTCAAGCACTGGGTGGTCTGGGGCTGCAACGACGAGAACGTCCAGGGCTCCGTCACCGCCCTGCAGAACGCGGGCGTCAGCCCCGACGACATCGACGGCGTCGGCCTCGGCGCCTACCTCGCCTGCAAGGACTGGACCAGCGGCAAGCCCTCCGGCATGAAGGCCGCCCTGTTCATCAACGGCAAGGACGTCGGCGCGCTGGCCGTCCAGACCATGTACGACAAGCTCAAGAACAGCAAGGACTTCCCCGCCGAGGCCTTCGCCCCCACCACCATGGTCGACGCCTCGACCTGGCAGAGCACCGGCATGACCTGCAGCTGACGCCGCCGCACGGCCCACCGCACCCACGAAACCCACGGCACCCCCCAGCACCTCCAGCGAGGCACGAATGACCGCACCCGAGTCCCCACCCGGCTCCGGGCCGTCCCCCCGGCCCGGCCGGGGCCTGGTCGCCGAGAACGTCGGCAAGACCTTCGGCAGCGTCCGGGCGCTGCACGACGTCACCGTCGAGTTCCCGCCCGGCCAGGTCACCGCCCTGATGGGCGAGAACGGCGCCGGCAAGTCGACGCTGCTGCGCATCCTGAGCGGCGACCACCGCCCCACCGAGGGGCGGGTCCTGCTCGACGGCGCCCCGCTCGACCTCTCCTCCCCCACCGACGCGCGCCGCGCGGGCATCCGGATCATCCCGCAGGAGCCGGAGATCATCCCGCACGTGTCGGTCGCCGAGAACGTCTACGCCGGCAGCCTGCCGCGCAGGGCCGGCCGCCGGCTCGACCGGGCCGAGCTGCGCCGGCGGATCACCGCCGACCTGGCCGAGCTCGGCTTCGACCAGGTCCTCGACCCGGACCTCCTCGGCTCCGAACTCACTGCCGCACAGCGCCAGTTGGTCGAGATCATGCGCGCGCTCACCGGGGCCGTGCCGCCCCGGGCGATCGCCTTCGACGAGCCCACCTCCTCGCTCTCCGAGCACGAGGTGGAGGCCCTGTTCGCCCTGATCGGCCGGCTGCGCGACCGGGGCATCGCGGTGATCTACGTCTCGCACCGGATGAAGGAGATATTCCGGCTCGCCGACCGGATCGCCGTCCTGCGCGACGGCACCCTCACCGGCGTCCTGCCCGCCGACGGCACCGACGAGCGCGAGCTCGTCCGGCTGATGGTCGGCCGCGACCTGGCCGGCCTGTTCGTCCGTCAGGACGTCGCCACCGACCGCGTGGTGCTCGACGTGCGCGGCGTCACCACCGACGACGTGCACGACGTCAGCCTCCGGGTCCGGGCCGGCGAGGTCGTCGCCCTCGCCGGGCTCATCGGCGCCGGCCGCTCCGAACTGGCCCTCGCCCTCGCCGGGGACGCGCCGATCCGCTCCGGCGAGGTCCTCCTCGGCGGCACCGCGGTGCGCCTGCGCTCGCCCAAGGACGCGATCCGGGCGGGCCTCGGGCTCGCCCCCGAGGAACGCAAGGCACAGGCGCTCTTCCTGCACCGCACCATCCGCGACAACACCTCCCTGGTCAGCCTCGACCGGCTGCGCCGCCGGCGGTTCGTGCGGCGCGGCGCCGAGAAGCAGCTGGCCCAGGAGTACGCCGACCGGCTGCGGGTCCGCGCCCCCTCCATCGAGACCGAGGTCCGCACGCTCTCCGGCGGCAACCAGCAGAAGGTCGTGCTCGCCCGCTGGCTGGCCCGCCGCCCCGAGCTGCTGATCCTCGACGAGCCGACCCGCGGCGTCGACATCGGCGCCAAGGCCGAGATCTACCAGATCATCGCCGACCTGGCCCGCGACGGCGTCGCCGTCCTGGTGATCTCCTCCGAGCTGCCCGAGGTCCTCGGCCTGGCCGACCGGATCCTCGTCATGCAGAACGGCCGGATCACCGGCGAACTCGGCCGCGCCGAGGCCTCCGAGGAGGCGATCCTCGCCCTGGCCATGTCGGAGGACCTCGGCCCCTCCAGCACCACCGACCCCACCACCGGAGTTGCCCGATGACCACCCCCTCCGCCACCGCCGACCAGCGGCCGCAGGCCCCCGCCGGGCCCGCCCGGCCGACCGGTGCGCGGGCCGTGCTCGGCGCCGTCGGTGGCCAGAACCTCATCCTGCTGCTGGCCCTCGCGGCCGTGCTCGCGCTGTTCGGCTCGCTCAACCTCAACTACCTGGGCTGGAAGAACATCCAGGTGATCGCCGAGGCGGTGACCATCGCCGGGCTGCTCGCCGTGGTCCAGACCGTGGTGATCATCTGCGGCGGCCTGGACATCTCGGTCGGCTCCCAGGCCGGCCTCGCCTCCGTGGTCAGCGCGATGGTGTTCACGTCCACCGGCTCCAGCGCGGCGCTCGGCATCGGCGCGGCCGTACTGGCCGGTGCCGCCGTCGGCCTGCTCAACGGCGTCGTGATCATCTACGGCCGGGTCAACCCGACCATCGCCACCCTGGCCGGGCTCGCCGCCTACAAGGGCGTCGCCCAGCTGATCTCGGACGGCCGTGCCCAGGGCTACGTCCTCGGCGACCCGCTGTTCGTCTTCCTCAGCCGCGGGAAGATCGCCGGCCTGCCGACCATGGTGTGGATCCTCATCCTGGTCGCCGCCGCCGTGCACGTCCTGCTCACCTACACCGACATCGGCCGCAACATCTACGCCCTCGGCGGCAACCCCACCGCCGCCCGGCTGGCCGGCATCGACCTCAACAAGTACCTGCTCTCGGTGTACGCGCTCACCGGCATGGTCGCGGCCGTCGCGGGCGTCCTGCTCACCGCCCGCACCGGCTCGGGGCAGCCGACCTCCGGCAGCGAGGGCCTGGAGCTCCAGGCCATCACCGCGGCCGCGCTCGGCGGCTGCGCGCTCAAGGGCGGCAAGGGCGGCATCGCCGGGACCCTCCTGGCCGTCGCCCTGCTCGGCGCGCTGCAGAACGGGCTCACCGTCCAGGGCATCAACTCCTTCTGGCAGAACGTCGCCCAGGGGCTCCTGCTCGTCGTCGCCGTCGTCATCCAGCAGCGGCGCGGGCGTGAACGGGCCGTCGGCCTGCCCGCCTGAACCACCGTCTCCCCCACGCCGATCCCCCATGCCAATTCCCCCAGGAGGCCGCCTCCGTCCCCCACCGGAGGCGGCCTCCGCCATGGGCGGCGCCGGTCGTTGTCGCGTCGCCGCCGCGGAAGGCCGAACCACGAAGAAGACCACCGCCAGGCTCGCGGACCGAGGCCGCCGCCCGGCGCCCGCGGGACGTGTGACACCTGTCATGTCCCACCGATGACGCGATGTCCTGCCGCCCGGTGCCCCGCTCCGACATGCTGATGCCCATGAACGATCACGAGGAGCGCAGCATGAGGGTGGTCGTGGCCGGGGCCGGAATCGGCGGCCTGTGCCTGGCGCAGGGGCTGGTCCGCGCCGGGATCGACGTCCGGGTGTACGAGCGCGAGGGGGCGGCGGACAGCCGGTACCAGGGATTCCGCATCGGCCTGAACGAGCACGGGCTCGGAGCCCTGCGCGAGTGCCTGCCGCCGCGCCTGTACGGACTGCTCGACGCCGTCACCGGGCCCCTGGCCGGCGAGCGGCGGGTGGTCGACCAGCACCTCACCGAGCTGCGCCGGCTCGGCGCGGCCGACGGCGGGGCGGCCGCCGACCGGCGCGTCCTGCGGGAGATCCTCCTCGCCGGGCTGGGCGAGCGCGTCGAGTTCGGCAAGGCCGTCACCGGCTACACCGAGCGGCCGGACGGCACGGTCGAGGCCCGCTTCTCCGACGGCACCGGCGCGGTGGGCGACCTCCTCGTCGGCGCGGACGGCGTCGGCTCGGCCGTGCGCCGCCGGCTGCTCCCCGACGCCAAGGTGGTCGACGTCCCCGGCAACGCCCTCCTCGGACGCACCCCGCTCACCGACCGCTTCGCCGCCCTCGTCCCGGGCTTCGGCACCCTCGTGCAGGGCCCCGGGCTGAGCATGCTGCTCGGCCGCATGGAGTTCCGCCGCCCGCCGAAGCTCGCGGCCGCCGAGCTCGCCCCCGACGTCGCACTCCCCGACACCGACAGCTACCTGCGCTGGGTGGTCACCCTGCCCGAGCCGCTGACCACCGCCCGCGTCCGCGACGACTGGGCGACCGTCCGCGACCGGCTGCTCGCCCTCCTCGACGGCTGGCACCCCGACCTCGTGGAGCTCGTCCGCCGGTCCGACGTCGTCAACAGCTCACCGCTGACGGTGCGCTACGCCAAGCCCGTCCCGCACTGGGGCACCGGCCCGGTCACCCTCCTCGGCGACGCGGTCCACACCATGCCCCCGAGCGCCGGCCAGGGCGCCAACACCGCCCTGCGCGACGCCGCCCTCCTCTGCCGCACCCTCACCACCGTCCACCGCGGCGAGGCCGACCTGCGCACCGCCGTCGAGGCGTACGAGCACGAGATGCTCGCCTACGGCTTCGCCGCCGTCGCCGAGAGCCTCGAACGCCTCACGGACTTCACGCCGTCGCGCTGAGCCCCCCATCGTGGCTGCGCCCGTCGGCCGCCGGGATCCCGTAGGGTCGGCCAATGGCAAAGTACTTCGACGTGCACCCAGAGTCACCCCAGCCGCGCACCATCAGCACCGTGGCTGCCAGCCTCCGGTCCGGGGCCCTCATCGCCTACCCGACCGACTCCTGCTTCGCGCTGGGCTGCCGGTTGGACAACCGGGACGGCCTCGACCGGATCCGATCGATCCGGCGTCTCGACGAGCACCACCACTTCACTCTGATGTGCGTGGACTTCGCGCAGCTGGGGCAGTTCGTCCAGCTCGACAACAACGTCTTCCGTGCCGTCAAGGCCGCGACGCCGGGCGGCTACACCTTCATCCTCCCTGCCACCAAGGAGGTTCCCCGCCGCCTGATGCACCCGAAGAAGAAGACGGTGGGAGTCAGGATCCCCGACCACGCCGTCACCAGGGCCCTGCTCACCGAACTCGGCGAGCCCCTGGTCTCCAGCACCCTGGTTCTCCCCGGTGAGGACGAACCGATGACACAGGGATGGGAGATCAAGGAGCGCCTCGACCACGTGCTGGACGCCGTGGTGGACTCGGGCGACTGCGGCACGGAACCGACGACGGTCGTCGACTTCTCGGGCGGCGAGCCGGAGATCGTCCGACGGGGGGCCGGCGACCCCACGCGCTTCGAGTGACGGTCCGGGCGCACCCGCAGCGTTCCGTCGTGGTCGCCGCCGGCGGCGACCTGGACGCGGTGCTCGACGGCCACGGCTGACGCGGCACCGCGCGGGCGACGGCCGCCGCCGCCACCCGCGCGGTGTCCGCAGCCGTCAGGCCGAGACGTGGTACCAGTAGCCGCCGGTGCGCAGGCCGACGTAGTGGACGTCGGTGCCCGTCTCCTTGGCTTCGTACATCATGTCCGCGCCGGTGGCGGGGTCGGTGCCGGCGTAGAGCACGACGTGGACGGTGGTGTGGGCGTCCGTCCCGAAGTACTCGACGTCGCCGGGCCGGCGCTGGGACTCGGCGATCGGTGTGAGGTGCTGGTCCCGGGTCTGCTGGTTGGTGTCTCCGCCGCCTGCGAGGTCGATGCCGGCGCCGAACCAGTAGGCCGCGCGGACCAGGCCCGAGCAGTCCAGGCCGACGGTCGTGTTGGCCGGGCAGGGCTGGATGGAGCCGTTGTAGCCGTCGCAGGTGCCGAGCGACGGGCCGGGGCCCTCGCCGCGCAGCGAGTGGCCGCCGCCCCACACGTAGGGGACGCCCAGGTAGGACTTCGCCGCGTTGAGGACCTTGGCGGGGTCGATGGGGCCGCTGGGCCGCGGGGTGGGGGTGCTGCCGTAGAGGGCGTTCTTGGTGGCCGTGCCGACGATGCCGTTGATGGTCAGGGCGTGCGAGGCCTGGAAGTTGCGCACGGCCGTGTCGGTGGCCGGCCCGAACTGCCCGTCCGTGGTGAGGCCGGCGCCGAACTTGTTCAGCATCGTCTGCAGGGTCGTGACGCACGGGCCGGTGGCGCCGGTCTGCAGGTCGCCGCACTGGGTGCGCAGGTCGACGGTGCGGGAGGCGGCGGCCGCCGAGTCGAGCGCCGACTTGGTGGCCGGGCCGACGATGCCGTCGACGGCCAGGGCGTGCCCGGCCTGGAAGGTGCGCACGGCCGTGTCGGTGGCCGGCCCGAACTGCCCGTCCACGGTGATCTGAGCGCCGGTCAGGTTGAGCTCCAGCTGGAGCTGGGTGACGCAGCCGTCAGCCTCGCCCTGCTGCATGTCGGCCGGGCAGGACGAGGAGGTGAGGGCTATCGGGGTCGGTGCGGAGGCCGCGGAGGCGGTGTACGCGCCGACGCCGGTAAGGACGGCCGCCAAGGCCAGGCCCAGCGACAACCGGCGCCGGGCGGGGAGGAGGGTTCGCACAGGAGGTTCTCCAGGTCCGTGATGATTCGTCGAACGAGAGCCGCCGGCAGGACGTGATCCACTGCCACCGGCCCCGTCAGTCTGCCCGAACACCGCTGCGGCGCAAGGCCGGTCGCGCGCGTCCCATGCCGTCCCACACCGCTGACCGGGACTTTGACACTGCGGCCTTCCGTCGATTGGAGACACCGTCACCGAAGCGGACGCCGGCGGACGGGGCCCGCATCCCCGTCCGTCAACCGCCCTGGAAGCGCCGGAGCTTCGGCGACTACCATGGGTGTCCAGGCAGTTCCGTCGGGTGGGGAGGGAGACGATGGCCATGGCGGAATCCGACCCCGCCCGGACGGCCCCTTGAGCAGCACCGTCGACTACCTGGTCTGCGCGCTCGCCGTGCTGGCGACGGCCGCACGACTGGTGCTGACCCGCGGGCTGTCCCGGCGCCCCGGAGAACGCCGGCTGATGTCATTCATCCTCGGCATCGGCACGGCCATCGCGGTGCTCGCCCCGGCCACCCGGGCCGCCGTGCCGTGGGAGGCCGCCGCGCGGTTCGTCCCGCTGCTCGGCAACTCGCTCAAGCTCGGGGCGGAGTGCGCCATCGCCCTCCTCGGGTACGCGGTGCGGCCGGCCGCGTCGGGCCCGGCCGCCGTCCGGCGGCAGGCGCTCGGCTCGGCGGCCGTCGTGGCGGCGACCGCGGCGGCGTACCTGGCGGGCGGGGTCCGGCCGGTGGGCGCCGAGCTGACGGCCGGTCCGGGCGGGCGGCTGCCGCTGACGCTGTACGACACGCTGTTCACGGTGCACGGCTGCTGGTGCGTCGCGGTGTTCGGCGTGGCGATCCTGCGGTCCGCCGGGGACGTCGCGCCCGGGCTGCCGCGGATCGGCCTGCGGCTGGTCGTCGCCGGGGCCGGGTTCGGACTGGCCTGGTCGGCGCTGAGCGTGGTGCCCCTGGGGGAGGCGCTGACGACGGGACGCCAGGAGATCGCCGAGGACGCCGTCGCGGCGCCGATCGCCCTGCTCACGCTGCTCTTCGGCATCGGCGGCATGACGCTCGCGGTGTGGGCGGCCTTCCTGACCCGCTCGGCGCGGCGGGTGGGGGCCTGGCGGGACTACCGGCGGCTCGAACCGCTATGGTCCGCGCTGCACTCGGCGGTGCCGGAGATCTCGCTCACCGCCGAGGTCGGGGTGCTGGGCCTCGGCGGGCCGCTGCGCAACCCGGAGTTCGCGCTGTACCGGCGCGTCATCGAGATCCGCGACGGCCAGCTCACGCTGCGGGCCCACGTCGATCCGCGGGTACCGGGGTGGGCCGCCGAGGCGAGCGCGGGGGACGCGGCCGTCGTGGAGGCCGCCGTCCTCGCGGCGGCGCTGGAGTCGGCGGCCGCGGGGCGCCGTCCCGCCGTGGACGGCACGGGCTATTCGCCGCGCGAGCTCGCGCCCGACCTCGCCGCCGAGACCGCCTGGCTGGTCACGGTGTCGAGGGCGTTCGCGCGCTCGGCGGTGGTGGCGCAGGTGCGCCGGGGGGCACACGAAGGAGAGTCGACATGGCATCAACTGCCGTGAATTTGAATCTCCTTGGGATTCATCTCAGTTGACACCCTCGGTGCACGCCTCCATGCTGGACGCGCACCCTGCGCCGTACCCGACGGGGTGCCACGACCCGGCTCACCAGAGGAGCCCCGCAGTGCAGTTGTCCGGCTTCACCAAAGGCGCACTGGTCCTCGCGGGGCTGTGCGCGCTCACCGCCCCGGCGGCAGCCGGTTGCGGACCATCGGCGCCACGCGCGCCCCGCCACCCCGCCGACCAGCTCATCGACGCGGGCGACGTACCGCCCGGTTTCACCAGGTCCGGGCAGTCGGTGCCGGAGTCACTCGGCTGCCCCGCCCTCGACGAGGCCCTGCGCGCGACCGGCGAGCAGGCCACCGTCGACTTCCGGAGCGACGGCGACCACATCACCGAGCGGATCACCGCGACGGCCGGTACGCCCGAGGCCGGCGCCGTCCTGAAGGCGGTCGCCGCGAGCGTCCACGCCTGCCCGTCCAGCGGCTCGACCCGGGACCCGGCCACCCACGTCATCACCGGCGAGGTCCGCGGTTACGCCACGCTCGCCCCGCTGCCGTCGGCCGGCGACGGCTCCGTGGTGGTCCGGGCGAACCAGGGCACCGGGCCCCTGGTCTTCTCCACCGAGCTCATGGTGATCCGCCAGGGCGCCACGGTGGTGGAGCTGCGGCACGAGGCCGTGTCCCTCTCGAAGAACGCCGACATCCCGGGCCCCGAACTCGCCGGGAAGGCCCTCGCCCACCTCGGCTGACCGTCAACCACTTACCGGCCGACAGGAGTTCACCGTGCTCGACATCATCTTCATCGCCCTGTGGCTGACCAACCGCAGCCGCGCCAGGACCGCCATCGACCCGTACGACCGCGAGAAGTACGCCAAGCGCGCCAAGATCTTCGGTTGGCTGGAAATCGCGAACATCGTCGTCGGGGTCCTGCTCGCGATAGCCATCATCAACAGCAGCCCCCGCTGAACGACGGCCGCCGGCTCGGCGTCGCACCGCTCTCGCGACGCGACGCCGAGCCGGCGGCCTACGGACGGAGCGTCAGGCCCGCACGAGGACCCAGGCGCCGAGTCCGTGGCAGCCGGCGGGCTGGTAGCTCGCCGACCGGAAGCCGGCCGGGACCGGCGACCCCGGGCACGCCCACAACCCGGCGCGCGCGGTGTTGTGCCGCCAGGCACCGATACCGCCGCAGCCGGCCTGGAGGTGGTCGGTGATGACGTACCCCTGGACGACCGGCGAGCCGGAGCACGTCCAGATGCCGTCACGCGCGACGTTGTGCCGCCAGGCACCGATGCCGCCGCAGCCGCTCTGCTGGTGGTCCGTGATGACGTAGCCCTGGACCACCGGGGAGCCGGAGCACGTCCAGATCCCGTCATGGACCAGGTTGTGCCGCCAGGAGCCGATCCCGTTGCAGCCGCTCTGCTGGTGCCCGGTGATCACGTAGCCGGGGACGACCGGGGAGCCGGAACACGTCCATATCCCGTCCGAGACCGGCTGCTGGTACCACGAGCCCGCGAAGTTGCAACCCTTGCTGTCGTAGCCCGTGATGACCCAGCCCGCGGGCACGGGCGCACCGGAACAGGACCAGTGGCCGTTGCCCCAGCCCCACGCGGGCTTGGCCTCGGCGGTCGTCGCGCCGCTCATCGTGCTGCCCACGATGACCGCCGCGACGAGCGCGAACGCCGAAAGCACGCGCGTCCATAACCGACGGTTCCTCATATCCACACCACTCCGTTCGATTTCGGGAATCCGGTTCGGATCGTCCCGGGCCGATCGCCCGGAACGGAGGCTCACCCTACGGGCAGGGACTGACAGCCGACAGACGGGAACGCGCCAGCCGTCCGAGGTGCCCGGGCGTCTTCCCCTGAGCATGCGGGTCCTCCCCCTTCACGGCCGCCGGCGCGGCGACGTTCCGAACGTGCCCGCAGATCCCGGCAGATGGCACCGACACCGGACGAGCCGGAGCGCGAACGCCCGTCCCGGAGGGCCGGGACGGGCGTGGGCTCGGCGGGGTCAGGGGCACTGCTTCCAGGCGAGGTGGTAGACGGTGTTGATGCTGCCGTCGGTCGAGTCCATCGTCATGAAGCTCGTGGTGCTGGTCGGGTCCGAGGTGCCGGCGGCGACCCGCAGTTCGGTGTTGATGTTGAAGTTGCGCTCCTCCCCGCAGGGGGCCCAGACCAGTGCGGCGACGTCGACGGTGTCCGTGGCCTGCCAGTTGTCGTCGCGCGGGCCGTTGAAGCGGTGGGCCTGGTAGGTGGTCTGCGACTGGCCCTGGAAGTAGTAGCCGGCCCGCTGGATGCCGCTCGCTCCGTTCTCCAGGTGGGCATAGCCGCGGTAGTCGGTGGAGGCGATCGCGTAGGTGAAGCCCTGGGGCACGTGCACGCGGAGGTTGAGCTGACAGTTCTTCCGGAAGTCGGTGGGCTTCGACCCGACGCCCACCTGGGCGAGGTAGGTGCTGTAGGTGACGGTGAAGGCGGTGTTGTCCGGCGAGACGGCGATGGCGGTCGTCCCCACCGGGCAGCCGGAACCGTTGACCGTCGCGACGTCGATGACGATCCGGTCGGGCGGTGTCGGGAGCGAGTCGGCGCCGAACGCCGGTGAACCGACGAGCGATGCGGCGATACCGGTCGCGGCCAGCACGCGGAGCAGCATGGGCTTTCCCTTCGATCGTCCACGGGACCGGGGCGGGCGCGGTCGTCCCGGGCCCCACCCCGGAATCTGACGCGAGCATGTCACCACAGGGTGCCCGCCCGTGTACAGGGGGTGAGCGCGACGAACCTGCCGCGCGCAACGGGTCCGCGCAGGTGGATCGTGCCACCGGGGCCACCATTTCGAGCCAGGTCGAAGGACGGAACCGGCCCCGGCGCAGCCGGCCGCAGCACCGGGCGGGCGCCCCGACAACGGGGCTCGGGCGAGCCCTGACCAGGGACGGCACCACCCGAGCAGCCCCCGCCCCGGTCGACGGGCCGCCCGCGGATCCGTCCAACCGTGCGCCCGGTCGCCGAGGAGACCGGTTCAGCTCCGTCAGGAGGTCGTCCGGGCAGAGCTCGTACAGGTCCCCCCACCAGCGCCCGATCTTGGTGTTCCAGATCCGGTAGCCACCCGGCACGCCCCGGGCCACGTAACGTCGTTTGCTCATCGGCCCGACGCCGGCAGCGGGGGTGGGCCGACCGGGTGTCAGTCTTCCAGGGCGCGGGCGATGGGGAGGGTGTCGGAGGTCTGGCGGAGTTGGGTGATCCGGCCGGCCCGGAGGGTGAAGAAGTGGGCGAAGCGCGAGGTGACCTGCTTGCCCTTGGTGGTGGTGCCGAGGTAGCGGCCGAGGACGATGACCTGGTCGCCGTCCTCGTAGAAGGCGTCGCCGATGCACTGGAACTCGCTGAAGTCGGCGAGGAAGGGGAAGAAGTCGCCGACGATGCGGTCCAGGCCCTCGTAGACGCCCCCGTTGGGGAATCCCACCGTCACGTCCCAGCGGGCGTCCTCGGCCACGACCGAGCGGATGACGTCGAGGTCGCCCCGGGCGTCGTAGAAGCGACGGACGACGTCGATCTGCGGGGAGTCGGACATGGTGGTTCCTCTCTCGGCGGGTGAGGCTGCCATGACGGGTACGCGACGGACGTTACTCCGTCGGCCCTTCGGCTGAACCGGTTCTTAGGAAGTGGTCCGGCAGACTGCTGCCCGTTGTCGGCGCGCCAGCGGCCGGTGACGCACGGTGAATCGGTCGAAGGGGCGGGCGGGTGTCCGGAATCGGTAGCGGGAACACGTCGGGCGGGATGGCCGTCCAGGACACGGGCCCGGAGGGGAACAGGCGGCTCACCGCCCTCGTCGGGTCGGTACTGCTGGTGCTGTTCGCCGCCCAGGGCGTGACGATCCTGTTCCTCGACCAGTTGCTCACCTGGCACTTCGTCATCGGGCTCGCCCTCATCGGGCCGGTCGCGCTCAAGGCGGCCGTCACCGGCTACCGCTTCGTGCGCTACTACGCCGGCTCGCCCGCCTACCGCCGCCAGGGACCGCCGGCCACGCCGCTGCGGCTGCTGGCCCCGCTGGTCGTGCTCCTCACCGTCGCCGTCCTGGCCACCGGCTGCACGCTGGCGCTCGGCGGGCGGGACGCGTTCGGACTGCCGGTGCTGTTCCTGCACAAGGCGAGCTTCTGGTGCTGGGCGGGCGTCACGGGCCTGCACGTGCTGGCGTACGTCTGGCGGCTGCCGCGGCTGGTCGGCGCGGACCTGCCGGGACGGCGGGCCGCCCGGCGCGGAACCGCCCCGGTGCGCGGGCGGAGCCGGCGGTGGTCGGTGCTGGCACTCGCGCTGACCGCCGGTGCGGCGCTGTCCCTGTACGGGCCCGCGCTGGCCGGTCACTGGGACAGCGGGAAGCCGCAGCACGTCGCCCACGCGCACGACGGACACCACCGCGCGTCGGGGCCCGACGAGACCGGCACCTCCCGCCCGGGATTCTGACCGATGGCCGCGCACCAGGCACTATGTCGGTGGGCGGCGAACGGGCCGCCGCGTGCGACGGAGACGATCGGAACGGGATGAGTGCGGCGGCGGAGACCGGCTCCCTGCGGGTGCTGGTGGTGGAGGACGACCCGGTGATCGCGGACTCCCTCGTGCGGGGCCTGCGGCAGGCCGGGTACCGCGCGGAGAGCGTCGGCACGGGCCGCGCCGCCCTGACGGCCCCCGCCCCCGACGTCCTGCTCCTCGACCTCGGCCTGCCGGACCTGGACGGCGTCGAGGTGTGCCGGCGGATCCGGCAGCGCTCGGACGCGGCGATCATCGCGGTCACGGCGCGCGGCGAGGAGGCCGACCGCGTCCTGGCCCTGGACGAGGGCGCCGACGACTACCTGGTGAAGCCCTTCGGCCTCGCCGAGCTGCTCGCCCGCCTGCGCGCCGTGCTGCGCCGCACCCGCCCCTCGGAGCAGGAGCCGGTGCGCCACGGCCCGCTCACCGTCGACCGGCGCACCCGCCGGGTGACGGTCCACGGGCAGGAGGTCGCCCTGACGCCCAAGGAGTTCGACATCCTCGCCTGCCTCGCGACCGACCCCGGCCGGGTGGTGACCCGCCAGGAGATCCTGGAGAGCGCCTGGGACGCGCACTGGTACGGGCCGACCAAGGTCGTCGACGTCCACGTGGCCGCCCTGCGCCGCAAGCTCGCCGTCCCGGGCCTGATCGAGACCGCGTACGGGCGGGGCTTCCGGCTCGGAGAGGTCGCGCAGACGCCGTGACCCGCAGGATCGTCCTCGCCCTGCTCGTGCTGTCCGTCGTGCTGGTGGCCGCGGCGGCGGTGCCGCTCGGCCTGTCCATCACCGAGCGCGAGCGCCTCGCCTTCCGGGACGAGGCGCAGGCCGCCGCCCGGGTGATCGCCGCCTCGGCGGAGGAGCACCTCTCGGACCGGGAGCCGACGACCGGGATGTCCGCGGACCTCGCGGCCGCGGCGAAGGCCGGGGACTGCGCCGCCGTCTTCGACGCGCACGGGCAGCTGATCGGCGCGACCCCGTGCCCGGTGCTCCCGCACGACCGGACCGAGCAGCTGGTGCGCGAGGCGCTGGGCGGACGGGAACCCGCGCCGCCCGAGGCGCACGGACGGCTGCTGGCCACCGAGCCCGTCGGCACCTTCCGCCAGCCGACCGGCGCCGTCGTCCTGTCCCGCTCCACCGACCCGCTGGACGACCGGATCACCATCGCGTGGGCCTGGATCGGCCTGGTCGCCGTCGCCGGCGTCGCGGTCTCCGCCCTGGTGTCGGTGCGCCTCGCCCGCTGGGTCGGGCGTCCGCTGACCACCCTGGACACGGCCGCGCGGCAGCTCGGCGAGGGCCGCCTGGGCGAGCGCGCCGCGGTGTCCGGCGGCCCGCCGGAGGTGCGCCGCCTCGCCGCCACGTTCAACACCATGGCCGCCCGGACGGAGGCACTGATCCACGGCCACCAGGCCGTCGTCGCCGACGTCTCGCACCAGCTGCGCACCCCGCTCGCCGCCCTGCGGCTGCGGCTCGACCTCCTGGCCACCGCCGCGCCCGACAGCGCGCCGGAGCTGCTGGCCTCCGCCCAGGACGAGGTGGCCCGGCTCTCGCGGCTCGTGGACGGGCTGCTCGCGGTGGCGCGCGCCGAGCAGACCGTGCCGAAGCCGGTGGCGGTGCGGGTGGACGAGGTCGCGGCGGACCGGGTGGCGGCCTGGGAGCCGGTCGCGCAGGAGAAGGCGATCCGGCTCACGTTCCGCGGCGCGGGCGGCGGGCCTGGCGGAGGACCGGGCGCCGGGCCGGTCGTCGCGCTGGGGCCCGACCACCTGGAGCAGGTCCTGGACAACCTGCTGGCCAACGCCCTCGACGCCGTCCCCGAGGGCGGCACGGTGACCGTCGACAGCACCCGGGGGCCGGACGCCGTCCGGCTGAGGGTCGTCGACGACGGCCCCGGTATGACCCCCGAGGCCCGGGAACAGGCCTTCCGCCGCTTCGGCAACACCAAGGCCCGCGGCACCGGGCTCGGCCTCGCCATCGTCCACCGGCTCGTCACGGCCAACGGCGGGGGCATCCGGCTGGAGGAGACGCCCGGCGGCGGTCTCACCGTCCTCCTGGACCTTCCGCTGTGGCGGGACGCCGAGCGGGCGTCGTGACCACGGGCGGTGGCGATCACCGCCGGCCGGCCCCGGTCGCCCTCGGCCGGTCGCCCTCGGGAGGGGGCCTCGGTCGGTGGCCTCGGGAGAGGGCCGACAGTCCGCGCCTCCCGCCCCGAGCAGCCCGGTGCTCGCCGCCGACCAGGGCCCGGAGGCCCCCGCTCAGCCCTGGTCGGCGGCCTCCGGGAGGAGCGCCAGCAAGCTACGCCGGGCGACATCGACGTGCTCGGCGGCGAGCCGGTCGAGCTCGTCCTCGGCGCCGCCCGCCCGGAGCAGCCGGGCGAGTTCGCGGTGCTCGTCGACGACGAGTGCGCGGTACTGACCGCGGGCGAGCGTCACCCGCTGCAGCTGGAAGAGGAACACCTGGGACCGCACGGCCTGCCAGGCCTCGGTCAGCCGGCGGTTCCCGGCGGCCTCGTAGATCCGGTCGTGGAAGGCCATGTCGAGGGCGAGCAGGCGCGGCACCCCGGCGCCGGCGGCGAGTTCGGCGGCCATCTCGTCGACGAGCCGGTCGAGTTCGTCGAGCTGCGGCGGCGTCGCGCGCCGCATCGCGGTGACGGCCGCCAGGCGGTCGAGCGCGGCGCGGACGCGGTAGACCTCCTCCACGTCGGCGGCCGTCGCCTCCACGACGGTGGTCGGACGGTGCCAGCCGGTACGGATCAGCCCCTCGCGCTGCAGCTGGGCGAGCCCCTCGCGCACGGCGCCGCGGCTCACGCCCAGCGACTCGGCCAGCTCGACCTCCCGCAGCGCGGCGCCGGGCGGGAAGCGCCCGTCGAAGACCGCCTCGCGGACCGAGTCCGCGACCTCGTCGGCGAGCCCGCGCCGAACCGCCTTCCGCAAGGGTTCATCCGTCATGTTCCAATGTTGACATCAGGACATGACGCGGATCAAGGTGGGGGCATGACCCGTCCTGCCTTTCATCTCGCCATCCCGGTCGACGACTTGGCCCGGTCCCGCGCGTTCTACGGCGACGTGCTCGGCCTCCCGGAGGGCCGCTCGACCGACCACTGGGTCGACTGGGACTTCCACGGCCACCAGCTGGTGACGCACCTCGTGGCCGGCCCCCGCCCGGACGCCGCCGGACACGGCACCGTGGACGGCCACTCCGTCCCCGTACCGCACTTCGGGCTGGTGCTGAACGTCGACGCCTTCCACGCACTCGCCCGGCGGCTGACGGAGGCCGGCACCGCGTTCGTCATCGAGCCGACGCTGCGCTTCGCCGGGCAGCCGGCCGAGCAGTGGACGATGTTCCTGCTCGACCCGGCCGGGAACGCCCTGGAGTTCAAGGCGTTCCGCGACGAGTCCCGGATGTTCGCCCGATGAGCCCGATGAGCCCGGCGAGCCCGGCGAGCCCGGCGAGCCTGGCGAGCCCGGCGAGCCTGGCGAGCCCGGCAGGCTCGCCGAGGGGCGTCCTCGTCACCGGCGCCTCCCGGGGCATCGGCCGAGCCGTGGCCCACGCCTTCGCCGCCCGGGGCGACCACGTCGCCGTGCACTACGGCTCGGACGCCGCCCGGGCCGAGGCGACGCTGGCCGCCCTGCCCGGCGAGGGGCACATCATGGTGGGCGGCGACCTCGGCGATCCCGACACGGCCGAGCGGATCGCCGAGACCGCGGAGACACGGCTCGGCGGGGTGGACGTCCTGGTCAACAACGCCGCCGTTGCCACCTCGGCGGCGAACGCCCACCCCGTGGCCGAAGTGTCGTACGAGGACTGGCAGCGGGTCTGGCGCCGGATGGTGGACGTCAACCTGCTGGGCGCCGCGAACCTCAGCTACTGCGTCGCCCGCCGCCTCGTCGCCCGCGGCGCCCCCGGCCGGATCGTCCACATCGGCTCGCGCGGCGCCTTCCGCGGCGAGCCCGACCACCCCGCGTACGGCGCGAGCAAGGCCGCCCTGCACGCCCTCGGCCAGTCCCTCGCCGTCGCCCTCGCCCCGCACGGCATCGCGGTCACGTCGGTCGCCCCCGGCTTCACCGCCACCGACCGCGTCGCCGACCGCCTGACCGGCCCGTCCGGCCAGGCCCTGCGCGAGCAGAGCCCGTTCGGCCGGGTCGGCACCCCGCAGGAGGTCGCCGCCGCCGTGCTCTACCTCGCCTCCCCCGAGGCGACGTGGGCCTCCGGCACGATCCTCGACCTCAACGGGGCGTCGCACCTCCGGCTTTGACGAAGGTGCGGTCGCCGGAGGGGTCAGGCGGATCCCGGGCGATGCCCGGGGCCCGGTCGGCCTGGACGGTCGGAGCAACCGGCCACCATCGATGAGCCGGTAACGCCGCGCTCCGGCACTTCGACTCACCCGTCGGGCAGTGCGGAGGCAACCGATCATGCCAGTTCGCACTGCATTCCGGCCGGCCCCGCGTCCGCCCGGTTCTCGGCCACGGCCGGGCTGCACATCCGCCAGGTCGTGGCGCGCCGCCGACGGGCGGGCCGGACGACGGGGCGCACCCGGGGCGGGCTTCGGCGTGTCCGGCGGCGCCGGTGACCCACCGTGGTGAGCCCGCTGAGCCGGTCGGCGGCGCGCCGGTCTCCCGTGCGCCGTCGGCGCGCCATAGGCCGCGCGTTCCGGGCGGGCACACACTCTCCGGAAGACGGGCCGTGCGCGGACACGCGCTCGCGTCCCGCTGGAGGAGAACCGCATGCCCCTGCCCCGAATCGAGCCCTACGACCTGCCGGACGCGCGCTGCCTCTCCTTCAACCGCGTGGACTGGAGCCTCGAACCCGCCCGGGCCGTCCTCCTCGTGCACGACATGCAGAACCACTTCCTGCGCGCCTTCGGCCAGGACCACCCCGGCGGACCGGCCGCCCGCAACATCGGCCGCCTGCTCGTCGCCTGCCGCCGCGCCGGCGTCCCGGTCGTCTACACGGCCCAGCCGCCGCGCCGGCCCGCCTCGGCGCACGGTCTGCTCACCGAGTTCCGGGGACCGGGCCTCGGCCACCTGCTTGACGACCACCGGATCACCGGCCTCCTCGAACCGCTGCCGGGCGAGACCGTCGTCACCAAACACCGCTACAGCGCCTTCCACGGCACGATCCTCAGCGCCCTGCTCGCCCTGCACGGCCGCAACCAGCTGCTCGTCACCGGCGTCCACGCCCACCTCGGCTGCCTGCTGACGACGGCGGACGCGTTCGCCCTCGGGCTCCAGGCCTTCTTCGTCGCCGACGCGCTGGCCGACTACGACGAGCAGCGGCACTGGCACGCGCTGCGCTACGTGGCGGAGTCCTGCGGCGTGCTGACCGTCACGGAGCAGGTGGTCGGCGTCGCCGCCCGGAGCGGACGCGGACGCGAACACCGCTGACGCTCAGCACAACTCCCGTGCCGGGAGGGTGGCGAACAGCCCGGCGAGCCGAGCGGGCACCGGTGACGTCGTCGAGCTGGAGGTCCCCGTCACCTGCGCCTTCGTCGTGGAGGACGGCTGGTCCGAGGTGCCCGGGGGGGGATCACCGCACGCGTGCGGCTCCAACGCCAGCCCGATGACGGTTACCTGAGCTCCGCCCTCGACACGGCGACGTACGACATCCCGACGCTCACCGCCCCAACGCCGCAGTCCTGAAAGGGACTTCGCGCAACGGAGCTCACGTGCGCTTGAAGAACTCCACCTCCGCCAGGGCGATGGTGCGGCCGGGGCCGGTTCCGGCGGCCTCGCGGACGGTGAGCTTCACCTGGATGACGTCGCTGATCCCGGTCGCCACGGTCTGCGGGCCGGGCTGGTCGTTGAGCGTCACCTGTCGGCGGTGCAACTCGCCGTCCGCGGAGGTGACTTCCAGGGACAGGACGAGGGGGCGGGCCTGCTCCTGGAAATGCTGCGGGTCCGCGGAGCCGCCGGTGTGGACGATCAGGTCCACCAGCCGGAACGGGGTCCGGAAGTCGAAGGTGACGGAGTCCCCGATCGCGGGGGCTCCCCAGTAGGTGTTGGTGAGGCCGTCGTCGGCGGCGGTCGCCGGATGGCCCTCGACCGAGGCGCTCGCCGAGGCCCGCGAGGGGGTGATCGGCGCGGTGCTGCCGAGCTTGTCCAGCACGTCCTCGAAGGCGTTCCGGCCGGCCGGGTACAGCAGGACCGCCGCGATCACGACTGCGACCAGGGCGAGCAGCGCGATGGTGCGGCGCAGCGCGTTGCCCGCACCTCCGATGCGCACCCGGCGTCGGAACGGCCAACGGGTGCGCCACCAGGGCAGCTTGGGCGCGGGTGCGGTGCTGGTCAGCGGTGCCGCACAGCGGCGGCAGAACCGGCGGTCGGGCAGGTTGGGCGTGCCGCAGCGGGGGCAGGGCGGGCCGTCCGGGGTTTCGTCGGCTGCGGAGGGCCGGACGACGGGGCGGGCCGGGATGGGTTTGGCGGGCTCCACGGCGACCGGATCGGCTTGCGGGGCGGGCGCGGGGCCGGGCGCCGGAGTCGGAGCCGGTTCGGGAGACGGGGGCGGTTCGGGGGCCGGGGTGGGTTCGGGGTCCGGGACCGGCATCTCGGCGTCCGGGACGGGCGGCTGCTCCTTCCTGGCGCGCGTCACCCGTCGCGACACCGCTCGCCAGGTGGATCCGGTGCGCGCGGTCCCGGGCTCGGGCTCGGGCTCGGGCTCGGGCTCGGGCTCGACGGGGGCAGGCTCGGGGGCAGCCTTCGCGGGCTCGGGCGCAGGCTTGACCGCGGCGCCGCGCGACCAGCCCAGGTACGCACCGCAGTTGCCGCAGAAGTCGTCCCCCTCCGCGTTGGCCGTCCCGCAGTCCGGGCACACCGGCATCCGTCAGCCCTCCGCTCGTCCGGGTGGTCCAGGTGGTCTGGGCAGGATCTCCACCCGGCAGGTCAGGTGAACCGGGCAGCCCGCCCTGACGACGGACAGCACCTGGTCCGCGTCCGGCTCCGCACCGTGCAGGGGCCAGACCCGGATCAGCACCTCACCACTCGCCACAGGCGGCGCGGCGGCGCCGGACGCGGTCGTCCAGGAGACACCGCCGCCGTCCGTGATCTCGGCGCCGGCTCCCAGCACCAGCCGCAGCCGCTCGGTGAGTCCGCGCCGGGTGCCGCGCCAGCGGTGGAGTTCCATCGCGCGCCCGACCACCGCGCGGCGCACCTCCTCCGGCCAGGCCGGGTCGACGTCCACCGCGACCCAGGAGGCCAGCCAGTCGAGGAAGTCGGCCGGCGCGAGGCGGGGCCGGAAGTAGGCGGGCAGGTTGTCCAGGGTGGCGAAGACCGGGGCGAGGACGGTGTCCAGGCCGGCCGTGAACCGCTGGGCGAGGTCGTCGTCGGCGAAGAGCGCGGGCAGCAGCTCGCCGATGGGGTGCGGACTCGGCAGCCCCGGGACGGCGGCACGGGTCATGCTCCCACCTCGCTCCGCTCGGCAGGGGCATTGACCCGTGCGCGCCTTCCGATGACGAGCTCTCCCCCAGCCTCCGGCCCGGGGGCTCCTCCCGGCCGCCGGGCTGGAGGCGGCTGCTCCCACCGCCCGCTCATGACTGCCCGTCCTCGGCCGACGCCGACGCCGACGCCGACGCGGTGACCACGACCTGGTGCTGGTGGGAGAAGACCAGGGCGTCCGGCGGGACCTCCACCCGCTCGGCGGGCGCGCCCCGGCGCCCGGTGATCGGGTCCGCCGGGAACAGCCGCAGCTCCTCGACCCCCGCGACGGCGGCCACCCGCTGGAGCACGGCGAACACCTCCCCGTACTGCACCGCCCGGCCGAACGGCCAGCCCGTGCCGTCGGCGCCGCCGCGCAGCGGGTTGAGGTGGCGGTACAGCGCGGCGAGCACCGCCTCACGAACCCGGTCGGGGTCGGGAGCGCGGGTGGTGAGCCGGGCGACCACCGTGACTCCCTGGTACGTGGGCGGCTGCACGACGATCCGGGTGCCGATCAGCCGTCGTTCGTCGAGGGCCGTCGCGACGGCGGCCAGCACCTGTTCGTCGGGGATCAGCTGCTCGAAGCGCAGCCGGTCGCCGTCGTCGGCGACCGCGTCGGGCACCACCAGCACGCGCACCGCGCCCGCCTCGCCGCCGACGCCGGGCACGCAGCTGATCCGGGCGGCGGACGGCGCGGCCTGCCGGGCGATCAGCTCGAAGTCCCCGGCCGTGACGGCGCGTTCCTGCAGCCGCAGCTGGTGCGGAGCGCGCAGCTTGGCGTTCTCGACGGTCTCGCCGTCGACCCCGCCCCTGGCCGCCTCGCGGTTGTCCACCCGGGCGATGTACGGGACGGAACTGCGCAGCACCGTGATCGTGCTCCGGGCGACGTTGCCGGCGGTCCCGCCGCCGGTGCGGTAGTGCGGGACGCGCAGCCGGGCGCCCTTGGGCGGCACCGCGCCGAAGGAGCGCAGGCTGCCGTCGGGTTCCCGTACGGCGGGCGGGAGGAGGAACTCGCCGGTGGTCGCGTCGAGCACCACGTGCCGGTCGGCCGGGGAGGAGTCGCCGAAGTGCTCGACGACCGTCCACCGCTGCCAGCCTTCGCCGCCCGAGGCCTCGACCACCGGAGGCTCGCCGTCGAGCAGGACCGGCGCTCTGGCGAGCCGGAAGTGCTGGCCCGCGACGCCCTCCGACGTGCCGAGCGGCGCGTCAGTGACCGTCTGCGCGTGGACGACGGTCGCGGTGCCGCCGACGGTGAACACCTCGGCCCGGCGGACGGTCGGGGACTCCGAGTAGAACGGCTGGCCGGGCTGCGGCTCGGTGACGCGGCAGCGCAGCCAAGCCGCCCGCCGGCCGCCGACGACCGACGCGGTGTGTCCGGCGGGCACGAACACCACCACCTCGCCGGGCCGGTTGAGGCCGCCGGTGGTGTCGCTGCCGGTCTCGCAGCCGATCCAGCGCGCGCCGTCCCACACCTCCCAGGCCAGCGGCGGCTGGCGCGGGTCGACGCCGACGCCCTCCACCCGGCTGTCGAGCCGGACGACGAGGATGCACCGCGGCACCACGGCCGGCAGGGCGAGGAACATGGCGTCCCCGGCCTCCGGGCGCGGTTGGAAGCACGGCACGTCCGTCCCGTCGGCCAGCCGGTCCGTGACGTCGGACTGCTCGCCGGAGGCGGAGACGGTGACCAGCCGCTCCAGCGAGCCGGGGACGATCGGGAGGTCCTCGGCGGTGGAGAAGACCACCGCGTCGTCGGTCTCGGTGCGCAGCGTGGAGACCTCGGTGCCCGCCCGCAGCAGGACCGTTTCGGACTGCGGGGCCGACAGCCAGAAGTCGACCTCGGCGCGGGCCGCGGCGGGCGGGAACAGCCGGATGCCCAGCAGGTCGAGGAAGGCGGAGTAGTTCTTCTCCGGTACCCGGTTCAGCCGGTAGAGCAGTTGGTCGACCAGGTAGGCGAAGGTCTCGATGAGGGTGACGCCCGGGTCGGAGACGTTGTGGTCGGTCCACTCGGGTGCGCGCTGCTGGACGTACCGCTTGGCCTCGTCGACGAGTTGCTGGAAGCGGCGGTCGTCCAGGTTCGGGGAGGGCAGTGCCATCAGCTCGCGCCCCCGTCCGCCGCGGCCGCCGGTTCCGGGTCCGGGTGTTCCGGGATGGTGTAGAAGGGGAAGACGAGGTTGCGGCGGTCGTTGGTGGCACGCACGGTGTAGTGGACGTCGATGTAGAGCGTGCCCTCGTCGACGCTGTCGAAGGCGATCGCGACGTCGTCGACCTCGATCCGCGGCTCCCAGCGTTCGAGGGCGGTGCGCACCTCGCGGGCGATCCGCCCGGCGGTGGTGCTGTCGCCCGGGGCGAAGACGTACTCGTGGATGCCGCAGCCGAACTCCGGGCGCATCGGCCGCTCGCCGGGGGCGGTGCCGAGGATCAGCCGGATGGCTTCCGCGAGCTCCCGGTCCCGGTCCACCATGCCGATGCCGCCGGTGGCGTTCACCCGCAGCGGGAAGGCCCAGCCGCGGCCGATGAAGTTGCCGGTCATGCGACGCCTCCGATCAGGACGTTGAACGCGCCGGACGTGATGGTGGCGCCGCAGGTGGTCTTGTCCCCCATGCGGGCCGCGGGCAGCCCGCCGATGAGGACCACTCCCCTGGTCACCGACCCGAGTTGGGGCTCGACGAGGTTGGCGGGGCCGAGCTCCACGTGCGGGACGCACGCGTGCACGCTGCCGACCACGGCGGCGGGCCGGCCGCCGATCAGCACGGTCTCCACCGCGACGGCGCCCGGCGGCGGCGTGGTGAGGGCGCCGCCGTGATCGGTGAGGTCGCCGGTCCGGGCTGCGGGGGGCATGTGCGGTCTCCAATCCGATGGTGCCCGTCGGGGTCGCAGGCACGTTCCTTATGTGATGCCCTGTCAGTTGATGTGCACGAACTCACCCTTGAGGACGGCCTGAGCCCCGCCGTCCACGGTGACGGCCGTCGTGCCGCGGACGGTCACCGATCCGCCGCGCACGTTGACCTCACCGGTGCCCGCGTCGAGGGTGATGCCGGAGGCGGAGAGGCGCAGCATGCTCCCCGCCGCACCGCCGGCGCCGTGGACGGTGAGGACGATCTCCCCGTTCTGCTGGTCCAGCCTGACTTCCAACTTCCCGTCCCCGCTGGCCAGGCGGACGCCCGAGGCGCCGCCGGGCACGTCGAGCAGCTCCAGGCGGTGGCCCGAACGGGACACGACGGAACGGCGGTTGACCGTGCCGGCCGCCGCGTCGACGAGCGGCACGTCGTGCGGCGAGGGCCGGTCCACACCGTTGTAGAGCCCGCCGAGCACGTAGGGGCTGTCGAGGTCGCCCTGCTCGAAGCCGACCAGTACCTCGTCGTTGACCTCGGGGCTGACCACGCCACCGCCCCCGTGGCCGCCCCACTGCACGGTGCGCACCCAGTCGGAGACGTAACTGTCGTCCAGCCAGGGGAACTTCAGCTTCACCCAGCCGCGCCGCCCGTCGCCCGGCTCCCGGACATCGGTGACCACGGCGACGGCCAGGCCCGGCATCCGCGGCCCGCGCGGCGGCGCGTTGCCCCCGGTGACCAGCCCGGCCAGGGAGCGGTCGGGCGCCGCGCTGACGACGACGGTGGTCCGGTAGCCGCGGAACGGTTCGAGGAGGTGGCGCACCCCGGTGGCGGTGTAGCGGCCGGAGAAGGCGGCGCCGACGTTCCCCAGGGCGACCGCGGTGCCCGCCCGCAGCCGCGGGTTGCCCTCGACGACCGCTTCCAGCTCGCCGAATCCGGCGGCCACCGAGGCGGCCAGTGACCGCGCCGCGGCGGTCGTCTGCGCCTGGGTGCGGTACGGGGTGTCGGAGACGGTCAGCCGGGCCGGGCCGGGGAAGGCGGAGGCCGCCTGCGAAGGGCTCATGCCCGGCTGCACGGTCAGGGAGGTCACCGACGGTTCGGCGGCGACCAGGGCGCTCTTGGTGGTGACGTTCCAGCCGCGCGCCTCGACGGTGTCCGCGCCCGCGGCGCCGGTCAGCACGCCGCGCAGTTCCAGCAGGTTGCGGCCGTACTCCAGGACCATCGGGCTCTGCGGCGCGGGGGTGGAGGGGGCCGGCGCGCCGGACGCGGGATCGGGCCGGACGAACTCCAGCCGCCCGTCGTCGTCGGCCCGCACCTGAGCGCCGCTCTCCTGCGCCAGGAACTGGAGGAACTCCCAGTCCGGCACGTTCGCCTGGGACAGCTGCTGGTGGACGACCGGGAAGGAGTCGACCCGCCCGCAGGTCAGGCCCGCGCCCGCGGCGACCTCGCGGACGATGTCGGCGGTCGTCATGTTCCGGAAGGCCTTCACCCGCCGCCCGCGCATCAGCCGGTGGGTGACCGCCGACGCCCGCACCACCGTGTACGAGCCCGTGGTGTCCACCTCCAGCTCCAGCGCGGTCACCTCGCCGGTGAACAGCCGCACCCGGGTGTGTCCCTGCACGGTGACCACGGACACCCGCGCCTTCGTGCCGATGGTGATCCCGGTCGTGGCGAGGAAGGTGTGGTCGGCGTCCCGGAAGGTCAGGACGGCGGTGCCGGGCAGGCCGACGCTCTCCTCGATGTCGCAGGAGACCAGCTGGGCCGCCCAGGCCGGCGGCAGCGGTCCCGGCGCCTCGACGACGGGATCCGCGGCGAACGGGCGGCCGCCCCGGGCCTCGGGGGTGGTCACGGCCGCCCGCCCCGGGTGAGTTCGTCGATCCCCGGCACGATCAGCTCCGCGCCGGGGACCAGCGCCAGCGGATCGTCGATGTCGTTGGCATCGGCGATCGTGCGCCAGGCCGTCGCGTCCCCGTAGGCACGCCAGGCGAGCAGCGGCAGGCTGTCGCCCGCGATCACCCGATGGGTGCTGCGGGCCTCCGGCGAGCCGGAGGTCGGGTTCTGGCCGGCCGGGTCGACGCTGGCCTCGTCGATGGTGAGCGAGCAGACCGCGCGCAGCGGATTGCCGTTCACGTCGAAGAGCGTGTAGGTGACCGAGAGTCCGGTCAGCACCCCGTTGAACGAGGTGGTCTTCAGGGTGCCCCAGTCCAGCCGGATCCACGGGCTGGCCGGCGTCTTGCGCGCCAGGCTGGTCGGGGTGGGCACGCACGCGGTCATCAGCTGCTCCACCGCCCGCTCCACCGAGTCGTCGTGGGTCGCGGTCGAGTCCAGGAACACGTCGAGCGAGAGCGAGCGCGGACCGCTGCCGACGAACTCGGGCAACGCGGACTGGCCCGCCATCCGGGACGGCGTGCGCCGCCACTCCGTCGTCTTGCGCAGCACCAGGGTCGCCGGGTTGAACTGCAGCGGAAGCCGCGCGATCGCCCCGCCGGGCTGGGCGCCGACCGTGGCCGGGGGCTCCATGATGGTCAGTTGGGCCCGGGTGACGCTCGCGGGGACCGCGGGGGACATCCTGGTGCTCCTTACGTGGGCGGGGCGGGGACGGACTGCGGTGGTGTGGCGTCAGGACGGGCGCAGGCCCGCGTGGGCGATCTCCAGGGTCTCCACCGCGGCCTGGGAGTTGCCGGGGTCGAAGGACGGGCCCTCCCACCGCACCGGGACGATCCCGAGCACCTGCCAGCCCACGATCCGGCTCAAGTCCGGCCGCAGCGCCACGATCTCGCCGTCCTTCGGCTCGACCTTCCGGACGATCTCACCCAGCCAGCGCGCGATCTTGGCGGTGTCCGCGGTGACCGCGCGGGTCAGCGTGATGTTCGACCAGGTGATCCGGCCCGGCAGTTGCCAGGCGAACCCGTTGTTGCCGCCCTCCGCGTACTGCTCGATCTCCACCTGGGCACCGAGCCCCGAACAGGTGGCGAACTCGCCCAGGTCGTTGCCGCCGATGGTCAGGCTGAAGAACACGCTGCTCGCGAAGATGTTGTCGGTCATCGGTCCCGCTTCCTGTGTCCGGTCATGGTGCTGTCCGTGCTCAGCGGCGCATGTCGTACGGCCTCCCGGCACGCTCCCTGCCCCTGCGCAGCTCGGTGCGCAGCAGGCGGCCCACCGGCTCGACGAGGCGCCGGGCCAGGTCGTCGAGGTCGGCGGGGCCCGGGGCGGTGGTCTCGGTGGGTGGAGAGGCCCCCTGCGACGGCGGGGCGGCTTGCTGTGGCGGGACTGCCTGGACGGTCGTCGGCTTCCGCGCCGGCACCGCGGTCAGCGGCACCCCGGTCAGCGGCACCCCGGCCGGACCCGCCTGTTCGGCCACCCGCTGGAGCATCCGCGCCGTGACGGGCGACGGAGGTGCGGCCGAGAGGGTGCGCTGCGCGACGGGCGGGGGCGGCGCTGCGGGCGGCTGTGCCGGGGACGGCTGCGGGATCCGGGCCACGGCGGGCAGCCGCTGGAGCGCCGGGGCCACGACGGGCGCGGGCCGGACCAGCGGGAGGCGCTGGGCGGTCACCACGGCGGACGACGGACCGGATCCGGTGGGGGTCGGGCGCGGTGCGGGGGTGGGCGCGGGGGCAAAACCGCGCGGGATCGTGACGGCATTCAGCGGCAGCGTCGCCGGTGCGCCGGCGATCGGCGCCGCGGCGGGTGGCAGCGGACTCCCCTGCGGCGCCGGTTGATCGTCCCCGCGCTCAGGCGAACGCGCGGAGGGTGAGCGCTGCACGACAGGTCCACCGCCGGGCACGTCCGAACTCCGCCGAGACAGTCGGCGATCAGTGGCGCTCTGCCTCGACGAACCTCGCGAACGCAGTCGTTGAATCGCCGCCACGACCCCTCGCCCACCTGACGACCGCCCCGGATCGGCCACGCCTTCGGCTGTCGTCCAGCCGTCCGCGCCGGACCGGACGCCCGCGCCGTCCGCGCCGGACCGGACGCCCGACCCCGCCGTTTCACCGGGAGTCCCGGACGGCGTTGGACTCTCCCATGGCAAAGGGCGATCGACCGCCACTCGTTCCTCTCGGTCCTGCGACGAACCTCGCGACCGCGAACGTCGGACGGCGGCCACGACCGGACGCCCACCGGACGCCCGACCCGACGTCGGCGCGTCGCCGCGCCCCACCGAGCCCCCCTGCGCCGACGGGCGATCGCCGGCCGTCCGGCCGTTCCCGGAAACCGCCTGGACCTGCGCCCGAGACCCGAGCGCATGGGGCCAGGCCGCCGGAACCACCGGCGGGGCGGGCGCTGCGGCGGCACCGGCGGGAGCGCTGCTGCCGGTCGTCGCCGACGGCCCAGCGAGGGCGACGGTCATGCGACGAGCGCCGAGCAGCCCTCGCCTGGAGCCGACGAGTTCGGCGGCTCGCCGCACGGCCGGGCCGCCGCCGACCGGACGCACCGGAACCGTCACGGAAGGCGCCGGGCCGCCGGCGTGTCCGAGTGGAACGGGATCCAGGTCACCGGGCCGGGACGCAGGGGCATTCAGCGGTCGCACGGTCGAGCCACCCGTCGCGTTCGCGCTCCTGGCTTGCCGGCCGTCGGCGACACGGCCGTCCAGGCCCGCCGGTCGTTCGCCGACAGGCGCAACAGGGAGGTCTGCCGGCCCCGTTGTGTCGTTGACGGCGCGCTGCACGGGCAGTCCTTCGTCCGATGCCGACGCGGTGGGAGCCGGCGCACCCCGTCCCACCGCCCTCTCACCGTCTCGACCCGCGTCCGGGCCCACGACCCGCCGAACAGGCCGTCGCCCGCCGAGCAGCGGTGCCGCGCCACCCGGCGCAGCCGCAGCAGTGGGCGCGCCCTGCTCTGCTGCCGTCCCACCATCTCGCCCGACGGGCCGTCGCCCGCCGACCAGCGGTGCAGCGCCACCCGGCGCAGCCGCCGTCGGCGGCAAGGCGTCGAGGGGTGCGCCCAGGCCCCCGCGCGTGCGGGCGTGGACCGGGCCGGGCCGTGTCCGTCCCGACGGCGCCCCCGACGGCGTGCGCTGCACGGGCACGTCACGGGCGGACCCACGCTGAGGGCGGGACGGCACCGGGCTGCCCCGGTCGGGGGCGTCCGCGGGTGCGCTCGTCGCAGGGCCGGTGCCTGCCGCGTCGGCCGGGACCACGGGCATGGCCGGTGCACCCGAAGCAGTCTTGGACACGAGGGAACCGGTAGCGGTCGGAGGTGCGGCGCTCGCGGGCAACGCCGCCATGGGCTCGCCGAGAACCGGGCGCGCAGGTCCACCCTCGTTCGTCACGGCGGCACGCTGGACCGGCCGTTCTGCCTGCTCCTCCGGCACCGGCGCGCGGCGGGCAGGAACCTCGGCGCTCCCAGCCGCCGGCAACTCCGCCGCCGCCACTGGCCGCGATGCTCCCATGCCCAGGCTCGACGGCTCGCCACCGGTCTCCGGCGTCCTACCCGACCCGGGAACGACCGCAACGGGACGCGCGGTCAGCGAACGGGGACGCCGTGCCACGGTCAGCGGTTCACCGACGGGCCTCGGCCGCACCGAACCGTGAACCGAGCGCACGTCGTCGCTCCGACTCTCACGCGCTGCCCCCGCATCCGGCTCAGGCGTGCCGACCGTCGACCTGGCGGACCTCGACGCACCCGGCACCAGGCCGGACGTCGACGGGCCACCACCGTCAGCGCCTTCCGGAACGGCCCGCCCCTCCGGCGCACCCGCCCGTGCCACTCGCTGCACCGCCCGTACGGGAAGCCGTCGTACCGCTGCACGACGCTGAACGGACCGCTGCACCGACCGGGCGTCACCGGGCTCCGGCGGCTCCGGCGGCTCCGCCGGTTCCTCCGCCCCGACCGCGCCCCACACGTCCGGCAGCACGAGCTCGTCCCCGCCCTCGACCGTCGACGGGGAGCCCGGTACCGCCACCACCCGCAGGATCCCCACCGGAGCAGTCGGGAGGACGGCGTGCCCGAGCGGGCCGCACAGCGAGGGGTCCTGCCAAGAGGCCAGCCGGGAGCGGAAGTCCAGACCGTCGCTGACGCCCCGCGCCGCCCCGCCCAGGGTCGGGACCAGCGGCGCCACCTCGCGCCAGCCCCCGTCCCCCGCCACCGGCGGACGCCGCCGCTCGACTCCACCAGCGCCGACGTCCTCGCCGCCCTCAGTCCCCCCACCGCTCCGCCGGGCGATCCAGTCCCGCAGCCCCATGCGCCCTCACCCACCCTCGCTGATACGGGTGTTGAGCCGTGCGATCTCGCGCACCCACTGCCGGCGTTCGTGGTGGGTCAGGTCGAGGATGTCTTCCCGCTGCCAGTGGAAGTGGTAAGCGATGTACGCGATCTCCTCGTGCAGCCGAGCAGGCGCGTACGTCACGATTCCCCCAGGCGCCCACCGGCGAGGTCGACTTCGAAGGCGCCGTCGCAGTGCGGGCACGTCACCGCGGCGCGGGTGTGGCCTTCGCTGTTGACGCGGTGGTACAGGTCCTGGAGGAACGCCACGTCGGTGGCGTACATCCGCTCGACGACGCCGGCGTGCACGTCGGTGAGATCGCCCAGCCTCGTGATGACGTGGCTGAGCAGCACCACACTCAGGTAGGCCGGGTTCTCCTTGACGCGCAGGTCGATCTGCGGCATCAGTTCGTCGCGGGCGGTGGCCCGGCGCATGGCGCCGTACCGGTGCACGGTGCCTTCGTCGTCGACGTAGCCGAGCGGCAGCTCGAACTCGAACTCGGTGTGCGGCACCTGCCTGCGGGGCCCGGCCGGTCCGGTCCCCGGGCCCTGCTGCTGCGGCGCGGTGTTCTGCGGGGCCGGAGCCCGTTCCAGCAGCTCTTCCAGACCGATCTTCCGCCTCACTCGACGCTTATCTCCTCGAACACGATGGTCACGGTCTCGGTCGCCGGGCTGGACTCGCCCGCGCTGAGCGTGGGGCCCTCCCAGCGGCTCGCCCAGGCGTTGGTCAGCTGGATGCGCCGCAGGGTGGCGCCGGTGGTGTCCTTGACCTCGATGGTGAGGTTCTGCCGCGCGGTGTTGATCGCCCCGTTGTTGAGGGTCTCCTTGATCCAGTCGGTGAACGCGCCGCTCTTGTCGAGGCCGCGGGTGATCGTCACCTCGCCGGGCAGCCGGGCGCCGGGCTGCTTGCGGACGATGAGTTTGCCCTCCTGGGTCACCTGCTTGTACTCGACGACGTCCTGTTCGACCGTCAGGTTGCTGACCTCCTTGACGGACTCGACGTTGTAGCCGCCGAGTTGGACGCCGAAGATGTGTGTGGAGAGCGGATCGCCTTCAGCCATGGCGTGCTGTCACCTTCCCAATCCGGTAGTGGCCGACCGTGCCGGTCACTCGTTGACGAGGCTCGTGCTGTCGGAGAACTGGGCCAGCCGGAACACCACGAACTCCGCGGGCTTCACCGGCGCGACCCCGATCTCGCACACCACCTGCCCGAGGTCGATGGACTCCGGCGGGTTGTTGTCGCGGTCGCACTTGACGTAGAAGGCCTCGGCCGCGGTCCGGCCGAACAGCGCCCCGCGCCGCCACTCCTCGGTGAGGAACGCGGTGATGTTCCGGCGGATGCTGGACCACAGCCGGTCGTCGTTGGGTTCGAACACCACCCACTGGGTGCCGATCAGGATCGACTCCTCCAGGTAGTTGAAGAGCCGGCGCACGTTCAGGTAGCGCCAGGCGGGGTCGGAGGAGAGGGTGCGGGCGCCCCAGATCCGGATGCCGCGCCCGGGGAACGCCCGTACGCAGTTGACGCCGATCGGGTTCAGCAGGTCCTGCTCGCCCTTGCTGAGGCGGATCTCCAGGTCGACCGCGCCGCGGATGACCTCGTTGGCCGGCGCCTTGTGCACGCCGCGTTCGGCGTCGCTGCGCGCCCACACCCCGGCGATGTGCCCGCTCGGCGGGACCAGCACGTTGCGGCCGGTCGCCGGGTCGAACACCGTGATCCACGGGTAGTAGAGGGCGGCGTAGCGGGAGTCGAAGCCGGCCTCGTCGTTGCGCCAGGTGCGCATCTGCTGGGCGTTGAGGCCGGGCGGCGGGTCGAGTACGGCGATCCGGTCGCCCATCTGCTCGCAGTGCGACATCACCGCCAGTTGGACGGTCCGCAGGCCTTCGTCGTCGAGGTCGCCGCGCTGGTGAGCGCTCATCAGGTCGGGCACGGCGACCATCGTGATCTCGTCGATCGCCTCCAGGCCCGAGAAACCCGTCCTGGCCGCGGCGTCGCCGACGTATTCGGCGGGGTCGAGCCGCGCCGAAGAGGCCACGGCCGGTGCGGGGGCCGCGGCGAGGGCGTGGGTCCGGCGCTCGGGGCGGCTCGGCGCGGTGCCGGGCTGTTCGGTGACCGCGACCAGCCCGGACTCCCGCAGCTGGGTGACGACGTATCCCTTGGTGTTCCGGCGGGTCGAGACGTCGTACGTCTCCACGACCTCGGCGCCCCGGCGGACGAGCAGGCGGAACCGGTCCTCGGGGACGTTCTCGCCCTCCGCGTCGGTGATCTCGACGGACACCTCGCCGCCCGCCCCGGGCAGGGCCGAGAAGAGGAAGCCCGCGACCGCGACGGGCGGGGGCGCGACCGGGCCCGGGACGACGCCGGAGGCCCGCCGGGCCGGGTCACCGACCCGCACGACGTAGGCGGAGCCGCCGCCGTTGGCGAAGAAGCCGTACACGGCGTGCGCGAGGTAGGTGCCCTCGGTGAAGCCGCCGAACCGCTGGACGTACTGGTCCCAGTTGGTCACCAGCGTGGGCTCGTGGAACGGACCGGCCCCGGCGAAACCGACGAAAGCGGCGACGGCCGTGCCGACACCCTCGATCGGCCGGGCACCGGACTGGACCTCCTCCACGTACACGCCCGGGGTGAGGTACGACGGCATACGCGCTCCTTCGGGTGGCCGGTCGGTCGCCCCCGAGTCTGCTGCCCGGGCGGTGTCCGGGGACATGTCCCGCGGTCCCGCACCGGGGGCAGGATCGACTGTCCCCGGCGGGCACCCACAAGCGCCGCAGACGGCACAGCCGGCACAGGAAACCCCGCCGCCCCGGGCAGGGTCAGACGTGCCCGGCGTCCCCGAGGACGCCCAGCCACGGCCCGAACTCGCTCTCCAGCACCAGCCGGCCGAGCTTGCGGTACTCGCCGACCACCGCGGCCACCAGCTGCGCCATGCCCAGCGCAGCGCCCGTCCCCGCGGCCAGGTAGGCCGCGGAGACCGCGCAGGCCCGGATGGAGCCGCCGGTGAGCTCGAAGTTCCGGGCGCAGAAGTCCAGGTCGAGGTCGTCGCCGCGGGGCAGCCGCGGCCCGAGGCAGCGGTCCCACAGGAGGCGTCGCTGAGCCTCGTCCGGCAGCGGGAACTCCGCGATGACGTCCAGCCGCCGGGTGAACGCGTCGTCGAGGTTGGCGCGCAGATTGGACGTCAGCACCGCGATGCCCTCGAAGGACTCCATGCGTTGGAGCAGGTAGGCCGTCTCCAGGTTGGCGTGGCGGTCGTGGGCGTCCTCGACCTTCGAGCGCTTGCCGAACAGCGCGTCCGCCTCGTCGAACAGCAGGACGCCGTTCACCTGCGCGGCCTCGGTGAAGACGCGTTCCAGGTTCTTCTCGGTCTCGCCGATGTACTTGTCCACCACGGTGGACAGCTCCACGACGTACAGCTCCATGCCCAGCTCCGCGGCGACCACCTCGGCCGACATCGTCTTGCCGGTGCCCGACTCCCCGGCGAACAGGGCGATCACGCCGTTCCCCCGGCCGCCGCCCGGCCGCATCCGCCACTGCCCGAGCACCTGGTCGCGGTGCCGGGCCCGCAGCACGAGCTCGCGCAGCCGGCCCTCGGTGGGCGGCGGCAGCACAAGGTCGGCCCAGCCGACCGCGGGCTCGATCCGGTGGGCGAGGCGGGCCAGACCGGCCGCGTTCTGCGCCCGTACGGCGACCCGCAGGTCGTCGGCGCGCACCGGCCGCCGCTCGGCGGCCGCGGTCCTGGCCGCCACCGCGGCGGCGCGTTCCAGCTTCTCCCGGTCCACCCGGTAGGCGGCGACCGCCTCGGCCAACTCCTCACTCAACGGCGGTGGTTCACGGTGCCCCGGCACACCACCCAGCGCGCGGGCCCACTGCTCGGCCAGTCCGCGCGCGTCCGGTGGCGGAACGGTGACCACCACCGGGCTCTCCCGTGCCCAGGCCGGGTCCCACCCCTGCGGACCGTGCACGATCAACGGGACACCGGTGAGCGCAGCGCACAGCTCCCGCAACAGGGCGGCCCGCTCGGGCCGTTCGGGTTCGAGGCGGTCCAGCGGTCCGAGCACCACGCCGCCCCCGCCCAGCCGCGCCTCGCGGGCGAGCACCCGCACGACGGCCCCCGGCGGGCGGGCGGCCAGCGCGGCGGCGTCGACGACCAGCGGCGGCCGCCCGTCGGCCGCGAGGGCGGCCACCGCCAGCGGGGCGGCGTGCCCGGCCCGGTCCAGCAGGTGCACCAGTCCGCCGTCCGCCGCGAGCGCGCGCAACTGGTCGGCGGGTTCCGTGACCGCGTTGGAGGTGGCCGCACGACGGGCCAGCCCGGCGAGCGCGTCGTCCGGCTCGTCGTCGCCGAGCAGGTGGGCCGTCACCCGGTCCGGCACGCGCAGGGCGCGGGAGAGCAGCGGGCGCTCCGGCTCGGTGATCTCCAGGAGGCCGCCGGCGATCAGCGGGGCCCGCGCGGAGAACCGGAGGCGGCCGGCGCCGGCGCCCCGCAGTCCGCACAGTTCGAGGGCCAGGCCGATGGTCGCCCGGCGCTGGGTCAGGTCGTCGTGGAGGTAGCCGTAGAGCTGTTCGAAGCGGGTGTCGAGGTCGGGGGCGAGGGCCACCAGCAGGAGCTCGACGTCCACCGGGAGCAGCCCGAAGGCGGCGCTGAGCCGCGCGAGCCGCGAGCCGGGCGGCGGCGGGTCGTCGAAGGTCGCACGGCCACCGCCGGCAGCCGCTGAGGCCGCCAGGATCCGCTCGACCGCCTCCGGGCCGAGGTACTGGCCGCGGTACGGGTCGTCCGGGTCGGGGTCGTCGGCCCGGCGCTCGTGCACGGCGGCGCGGACGCGCTGCTCGACGCGGTGCAGCCGTTCCCAGAGGTGGTCGGGGCCGGGCGGGGCCCCGGCCGGCGCCGACCCGACGTCCAGGCTCATCGCGCCGCACCGCCCCGCGGCCGACGGCCCGGCGGCAGCGGGCGGTCCCGCGGCGCGGCGAAGCCGTCCGGGCCGGGGCCCGCGCCGCCGCGGTAGCGCAGTCGACGGCCCGGGTCGTCGGCGGGTGCCGGGCGCTCCCCGGTGGTGTCCTCGGCTCGCACCACGAGCCCCTCGGTGACGGGCGGTCCGGCGGGGCTGAGCGCGCCGGGCAGCGGCGCGAGCACCCTGAGGTCGATCGAGGGCCGCAGCTCCCCGCCGAGCGCGGACCACACGTCGGACACCGACGGCAGGCCCGTGTCGCGCCCGGCGATGTCGAGTCCGACGGTGAGCCCGAGCCGGGCGAGCGTCCCGGTGAGCACCCGGGCGGGCAGCGCGTCCACGGCGGTCAGGCACTCCAGCACCTCGGCCAGCAGCCGGTGTTCGTCCTGCGGCCGGCTGGTCCAGACGGTCACCAGGTAGGCGAGTTCGAACCAGCGGGGCGCGGCGCGGTGGCCGACCACCACGCCGTCCGCGTCGTGCTCGGCGACGGCACCGGCCTGCCGACGGCCCGTCTCCTCGCGCATCCCGTAGAGGAAGACGTCGACCGTCGGCGCGACGCGCCGGGCTGCCAGATCCCTGGTGGGCGCGTCGAACACCACCTCGACGCCCCGCTCCGGCAGACCGGCCTCGGCGAGCAGCAGCCGCAGCGCCTCGTCGACCTCGTGGATCACCGTCGCTCCACCTCCCCCGGCGGGCCGATGCTGCCCTCCACCACGAGGAACGGGCAGGTCACCGGGGAGAATCCGGGGCCGTCGGCGGTGATGGTCCGCGGGCCCGTCTCGTCCTTGGGGAGGATGAGCAGCTGGCCGGCGAAGGTCCCGTCGGCCCGCGGGTGGGTGGGCGCCGCCGCGGCGGTGATGCCGGGCTGCCACGTGAACCGCACCGGCGCGCCGGGCGGGAAGTCCACGCCGCGGACGGAGGTGACGAAGCCGGGCTTGCCGATCGGCGGCACGGCGACGATGCGGGGCTGGAGGATGCGCAGCGGGGTGCTCGCCCGGTGCGGGCCCGGCTCGGCGTCGGTGCCGGTGGTGGTCAGCTCGGCGGTGATGGTGGTGTCGAGCGCCGCCACGGGGGCCAGCACCACCCGGACCACCTGGCTGCCGCCCGGGCGCAGGTCGGCGAGGGCGCAGGTCCCGCCCCGGCAGCCCGGGGGCAACGCCCCGGTGGGCACGCCCGCGGGCAGGCCGAGCGACAGGCGCAGCCCGGTGGCGAGGGCCTGCCCGCTGTTGCGCACGGTGTAGCTGACGGTCACGTGGCCGCCGACGTAGCCGGGATCGGGCTGGGCCGCGATCGCCACTCCGGGGCCGGCCGGCTGCCCGGGCCGCCCGTGGGGGGCGGCCGAGCCGGGCGGTGGTGCGGCGGTCGGCGAGGGGCTCGGTGCGGGGCTCGGCGTGGTGGACGGTGTGGGTGAGGGCGACGGTGACGGGCTCGGCGATTCGGTCGGCGATGCGGTCGGCGAGGGCGTGGGCGACGGGGTCGGCGTGTCCAGCACCGGCAGGATCGTCTCGGCGGAGTCGTCCTCGGGGTTCGGGTCGACGACCGTCCCGGTGACGCTCCAGCCGAACTGCTGCGGACCGCTCCGGGTGCCGATCAGGGTGGCGGTCACGCGGACCTCCGCGCCCGGTGCCAGGGTGCCGAGGTCGCAGCGCAGCGCCCCGGCGTCGCACGTCCCGACCGGGGTGGTCAGTCCGCCGAGCCGGGCGCCGGTCGGCACCGAGGCCGTGAGGACGGTGCCGGGCGACGGCGCGGGGCCCTTGTTCGTGACGGTGATCGTCACATCGGTGGCGGTGTCGACGGGGACGTCGGGAGTCCGGGCGGGCGCGTCCAGCGCCAGGTCGACGGACTGCTGGACGGCCGGTTCCTTCTGCCGTCCCGGCATCCGCCGGTCGAGCGGGGTGAGCGTGCCCGTGGCGAAGTCGTAGACCCCCAGTCCCTCCGGCGAGTTCGGCGGCAGGGCCCGGCGGGAGGTGAGCACCAGCTGTGCGCCGTTCGCGGTCCAGGCGACGTCCCGGGGCTGGTGGGGGCCGGTGGCGGAGGTGTCGGGCAGCGGCCTGGTGCACGCGCCCTCGTCCCCGCGGAGCCCGGCGGGCAGGACCACCGTGCAGTCGGCGCCGGTGGGCGAGGTGACCAGCACGCCGTCCTGCTGGTTGTTCCCGCCGTCGCCGGCCTTGCGGTTGAACGCGATGCGCCGGCCGTCGGGCGAGAACACGGGGCTGTCGTCGATGACGTTGCAGGTTCCCGGGCACACCGCCTCGCTCAGGTCGGTCTGCCGGGTGAGGTCGGCGGCGGGCACGGTCCAGACGTGCAGGTTGCCCGCGTTGCCGTTGATGACGGCCGTCCTGGAGAAGGCGATCAGCTTGCCGTCGGGGGACCAGAAGGGCTCCCCGTCCGAGGCCCCCGGCTGGCCGGCCGACGGCTGGACGGTGCCGACGACCGCGCCCGTGGACACGTCGGCGATCACGATCCGCCCCGGGCGCGCCGGCGCCTGGCCGCCGCCCGGGGAACTGCGGCTGAACACGACCAGCTTGCCGTCCGGCGAGAAGGAGGGGTCGGTGTCGCGGTCGTCCGGGCCGCGCCCGGCCAGGTTCATCGGGTGCGGGTTCGAGCCGTCGGCGTCGGCCAGCCAGATCCGTTCGATCCGGCCGGCCGGCGAGTCCTCGTAGCGGGTCACCACGATCTGCCGGCCGTCGGGCGTGTAGGCCTGCCGCTCGTACCAGGGGTCGTAGCCGGGACGGGGGTGGAACAGCGGGTCGGCCGCCGGGTCGGGGTCGGTTCTGGTGTCGGCGGCCGGGTCCTCCTTCAGCACGCTGATGCTGAGGTCGCGCGGGTCGGCGCCGTCGGGGCGGACGTCCTGGAGGTCGGCGACGTCGGCGGCAGAGGCGCTGGTCTGCTCCACCACCGGCCCGCCGTCGGCCTGGGTGCCCAGCCAGGTCGGAGTCGCGATCAACCGGTCGGCACTGTAGAGCAGTTGGGGATCGGTGCAGTCGCAGGTCGGCGCGCGGTAGAGGTTCACGACCGGCGGCTGGGGCGGGTCCGCCCGCGGCGCCGGGGGCTTGGGGGTGAGCAGGTCGGGGCTCAGGAAGAGGACGCCGGTGCCGTCG
Source organism: Kitasatospora sp. NPDC001660 (assembly GCF_053596725.1). NCBI lineage: Bacteria > Bacillati > Actinomycetota > Actinomycetes > Kitasatosporales > Streptomycetaceae > Kitasatospora > Kitasatospora sp. NPDC001660. Next base: position 201,891 of record NZ_JBSFGU010000005.1, on the reverse strand, counting down.
GCCAGCCAGGAGGCGGAGCCGGTCTTCCAGGTGGAGCCGGTGCCGGGGAAGAACGCCTTCTCTCCGCCGGTGGGCGAGGTGAGGATCAGGGTCCGGCCCTTGTCGCCCTGGTCCCAGGTGTAGACGATCTGGTTGCGGTGCTCGTTGTCGTCCAGCGGGTTCCAGGTCGGGTCGAGGGCGTTCCCGCTGGTCACGTTGGTGATCCTGGTCGGGGCGCCGCCGGTGAACGGCCGCAGGTAGATCTGGGTGTGCGCCGGGTCGCCGGTGCACGCGTACGCGACCCACCGGCCGTCGGGCGAGACCGTCGGATGCGTTTCGTCGGCCGCGCCGTCGGTCAGCCGGCGCAGCCCGCCCCCGTCCCGGTTCACCACCCACAGGACGTGCTGGGACGTGCTGCCCGTCCCGGTGGGCTCCAGTGCCTCGAAGACGACGGCCTTGCCGTCCGGGGCCAGCGCGGGACGGGCCGTGTCCATGCCGGTGGTGAGCCGGTGCACCGCGCCGGCCGCGTCGCGGAGATACACCTGAGGCAGCGGGCCGTCGCGCAGGCTGGTGAAGACCAGCTCGCCGCCCCGGGCCGAGGGGTCCTGGTCGAAGTGGACCGGGCCGGGGCCGAACAGCGGCGTGCTGGCCGCCGTGCCCGTCACCCGGCCGAGGCCGCGGTGGTTCGTGCCGGCGAAGACGATCCGCCCGCCGGGCGGGTCGGCCGTGACGGCCGGGGCGGCGCGGCCGCCCTGTCCCCCGGGGGCGGAGCCCAGGGTCAGCACGGCCGCCGCCAGCGCGAGCAGCACCGCGACGGCGGCCCGGGCCGGCCGCCGGATGGAGCGGGGAGTGCCGGTGGCGCCGATCACGCTCGACCTCACAGGTTGGCAGGGGCGGTCTCACCGGCAGTCTCACCGGCTCGGGCGCCCGGGCACAGGGCCCGGGCACCCGAGCCGGGGGTAACAACCTGTGTCCCCGGAGGGCAGGACGCGGCGGTCGTGGACGGTCACGACCCCCGGAGTCACGGCTCTCAGATCAGCCCGCGCCGCATGGCGAACCCCACCGCGTGCGCCCGGTTGCGCAGGCCCAGCCGCGTGATGATCTCGTGCAACACGTTCTTGACGGTCCGTTCGGAGTAGGAGGTCTTGGCGGCGATCTCACTCGTGTCGAAGCCCTCGGCGACCAGCCGGAGCATCTCCACCTCCCGGGCCGTCAGGGTCGACAGGGTCAGCCCCCGCCCGTCGAGCATGGTGCGCTGGAGCACCCCGATCCGGTCGAGCAGTTCACCGAGCAGGTCCCCGGGCATCACACCCTCACCGTTGGCGAGGGCGGTGATGAGGTGCACCAGCCGGTCCTGGTCCGCCTCCGAACGGCGCAGCACGGCGGCGACCCCGCACTCGACGATCGTCTGCAGCCCGCCGGCCTCGAACTGGCCCACCACGAGGCCGATTCGGCCCGAGGTCGCGAGCCGCAGCCGGCGCAGTCGCTCGGCCACCGCCTCGGTCAGGGCGTCGACCACCAGCAGGGAGACCTCCGCCCTTCCCGCCTCGGTCCCGCTCAGCAGCTCCACCTCGGGCCGCTGGCGCAGCTGTTGGACCACGCCGGTCTGCAGGATGAGGTCCTCCGCGTACACCGCCACGCGCACCCGGTCCGGCTTGCCGCGCACCGCCTGGACGGGGACACGCGGCTCGGACGGACGGGCGCTGCCGGACCGCGGTGCCGCCGGGGTCCGCCGGGTGGTGACGGCTTCCTCACGGGACGTATCGGTCGACGTCGACGTCATCGAACACTCCATTCTGCAGTGGACCTGCGGTGTGACGGCCGGCCGCCACGGGGCGGAGCCGGCCAGAGGTCTGAGTGGGAGCGCCCGGATCGCGCACTACTGGGCGGCGGCACCTGGCGGGGGGCGGCCTGTCCGCGCGGGGCAAGGGGTGTGCCCACGGCTTGCCCGCACGGCCCTCTGCGTGGACGGGTCGGCGGTCCTACCGTCACGCTATGACCACATCCGCCGAACTCGGCCTGCCCACACTGACGGTGGCGCCCGGTGGCGTGGCCACCACCACCCTGACGGTACGCAACGGCCTCGACATCGTTGAGGCGTACTCGCTGGAGGTGGTCGGGGACTGCGCCCCGTGGACGACGGTCGAGCCGGCCCGGGTCTCGCTCTACCCGGGGACGTCCACGACGGTGACGGTACGCCTGGCCCCGCCGCGTTCGCACGCCGCGCGCGCCGGTGAATTCCCGCTCGGCATCCGGGTGTTGCCGACGGAGCGCCCCGAGCTGGTGGCGGTTCCGGAGACCACGGTCACCGTGACGCCGTTCCACGAGTTGCAGGCCGCGCTCGCGCCCCGCCGCCGTCGCGGCTGGCTGCGCGGACGCTACCGGACGTCGGTGCGCAATCTCGGGAACGCTCCCGGCACCGTGGTGCCCACCCCTGGACAGCCGGGCGAGGAACTGCGGTTCAAGGTCACCCCGGAGCGGCTGCGGCTGGAACCCGGCGAGTCCGGCGAGGTGCGGCTGCAGGCGCGCACCCGCAAGCTGATCTGGTTCGGCAAGCAGGCGACCTGGCCGTTCGAGGTCACGGTGGGCCCGGAGGAGGGCGCGGCCGGGAAGGACGCGGGCGGCAAAGCCGAGCCCGACCCGCCTGCCAAGCCCCTGACGACCATCCGGCATCCCACTCTCGACGGGGAGTTCATCCAGCTCCCGATCTTCCCCAAGTGGCTGCTCGCCCTCCTGGCGGCGCTGCTCGCGTTGCTGCTGGCCTGGTTCGCCCTGGTCCGCCCGGCGGTGCGCAGTTCGGCGAAGCAGGCAGCCGAGCAGGCCGTCGCCCAGCAGAGCGCCACCCCGAACCCGACCGCCGCCGCACCCGCCGACGGTGCACCGGCGGCCCCCTCCCCCGGGAGCACCAACGGCCAGGGACAGCCGGGTGCCGGCCGGCCGGGCGGCGGGCAACCGGGCAACGGCGGCCCCGGCCCGGGCCTGGCGGCGCCGGGAACCGGGCAGCAGAGCTCCGCCACGATCGACGTGCAGACCGCGAACAGCGCCTCGTCGTCGGGCAGTTACCAGGTGCCGCACGGCAAGGTGTTCGACATCACCGACATCGTGGCCGCCAACTTCCAGGGGGACCAAGGGCTGTTGACCATCACGGCCGGCAAGCAGACGATCACCACCATCGCGCTGGAGACCTTCCGCAACCAGGACTACCACTGGGTGACTCCCCTCCAGGTCCCGGAGGACCAGGCCGTGACGGTGAACGTGACCTGCGAGTCACCCGGCACCCCGGCCTCGGGCAAGCAGGCGTCGACGTGCCACGAACTCCTCAACATCAGCGGAACGTTGAGCGACATCAGGCAGGGGAACTGACTCGGCGCGCATGATGACGCCTTTCCCCCGGGAAACCGGACCGGAAAGGTGCACCCGACGCCCCAACGATGTCAACGGGCCCCTTCCACCGGAACCGACCCGCCGGCCTCCGAGGCATCCCCCCTTCCGCACCTCCCCTCACGTCCCGTGATCATGTCAACACCCGGTGGACACCCTTACCGGTTCGGACACTTACCGACAACCCCGTCGAACCGTCCCGCCGGCCCGGCCTGCCCTCCCGGGGAAGCCGACCGGGTCCCGGCAGGGCAGCCGGTCCGCCCCCGCGGACGGTGGAGCCTGCCCCGACGCACTGCTGACGTTCCGTCGATCCGGAAGTAGCGTTGCGCTGTTCCCGCACCAAAGGCGCCACCAAGGCCGTATGTACACCAAATCACCACAAGGCCGGACCGTCACGAGGAGGAAGGAACCCGATCGCCGTGCGCGCTCACGAACCGGACCGACAGGCCGACCGGGGACCCTCCCCCGCCGCGACCCGGGCGGTGCGACCGGGCCCGAGGTCCGGCATCGCCCTCGCCCTGCAACGGACCATCGGCAACGCCGCGGTGACCCGCCTGGTCGAGCGGACGCGACGCGAGTCCGGCGGCACCGGCGGGCAGGACGAGCTACCACTCCAGCGTTCCCTGGTGCCCCAGGTGCTACGGACCGCCGGACAGCCGCTGGACACGACCACCCGCCGCGAGATGGAGTCCCGCCTCGGGGCCGACTTCTCCGACGTGCGACTGCACACCGGCAGTACGGCGCGCGCCTCCGCCGCCGAGGTCGGCGCCCGCGCCTACACCTCGGGCAGCCACGTGGTGCTCGGAGAGGGCGGCGGCGACCGGCACACCCTGGCGCACGAACTCACCCACGTCATCCAGCAACGCCAGGGCCCGGTCGCCGGCACCGACCGCGGCGACGGCCTGCGGATCTCCGACCCGTCCGACCGCCACGAACGCGAGGCGGAGGCCAACGCCGTCCGCGCCCTGTCGGCCCCGCTCGCCCACGGTAACGCCGGCCCGCCCTCCCGCCCCGGAGAAGCGGTGCAACGGATGCCTGCCAAACGGGACGCGGACACGGCGGGCGTCAGGGGCAGCAGCCCGCCCTCGGGCCGCAGCACCCGCGCCAAGAGCCGCGCAGCGAACCTCGACCTCAACCGGCCGGTGCTGGAGTTCAGGTCGGGCTACGAGGGCCCGACGAGCCAGAAGCTGCACGACGCCCAGAACATCGGCTTCTGGCAGGCGGCCACCCTGAAGAACCCGCAGGGCGCCCCGCAGCGGGTCTCCACCAACTACCACTTCTGGCAGGAGGTCACCGACTCCAACGTGCAGATCGTCGAGTCGAAGAACGGGTTCGGCGAACACCCGTCCAACCGCCAGTGGACCCAGGACGGCCCCTACCGGCCGCCCTACACCAACGCGGTCATCGACGACGGCCAGAACGAGATCAAGTTCCACGACAATCCCGGCTTCTCCACCTCGGCGAAGATGACCTCCGGGTACTGGCTGAAGTCCTACAGCGTGTCGTTCCGCTGGAAGGTCGCCCGCCGGACAGACCCCTGGAACCGCACCATGCCCGCCTGGACCAGCCCCGAGGTCACCCACACCCTGGTCTCGGAGTTCGACCCCGACAACCCCGACCAGGCGGCCCCCATCATCGCGGACCCGGCCGGCGACGTCACCTGGAACGTCGACCTGTCCACGGTGACCACCGACACGACGGACGCCTGACCCCCGGAACCCGCCGGCCCCGACCCGGCCGGTGGCGAGGTGCCACCCGCGAGGGGCCCCTGCCGTCCGAAAAGAGGAATCCGACGCAGCGTCGGAAACGTCCGCCAAGGACACCAGGCCTCACATGCTCACCATCTCGACATGCCGCCACGTTCACGCTCAGCGGACGACCGCCACTCCGTCGGCCGCCGGCCCCGTTCACGGCGAGACACGGGGCCGGCACCCGGCAATACCAACAGCACTGCCGCTGCACGGGGCCGCCGGCTCAGCCCAGCGTGTCCATCAGGGCAGTGACATAGGCGTCCAGCCGCTCTTCCACGGCTCGCGTCGTCAGCTCCGCCCTCCCTGCCACCCGCCATGCCCGCGCCACCAACTGCACTTCTTCCGAGAACGCCAGCCCGTCCCGCACCCGCCAGTACAGCCGCTCGCGCGCGGCCGCGGCCAGCACCCCGCCGGCCTCCTCGTACGCCTCGGCGAACCGCAGACCCCACGCCGGACCGTGCAGCAGCGCGAGATTGGTGGAGCAGTGCGCCACATCGAGATCCGCCGGGCCCCAGGAGGTCCCCGCCCAGTCGACGACACCAGTGATCCGCGCACTCGCTGACCTTGAGGGCGGCACGTCGAACAGCACATTGCCGGGTTGGAAGTCCCGGTGCAGGAATCGCCCTTCATAGGGCGGCGCCGGTTTGCGGATCACGTCGATCGCCGCGGCCCATGCCGCCGCGTCGGCACCCTTCGGAACCACGACGGTGTCGGCGGTCGTCAACGCCGCATACGCCCGGGGCCGCTCGGCGGGGCGCAACGCGTGGATCGCGACGAGTTGACGGGCCAGCAGAGGGACGCGCGTCTCCAGCCCCTCATCGTCGAGGATCGTCCGGCCCGCCAGACGTGTCATCAGGAGCGACGGATACTCGCAATGCGCGGCGGTCGGATCGACCGCGACCAGTCCAGGAGCCGACACGCCGGTCCCCGCCAGCAGCGTCAGGGCGCCGGCTTCCCTGTTCAGCCAGTCCTCGGCGTGCTCCACGTAGAACGGGTCGACGAAGGTCCGCAGCACCAGGTCACGGGTGCCTCCGTCCCGCATGCGGATGGTCAGCCTCCGCATCTCGGCAGTGATGCCGCCTTGCAGCACCTCGGTTCTGACGATCCGTTCGCCGACGTCCAGGTGCCGGCTCACCCAAGCCAGTGTCAACGGCCGGACGGCCGCCGCCTCATCGTGGTTGGTCACCGTGCCACCTCATCATCCGGACGGCAGCACGCGCAAAGGCCGTCAACGGCGAGCCCTGCTGTGGGGCGAGCCCCCGCACGGCGCTCAGTACTCGCCCTTGATCACGAAGAAGGAGCCGCGGATTTCTCCGGCCAGCTTCGACTTCTGGCGCGCGAACTTGAACTTCGACGCCAGTTCCTCGGGAACGTCCATGCCTTCCGAGAGCTTGAACCCCACAGCACGCTTCGTTCCGTCCTCGATGCCGTACATCACGTTGACCGCCAGGCCGGACTCGTAGAACACGTAAGCCATCCGGAATCCGCCCACCTCGAAGGAGGTCACCTCGAGCGGGCGGGCGGAGATGACGATGCCGCGCTCCTCGGAGAGGATGCGGGTCACCAGGTCGAGCACCTCCGGCGCCTCGCTCGCGGGCCGGACGGTGAATTCGTGGTCGTACTTGTTCTTGTAGTAACGCGCCTCGTTGGCGCGCAGCCCTGCAAGCGCCTCCGTTACCGGGGACGATTCCAGGCCGATGGTGGACACGTTCTTGAAGTCGACGGTGTACGGCATGGGTCCTCCTGATGATGTCGTCCGGCTGTGGACCACCGGTGCCGGATCTCCCGGCGACGTGTTCACGCTACGTCCCGCGCCGCCGCCCGGCTTCTCGGTTCCTGATCGATCGGAGCAGGAGCGTTCCGTCGCCGCTTCCCGGGCGCGAGCCTCGAAACGTTCGGCACGGTGCCCCGGCCGACGAGGTCCCGGTGTGGATCCGGACGATGGCCTCGGCCGATCCCGGGGTGCGAAAGAACGCCAGGAACGCACCAATGGTGAGTCCGGGAGTTCGAGGGGAGGCTGACTCGCTGGGTCCGCTTCAAGCACCCCCACCCACCTGGGAACAGTTCCGGCGCCGCTTCCACGAACCGGGCCGGCCTTCGGGCCCGTACGGTGCCGCTCAGGCCGGGTCGGGGAGGTGGGAGACCTGGTAGTGGGCGATGGCCCAGCCGTCCGGTGTGCGCTGGAGGAGGACGGAGAGACGGAACGGCTCGCTCTCTCGGGGGAGGCCGACCCTTGGGGAGCCCGACAAGCTCACGAACACCCCCACGGTGACCGCAGCCGCAGCGATCTCCCTCAGGCGCTTTCGCATGAGGCTCCCCTGGAGCAAAAAGGCCGCGGGCCGATCGTCGCTCGATCGGCCCGCGGGCTCCTGGGTGGGCGGAGGGGCTCAGGCCTTCTTGACCACGCTGGACTTCAGCTGCATCGCGCCGAAGCCCTCGATGCGGCAGTCGATGTCGTGGCCGTCGACGCCGTCGACCAGGCGGATGTTGCGGACCTTGGTGCCCGCCTTGATGCCGGAGACGCTGCCCTTGACCTTGAGGGCCTTGATGACGGTCACGGTGTCGCCGTCGCTCAGCACGTTGCCGACGGCGTCCTTGATCACGCGCTCGCCGGCCGCGGCCGGAGCGGTCTCGCCGGCGTCGGCGGGGACCCACTCGTGGCCGCACTCCGGGCAGACCATGAGGGCGTTCATCTCATAGGTGTACTCGCTGGAGCACTGCGGGCACGGGGGGAGGTTGTCGCTCATGTGTTCAGGATATCCAGTCGTTTTCAGGGGTGTTTTCCGAGGTCAGCGGGTCTGCGAGGCCGCTGGTTCAGTGGCGGCTGCGCAGGGGCGGGCTTCTCCGGGCTGGGGGCGTATGTGCAGGCGCAGGCCGGTGGTCGCGGCTTCGGCGAGGAGGGCCCGGAGCGTGGGCAGGTCGACGGTCTGCGGGGTGGTGGGGGTGCCGTGGTCGTCGTCGTAGGAAGTGATGGTGAAGCGCAAGGGCGGCCTTACTGCGGGGTCGCGGTGGACGGGCTGAGCGGCAAGCGGACGCGGACGGTCTTGCCGCCGTCGGGCGCGGGCTGGACCGTCAGGTCGCCGCCGAGGTGGTGGGCGAGCTCGGCTATGTCGGCCAGGCCGCCCGGGTCACCCGGGCGCGGGGTGTCGAGCAGGCCGGGGTGACCGTCGCGGACGCCGGCTTCGAGGTGGGTGTCGGTCATGGCCAGCAGCAGTTCGAAGAACGGGGAGCGCGAACCGGCGTGGCGGACGACGTTGGTGACCAGTTCGGTGACGGCGAGGACGACGGCGTCGTGCACGACGGTCCTCGGCCGCACGCCCCACCCGGTGAGGACGGTCACCGTGATCCGGCGGCTCGTCCGGGCGGCCGGCCAGGTGCTGGCCAGGCTCATCCGGTAGCCGCGGTGGTGGTCGGCGGGCCGGGCGGGCTCGGCGGAGGCGTGGTCGCGCTGCCGACGATCGCGCCAGCGGCGGATCACCGCAGACTCTCGGCGGGTTCGGTCAATGCGAGGCTCCGGAGAGACGGCCGAACACGGCTCGGCCGTGCAAGTGGCTGCGGGCGTAGTCGATGGCGTCCGGCGTGCTGCCGAACACTCGCCCGTCGGCGCGGAGCTGGTCGAGTACGCCGAGCGCGTCGAGGGCGCGGTGGTGCTCGTCGCGGATGCCGGAGACGAGGACGAGCGTGCCGCGCCGCTGGAGTCGGGCGATGGCGTCGCCGAGGACGGTGGCACCGCTCGCGTCGATCGCGCTGACCCTCGACATGCGCAGGATCACGACCTTGGCCTCGGCGGCCTCGGTGAGCTCCAGCAGGAATCGGTGCGCGGCGGCGAACAGCAGCGGGCCGTCGATCCGGTAGGCGACGATGTGCTCGGCGAGCAGGGCCTGCTCCTCGTCGTGGTGGTCGGCCGGGGGCAGGTCGGCGTGCAGCGGGACCTGCTCGACCCGTGCCGCCTTCGCGACCGCGGCGAGCGCCAGGACGCCGGAGACGAGCAGGCCGATCGCGACGGCGGTGACCAGATCGAACGCGAGCGTGGCGGCGGCGGTGAGGACGAGGACGGCGGCCTCGCCGCGCCCGGTGCGGGCGAGCGCGCGCAGCGAGCCGACCTGGACCATCCGTACGGCGGTGGCGGTCAGCACCCCGGCGAGCGCCGCCAGCGGGATTCCGGCGACCAGCGGTGCGGCGGCGAAGACGATCACCGCGAGGACGCCCGCGTGGACGAGGGCGGCGAGGCGGGAGACGGCGCCGGAGCGGACGTTGACGGCGGTGCGGGCGATCGCACCGGTGGCGGCGACGCCGCCGAAGAGCGGGGCGGCCAGGTTGGCCAGGCCCTGGCCGAACAGTTCACGGTCGCTGTCGTGGCGCTCGGAGACGCTCATCGCGTCGGCGGCGGTGGCGGACATCAACGATTCCAGCGCGGCCAGCGCGGCGACGGCAAGGGCCGAGGGCAGCAGGGCGGGGACGGCCGAGAGGTCGAGGAAGCCGAGCGAGGGGGCCGGGAGACCGGCGGGCAGGTGGCCGATGGTGGCGACGGGCAGATCGGCGAGCTCGGCGGTGACGGTCGCGGCGACGACGGCGATCAGCGAGAACGGCAGCGCGGGCCGAAGCCGTACGCCGACGAGCATCACGGCCGCCACCGCGAGGGCCACGCCGATCTCCGCCCAGTGCGGCGCGGCGGCGAACGCCCGGACCGCCTTCGCGGCGACGACGGCCGGGTTGTCGCCCTCGGGCTTCTTGACGCCGAGCGCGCCGGGCACCTGCTGGAGGGCGATGACGCCGGCGATGCCGAGGGTGAAGCCCTCGACGACGGGTACGGGGACGTAGGCCATCCAGCGGCCGGCCCGCGCCAGGGCGAGCGTGATCAGGATCGCCCCGGCGAGCAGGCCGACCGTGAGCACACCGCCGGTGCCGTAGCGGGCGACGATCGGGACCAGGACCACGGTCATGGCGCCGGTCGGCCCGGAGACCTGGAGGTTGGAGCCCCCGAAGACCGCGGCCAGCGCGCCCGCGACGACGGCGGTGGCCAGTCCGGCCTCGGCGCCGGCCCCGGAGGAGATGCCGAAGCCGAGGGCCAGCGGCAGCGCGACCACGGCCACCGTGAGCCCGGCGAGCAGGTCCTTGCGGGGCGAGCGGCCCATGGTCGTGAGGATCTGCCGGGTGGGCAGCACGGATCTCGTCCGATCGAGGACGGCGGCGGCGACGGCCATCACGCTGCGGCCTCCTGGGTGGCGGTCGCGACCCGGTATAGCGGGACGGCCATCGGTCAGCTCTCTCCTTGCTCTTCCTCGGCGGTGTGCGGCAGGTCGATCCCGTGGTCCGACGCCGTGCGCAGCAGGGCTGCCACGCGTCCGGCGTAGGCCTGGGCGCCGTCGTCGTCCCCGTCGGCGCGGGCCTGCCGCAGTGCCTGGCGGGCCCGGGCCAGCTGCTCGCGCAGCTCCTCGTCGAACACCGCGGTCACGACCACCCCTTTCCCCTGCCGGAGGCGGACGCCGCCAACAGCTGCCGGACGCACCGTGTGCCGGTCCAACGACATGACAGCATGTATGGATATGAAGAATTTTTCAAGTCGCTGGTTTCGCATGTGATGGATTCGGATAGTAGCGATCACTTGTGATCAGTAACGGTTGGTGTTCTGAGCGGCCGCACCGAAGGAACGGTCGGTCGCGGGCGGGACCCTCCGGCCGGATCCTTCCGGTGAATCTTCCGGTAGACCGTCCCGCACTGATCTTGCAGGGTATCCCCGGCTTCAGCCGGGGAGGGAGTGCATCCTTGGCCCGGAGCCGCGAAGCGGCGGAGTTCTCTGCGGGATCTCCGGGGCCCCTCGCTCCACCCCGTTGTCGGCCAGGGTCCGCAGCAACTCGCGCAGCAGCAACGGGTTGCCCTGGCACGCCTCGGCGCACGCGGCGACGAACCGCGGTTCGGCGTCGTGCCCCAGGCTCTCCCCCACCAGCCGGGCCACGCTGTCGGTGCCCAGCGCGGGCAGCTCGACGGGCAGGCAATCCGGCTGTCCGGCGCTCTGCTCCAGGAGCGGCTCGACCCCGGTCCCGCTGTCCGGCCGTGCGGCCAGCACCAGGAGCAACGGGAGCCCGCGCAGGCGCCGTGCCAGGTGGTCCAGCCACCGCACGGAAGGGCCGTCCGCCCAGTGGACGTCGTCGATCACCAGAGCGATCGGCCCGCCATCCGTGACGTGCACCATCAGCCAGTACAGGCTGTGCAGCACACCCAGTGACGCTTCGGGCGACAAACCTCCGCCCTCGCCGGTTCCCTCCACGCGCAGGACGTGCGAGGACAGCTCCGCGGGGCCCGACAACAGCCGCTCCCGCCCGGCACCACCGGCTCGGGCGAGCAACGGCTCGGCCAACTGCCGCAGCACGGCGAAGGCGAAGTCCCGCTCCAGCTCTCCCCCGGCGGCCCGGACCACCCGGAACCCCCGCGCCTGCTCGGCGGCGGCCCAGGCGTTCAGCAGCGAGGTCTTCCCCATTCCCGCACTCGCACGGACCAGCACGACCGCGCCCCGGCCGGCCCGGGCGTCAGCGGCCGCGCGCTCCAGGATCGCCAACTCGCCGCGACGACCGAGCAATCCGGGTCCCGTCACACCGTCACCGGCGGGAGAACTCCCCTGCCGGCCCCTGCGACCGGCAGCGAGCAGCGCGGCGGCGTCGGCCTGGGCCAGCCCCAGCGCCGACACCAGCACCTCCAACGTGCGGCGCTGCGGCCGCTCCCGGCGGCCCCTCTCCAGATCCCTGATCGATCTGGCCGCCAACCCGGCGGCCTCGGCAAGTTCCTCCTGGGTCAGTCCCGCAGCGCGGCGAAACTCCCGCAGCAGCTGCCCTAACGTCGTCACCCACTCACCCCCACAACCCAGTTGTCCACACCGAAACGCCAAAGAGCTGCGACGATGTGTCGCCGCACCGACTACTCTCCGGTAACGAATCGGGACCCTACCGGGAGATCCGATCTTCCGGGGCCACTTGAAGAGAACCCGCCGGGCGCGGGCCGCCGTCCGCCACGCAGGCGGCTCCGACCAGGGCCGATATTCCACGGCGCCGCCCGCCGAGATCGACGCGGCCGGCAGCGGCGTCGACCACTTCATCCCGGGCTTCGGCGCCGACCACGCCGCCGCCGGCTCGACCACCAAGCTCGGCCCGCACTACTACGTCCATCCGAACGCCAACTGCACTCTGTTCTCCTTCAACTTTCTTCACTGATTTGGTTTTAGGTATTCGTTATGCGCGCCCCCTTCACTGCGGTCCCGTGACACGCCAAGCTTCGGTCTGTTTCCGCCGGGCAGCGCGACCGCGCGACCCGCCGCATGGGGAGGACCCACCATCGTGCCCAACAGGCAACGTCGACGACTGCTGCTTCCTGCCGTCACCCTGACCGCGCTCGGACTGACCACCACCCAGGCCCTCGCCGCGCCGACCACGGCGCTCCCCAACCCGGCGCAGCACCTGGCCGAGGTCGGCCACCAGCACGCCGCGAAGGTCAAGGGCACGGGCACCGCCCGGCCCGCCTTCGCCGCCAAGGCCGAGTCGGCCGGCGGGGACGACGGCGGCGCGGACGAGGCGGAGAACTCCGCCGAGGGCACCGCGCAGTACACCGAGGCCCGCACCGCCCCGGGCGTCGTCGCGCCCGGCGCGTACGGCGCGGCCTGGGCGCAGCTGCAGTCGATGCCGCACACCGACGGCAACTGGACGCACGTCACCAAGAAGCCGTACAACGAGGACGACCCGCGCTACCGGGACGCCAACTCCAACTCCAGCGGGGGCGCCGGGTACACCACCGGCCGGATCACCGGCATCGCGGCCGACGACGACGGCTACGTCTACGCGGGCGGCGCGAACGGCGGCGTGTTCCGCTCGCGCACCGGCGGCGGGCGGTGGGAGCCGATCGCGGACAAGCTGCCGTCGCTGTCCACCGGCACGCTGAACCTCGACGGGGGCGGGCGGCTCTGGTACGCCACCGGCGAGTCCAACACCGGCGCCACGTCGTACGTCGGCACCGGCGTGTACGTGCTGTCGGACCCGAAGCACGGGAAGTTCCAGCCCGGCAACCGGGTCGGCGGGGCCGAGCTGGAGTCGACGATCATCCACGCGCTGCGCTTCGGCGGCGGCCGGGTGTGGGCGGCGACGAGCCGCGGCGTGTGGAGCCACTCCACCACGGACCTGTCCGGCCCGTGGACGCTGGAGTTCGCGCCCAACCCGGACTACCTGCCGGGTGGTTCGAAGGCCAAGGACCCGAGCGCGCCGTACAAGAACATCGCGAACGACATCGCGATCGACCCCAAGGACCCGTCCAAGGTGATCCTCGCCGTCGGCTGGCGCGGCGGTGACACGTACAACGGCTTCTACAGCAAGGCGGCGGACGGCAGTTGGCAGCGGGTCGCCGCGCTGGGTGACCTGCCGACGGACGCGGCGAACGTCGGCAACGTGACCTTCGCGCGCTCGGCGGACGGCTCGCGCTACTACGCGATCGACCAGTCCCCGGACCTCACCGCGCACAACCCGGACTCCGGCCTGAAGGGCATCTACGTCTCCAAGTCCGGTTCGCCGTCCGGCCCGTGGACGCTGATCGCGGACAAGGACAAGATCAAGAACTCCGGTTCGGCGCTCCAGGGCGCCGGGTACCAGCCGGGCATCCAGTCCTGGTACAACCAGTTCCTGCAGGTCGACCCGGCCAACCCGGACCACCTGTACGCGGGTCTGGAGGAGGTGCTGGAGACCAAGGACGGCGGCGCCGACTGGAGCGTCCCCGGCCCGTACTGGAACTTCCCGTTCCCGTGCTGGAGCATCGACCCCACCAAGGTGACCGGCACCTGCTCGCCGACCACCCACTCCGACCAGCACGCCGTCGCCATCGGCACCTACCAGGGCAAGCCGACCGTGTTCGTCGGCAACGACGGCGGCATCTACAGCCGCCCGGTCAACGGCTCGGCCGACGCCTCCGGCCACGCCACCGACTGGAAGTCCCTGGCCGACGGCACCATCGACACCCTGCAGTACTACTCGGTCGGCGTCGGCAAGGACCCGGCGGACAAGTCCGGCCGAGGCGTCATCGTCAGCGGCGGCCTGCAGGACAACGGCGAGTCGATCCTGCGCGCCCACGACAAGGTGATGGGCTCCAACTTCGGCGGCGACGGCGCCGACACCCTGGTGGACCCGGCCAACGGCTGCAACATCGCCGAGGAGTACGTCTACCTCGACATGTGGGTCACCCAGAACTGCGCCGTCAACGACGGCTCCGGCAACAGCGACCCGAGCAAGGCCACCTCGTACGAGGTCGCCCCGCCCGACAAGGCCACCAGCTCCGCCCGCTTCATCGCGCCGATCACCAGCGACCCGAAGGACGTCAACACCTGGATCGCCGGCGGCCAGCACGTGTGGGTCCAGCACAAGGGCTACGCGATCCGCAGCGGCAGCGAGTGGACGTCCGCCTACGACCTGGGCACCGGCCACTTCGCCACCGCCGTCTCGACCGTCAACGGCACGGTGTACGCGGGCTGGTGCGGCCCCTGCAACAACCAGGGCTTCACCCGCGGCATCGCGGTCGGCAAGACGGACGGCACCGGGTGGCACCAGCTCAACCTGCCGGCCGACGGCACCCTGCCCAACCGCTACGTGTCCTCGTTCGCGGTGGACGAGAACGACGCCCAGCACGTCTTCGTCGCCATGAACGGCTTCTCCCGGACCTGGACCGAGGGCCCCGGCGCCGGATACGGCCACCTCTTCGAGACCCACGACGGCGGCGCCACCTGGACCGACGTCTCGGCCAACCTGCCGGACGTGCCCGCGACTTCGGTGAAGCTCCTGCCGAACGGCGGGCTCGCCCTCGGCACCGACGTCGCCGTCTTCTACCGGGCGCCGGGCCGGACCGACTTCTCGGTGCTCGGCAGGAACCTGCCCACCACCTCGGTGCAGCAGCTGAAGACCGGCCCGGACGGCCGCCTGTACGCGGCCACCTTCGGCCGCGGCATCTGGTCGATCAACCCGTGCGAGCTGTACGAGGACGACGACAGCCAGGGCTGATCACGACACGCGCAACCACCGGTGCCCGGCCCGCTCACCCGAGCGCGCCGGGCACCGGCATGGCCGGAACCCCCGGACCAGCGCGCACGTCCAACCGCGGACAGCAGCGGACAGCACGAGACCGGAGACCACCACCCGTGAAGAGAACCGCCGCCCTCCCGGCAGCCGCCCTGCTCCTCGCCCTCACCGCGACCGCCTGCGCGTCCGGCAACGGCACCTCACCCGCCCCGGCCACCTCCCCCGCCCGGAGCACGACCCCGGCGGCAGCAGGTACCCCCAGTCCTCCGCCCGGCGTCGCCCCGGCCCCGCCGACGACGGCACCGGGCGCGGCCTCGGCCGGCGCGAGCACGACCGCGCGGCCGCTCGCCACCGGCCGCAGCGCGGCCCCGAGCCGGTCAGCCTCCCCGGGGACCGCTGCCACGCCGGACCAGGCACCTCCGCCGCAGGCGAGCCCCGACCCCACCTTCCCCCCGAACGACGGTGAGAACCCGGTCGACCTCCAGCACCGCCCCGGCCCCGCCCCCTCCCGCCCGACGGGCTGACGCTCGGGCGGCCACCTGAAGTGGCTGGTCGATCCGGCATCGGCGGCGACGTGATGGCAGCCCGGGCGCCGGCAGGGGGATGAACGGGGGCGCGCGCCGGAGTTGGCCGCACGGCGCTGCACTTGACAGGACATCAGGGTGTCCTGGACAGTCCATATAGCAATGGTTTTCATCTTCGCTAACCGTTGACGTTTTCCGCGCCACCCTCCCCACCCGTCCCGTGAACCCCCGCGAAAGGGGACCCCATGTCGCTCGACGTCTCCCCCGCCCTCCTCGCCCAGGCCGCGCACGGCGAGGTCGACGAGGCCGACTTCGTCGAAACCGTCCGCACCTCGCTCCCCTACGCCTACCGAGTGGTCGCCGGCCTCAGCACCGAACTCGCCGCCACCGATGAGGAGTTCGTCAACGACAACACCACCCCCACCGACGAGGAGCGCGCCCAGCTGCTCCGCGCCCTCGCCAGCAACGCCATCCGCGGCAGCCTGGAGCGGCACTTCGGCGTGACGCTCGCGTTCGTCAACTGCCACCGCGTCGGCGCGTTCCGACCCGGAGCCGAGGACAGCGCGGCGTACCGGGAGTTCACGTCGCTGCACAACCAGATCCGCAACCAGAGCCCGGAGCTGCGCAGCTGCTGACCGCTCGACAGCGACGGGCCTCCGCTCCGTGAGCGGGGGCCTCGTCGCGTTGTGCCGCATGGCGGGCCGGTTACGGATGCGCGTACGGTCCCTCGGCGATCTTGTCGCCGGCGGCCACGGCGAACTCGCCACCGAATACCCGGCTTTGTGACCCTCAGAACTCGTCGGTGTCCAACTCCACGTCGAACGGCACCGGGAGCCGCAGCCGGACACCGAAGGGGTGCGGGCCCTCGACGAGGGTGTAGCCGAGCTCGCCGGGCTGCGAGAAGAGCGTGCAGGTGCGCTCCTGGCGGTCCACCAGGAGGTAAAGGGGAGCGCCGTACTGCGCGTAGCGGCGACGCTTCACCGTGCGGTCCGTATCGGCGTTCGACGGTGAGGTGACCTCCACGACGAGGAAGGTCTGGTCGGGGAGCAGCGCCCCCTCCGACGCCTTGGCGAGTTCGGCCGACACGACCGCCAGGTCCGGCTGATAGAAGTTCGCCGTACCGGGCAGATCGAGGTTGCCGGAGCCCGAGCGGAGGCCGAGTTCGCGCATGCGCGGACGAATCTGCTCGCGAATCACGTCAATGGCGTTCTCATGTGCCCAGGACGGCGACACAGGGGTGATGACTCCCTCGATGATCTCGACGCGGGGACCTGCGATGTGCTGGATCGCGTACTTGAGCGCCTGCTCCGGGTTGGGTACGTGGCTGTAGTCACCCGGGCCGGCGTGCGCCGTGCTCACTCCGCTGCCCTCCTGTCCGGTGGCGGCGCGACCCGCAACGGACCGGCCTCGCGGCAATACTACCGGTGCACGGAGTCGGACTCTGCGTCACCATCCGGATACCGCCACACCCCTCTGGCCAGATGACTAAGCGCTTGCTTAGACTCGCCTTCACGTGTCATCGCCGTGTCGACTGGAGGCGCCCCCATGTCCGCTGTCAATCGCCAGGTCCTTCTTGCCCGCCGTCCGGTCGGGGAGGTGCGCGACGAGGACTGGGAGCTGGTCGACGGGGCGGTCGGGGTGGCCGGGGACGGTGAGTTCGTCGGGCGGACGCGGTACGTGTCGCTGGATCCGGCGATGCGCGGGTGGCTGGACGACCGGCCCTCGTACCTGCCGCCGGTGGGGATCGGCGAGGTGATGCGGGCCGGGTCGGTGGTCGAGGTCGTCGAGTCGCGCCACCCGGAGTTCAAGGTCGGCGACCACGTCGTCGGTGCGTTCGGCGTGCAGGAGTACGCCGTGTCGGACGGGAAGGGCGCGCTGCGCGTCGCCCCGGCCCTCGCGCCGCTCTCGACCTACCTGGGCGCGCTCGGCATGCCCGGGATGACCGCCTACTTCGGCCTGCTGGACGTCGGCGCGCTCAAGGACGGCGAGACGGTCGTGGTGTCCGGCGCCGCCGGGGCCGTCGGGACGATGGTCGGCCAGATCGCCAAGGTCAAGGGCTGCCGGGTGATCGGGATCGCGGGCGGGCCGGAGAAGTGCGCCCTCCTCACCGAGGAGCTCGGCTTCGACGCCGCCGTCGACTACCGCGCCGAGGACGTCCGCAAGGCCCTGCGCACGCATGCGCCCGACGGGATCGACGTCTACTTCGACAACGTCGGCGGCGACATCCTCGACGCCGCCCTGACCCGCCTCGCGATGCACGCCCGCGTCGTGATCTGCGGGGCGATCAGCCAGTACAACAACGAGACCGCCGTCCAGGGCCCCTCCAACTACCTTTCCCTGCTGGTGCGCCGGGCCCGGATGGAGGGCTTCGTCGTCTTCGACTACGCGCGCCGCTACGCCGAGGCGGCGGCCGAGATCGCCGGCTGGATCGGCGAGGGCCGGATCAAGGTCAAGGAGCACGTGGTCGAGGGCACCGTCGACGACTTCCCGCGGACGTTCCGGATGCTGTTCAGCGGCGAGAACACCGGCAAGCTGGTACTGCGCCTGCCGTGATCATCGCGGTGAGCGCCCCGCCGGACGAGTGCCGGTGCCAGGGGCGCCCGACCGGAAATCTTGCGGCGACGGACCGGGGTCGGCCGGACGAAAACCACCGATTTGGTACGAGCCGGTACCTCTCTGTGAGCATGGGCGGTCGCTCCACCGAGCGCAGCAGGACCAGGAAAGGCGCACCACCCTCATGCAGACCAGCCCGGCCGTACCCTGGCAGGCTCCCCGGCCGACCCCGCCCACCGACGCGGAGCCGGCCGCCCCCTCCCCCTCACGGCCGGGCGGGCGGTTCGGTCTGCCGACCGCGACCGCGCTCGTGATGGGGAACATCATCGGCGGCGGCATCTTCATGATCCCGGCCGCCGTGGCGCCGTTCGGCACGGTCAGCCTGGTCTCGTTCGCCGTGCTGACCGTGGGCGCGATCGCGCTCGCGCTGGTCTTCGGGCAGCTGGCGCGCCGCAACCCGCGCACCGGGGGGCCGTACGTCTACGCCCGCGAGGCGTTCGGCGACTTCGCCGGGTTCATCTCGGCCTGGTCGTACTGGATCACCACGTGGGTCAGCAACGCGGCGCTCGCCGTGGCGGCCGTCGGGTACCTCGACGTGCTCGTTCCCCTCGGGCACTCCACCGTGCTCACCATCGCCGCCGCGCTGACCGTGCAGTGGCTGCCCGCGCTGGCGAACCTGGCCGGCACCCGGTACGTCGGGGCCGTCCAGCTCGTCTCCACCGTCCTGAAGTTCATCCCGCTGGCGCTGGTCGCGGTGGGCGGCCTCGGCTTCTTCGACCCGAAGAACCTCGGCCCGTTCGACGCCTCCGGCCAGGGCGTGGTCGGCGGCATGACGGCCGCCGCGGCGATCCTGCTCTTCAGCTACCTGGGCGTCGAGTCGGCCGCGATGAGCGCGGGCGAGGTGCGCGACCCCGAGCGCAACGTCGGCCGGGCGAGCGTGCTCGGCACGGCCGGCGCGGCCCTGGTCTACCTGCTGGGCACGCTGGCGGTGTTCGGCAGCGTCGCGCACGACCGGCTCGTGCACTCCACCGCACCCTTCTCGGACGCCGTGAACGCGATGTTCGGCGGTTCGTGGGGCGGTACGGTGATCGCCGTCGCCGCGCTGATCTCGATGACGGGCGCGCTCAACGGCTGGACTCTGCTGGCCGCGCAGGCGCCGTACGCGGCCGCCAAGGACGGGCTGTTCCCGGCCGCGTTCGCCAAGGAGAAGCGCGGGGTGCCGGTGTTCGGCGTCGTGGTCAGCGTGGCGCTGGCCTCGGTGCTGACGGTGCTCAACTTCGCGTCCGGCGCGAAGGGCGCGTTCGACGCCCTGGTGCTGATCACCACCTTCACCGCGACCGTCCCCTACCTGCTCTCGACCGCCGCCCAGCTCTACTGGCTGGTGCGCGGCGGCCGCGAGGTGGCGACCGCCCGCCTCGTCCGTGACGCGGTCCTGGGCCTGGGTGCGTTCGGCTTCTCGCTGTGGCTGGTCGCCGGCGCCGGGTACGCGGCCGTCTACCAGGGGGTGCTGTTCCTCTTCGCGGGCATCCTGGTGTTCGTCTGGATGGCCGGTCGACGCAAGGACTGACCCCCCTCAAGCCGGGAGTGCCCGGTGGTACTTGTCCCCTGCAAGTATCACCGGGCACTTCCTTGTTCCCGCTGCTTGGGGGCGCTCCTTCGAGGGCGCTCAGCCGGCGCTGGGAGAGGGGACTTGGCCCAGGGGGAGGGTGAACCAGGTGATCTTGCCCGCCTCGGCGGGGCGGGTTCCCCAGCGGCGGGCGAGGGCCTCGACGAGGGTGAGGCCGCGCCCCGACTCCTCGTCCGTTTCGGCGAGCCGGGGATGCGGCAAGTGGGGGCTGTGGTCCGTGACTTCGACGACCAGTTCGGTGCAGTGGCAGCGCATGTGCAGGCGCACGGGCCCTTCACCGTGCTGGATGGCGTTGGTGAACACCTCGGAGGTCAGCAGTTTGACGTCGTCGACCAAGTGATGGTGGCTCCAGGAACCGAGGACCTTCTCGACGAAGGCTCGCGCCTCGGCGACGGAGGTGGGGACCGCGGGCAGCTCGATCGCGGCCGTGACGTCCGGGGCCGCGGGGACCTGGGCCAGCAGGAGCGTGACGTCGTCGTCGTAACCGGGGACGGGCGGGAGCAGGGTGGACAGAATGTGGTCGGCCACGGCTTCCAGGTCGCCGGCGTCGGGTGCCGTGTCGATGGCGTCCATGAGGGTGTTCAGGCGGTCCTCGATGTCGTACCCGGGGGTTTCGATCAGGCCGTCGGTGAACAGGGCGAGCAGGGTGTGAGGGGGCAGGACGGCGGAGGTCTGCTGGTGGGGGATGCCGCCCACCCCCAGCGGCGCGCTGATCGGCGCGGGCAGGATCCGCGCCCGGCGACCGGGGGTGGCGACCAGGATCGGAAGGTGGCCGGCCGAGCAGACGGACACCTCCCGGGTGTCGGGGGCGATGACCAGGTAGCAGCAGGTGACGAGCTGGTCGGGGACCGCGAGGTCACCGACGACGGTCTCCAGCGACTGCATCAGGTCGCGCGGCTCCATGCCGGTGATGGCCAGGGCATGGGCGGCTGAGCGCAGCTGGCCCATGACCGCAGCGGCTTCCAGGCCCCGGCCCATGACGTCCCCGATGAGGATCCCGACCCGGCCCGCGCCCAGGGGGATGAGGTCGAACCAGTCACCGCCGACACCGGCCCCCTGGGTCGCCGGCCGGTAGCGGTGGGCGGCGGTGAGCCCGGGGATGGCGGGCGGGGTGCCCATCAGGCTGCGTTGGAGGGTGAGGGCGATGTGCCGTTGCTGTTCGTAGAGCACGGTCAACTCGGCCTCTGCGGCTTTGCGGTCGCTGACGTCGCGGACGGCGGCGGAGAACAGCAGGCCGTCGCTGGTCTCCAGGGGACTGAGGCTGATCTCGACGGGGAACTCGGTGCCGTCCTTGCGCAGTCCGCGCAGGTCCAGTCCCGCCCCCATGGGCCGTACCTGCCGGTTGGCGGCGTAGTCACTGCGGTGCCGGGCATGGTGGGCGCGGAACCGGCCCGGGATCAGCAGTTCCACCGGCCGCCCCAGGAGCTCCTCGCGGCCGTAGCCGAACAGCGCCTCGGTCTGGGCGTTCACGAGTGTGATCGTCCCCGTGACGTCCACGATGACCATCGCGTCCGGGGCCGCTTCCAGCAGCCCCCGAAACCGCTCCTCTGCGGCCGGAGAGGCGTCCTCGCTCTCCCGCCTCTCCCGCTGGGCCGTCGTTGATCTGTGCCCCTTGCCCATGTCGACCCCATGTGCGTCGTGCCGTACGAGTTTCGAAAGCCAATACCACCGCAACCGGACTGCTCCGCAAGACAGTTGACTCCATTTGCCGCATGGCGAGCGAACCTGGCCCGACCTGACCGGAAGTGACCGTTCACGCAAGGCCGAGGCCGACGACGCCCTTGCGGCGGTTCGGCGAGTCGGCGGATTGGGGGCGCGGCGGGTGAAGGCGCGGCAGGTGGAGGCTCGGCGGGTGGAGGCGCGACGCGTTTCCGTCGACCGGTCGCAGTAGGAGAGACTCGACGGGACAGTGAGGAGACGGACCATGGCGCGACCCGCGGTCGGAGCGGAACTGCTCCGCTGCGCCGAGTGCGGCGGGTACGAGTACGGCGGCGCACCCGCCTGCACGGCCTGCCGCGCCCTCGTCGACGGCATCGTCGAGGACGAATGGTCCGCGCTCCTGGCCCGTCTGGGCGCCAACGGCGAGCGCGATGCGGTGGCACTCGCCGAGATGGTCGTGGCCGAGCCGGATCGACACGACTGGCGCGTGGTCGACGCCGCGTTGGACCGTCTGACCTGCCCCGACTGCGGCGACCGGCTCGCCCGGGGCCCGGTCGGCTGCGCCGCGTGCGACCTCGCGCACGGCTTCCGCTACGCCGCGATCGAGACGGACCGGCCGGGCGTGCCGCGGGGCAACGAACACGGCGTCCGGGTCAACGTCTCGGTCGTCCGCCGCCCGCACGTGACCTCCGCGGACGAACTCCTCGCCCGGCGCCTGATGCTGCCGCTCCTCCTGATGGGCCGGCTGCCGACGACCGAGGAGGCGCAGCGGATGAGCGCCCGGATCAGGCGGACCCCCGCCGCGCAGCGGCCCCAGGTCATCGAGCAGGCCGTGGAGGAGCTGCTCCGGAGGGCGGCGGGCTAGGGCCGACTCGCACTGCGCGTTCGCCGGGGCCGCATCAGGCACGCCGAACCGGCACCTTCGATCGGGTTCCGGAGTAGGCCCTACTCCAGCGTCTCGGCGACGCCCGGCGTGAGCCAGTGGAGGCGGTCGGCGAGGCCTGCGGCGGTGAAGAGGGCGGTCGTCTCCGCGCGGCCCTCGGTGAAGTGCTCCCACGACGTGTAGTGCACCGGAACCACCCGGCGCGCGCCGAGGGAGCCTGTGAGGGCGGCGGCCTGGGCCGCATGCGGAAGCGGCGCCGGTATTCGGTCGGGGTGGCGCCGACGTGGTCGCGGAAGACGCGGTGGACGGTCTCGACGGAGCCGAAGCCGCCGCCGAGCGACGTCAGAAGACGCAGGGGATCCCGCCGTCGGACTGGGCGTCGACCTTGGGGCCCTGCATCGGGATGTCGGCGGCCGGGTCGCTCGGAGCGGCGCTGGGGGTGGCGGGCCGGTCGGACGCGACACCGTCGAAGGAGGTGCCGAGGGTGACCACGACCCGGCCGGCGCCGGCCGAGGCGGACTCGGTGGCGGTGACGCCGTAGCGGGCGGCGATCTGGTCGGCGGCCTCCTTGGCTCCCTTGCCGTAGGTGACGGTGGTGTTCTTCTGCTTGGTGGCGGCCGGGCCGGTCCGCCCCTCCTTGAAGCCCATGCCGACCAGGACCTTGGCCTCGTTGGAGGAGGAGACCCCGGCGGCGGAGGAGGCGTTGAGCACGTCCACGGTGGCCGGGGCGGCCGCCTGGGTGGGCGTGGCAGTGGGGGTTTGCGTCGGGGTGGCGGCCGGGGTGTCGGTGGGTGCGGGCGCGGGGGCGGCGGCGTCGGCGTAGCCGAACACCTGCTTGACCACCTTCTGGATCTTGGCCGGGGTGACGAGGTTGACGTCCTGCGGCGGGTCGCCCTTCTTGCCGCCCGTGTCGTAGGTCAGGGTGTTGAACTCGACGTTGCCGCCGGTCAGGGCCGGGGCCTGCTGGGCGAAGTCGAGGATGTTCCACTCGTTGTCGATGACCAGGTCCTTCTGCACCACACCGAACATCTTCTGCATGGCCCCGAGGTCGCCGATGACGCCCTGCTGCTTGAGCTTGTGCATCACCGAGGAGATGAAGGCCTGCTGGCGGTGGGTGCGGGCGAAGTCGTCATTGTCCCCGTGGCCGTCGTTCAGGTTGTGGCGTTGGCGGACGAAGGAGAGCGCGTCGGCGGCGTTGAGCTTGCTGTGTCCGGCCGGGAGCTTGAGTCCGGTGCCGCCGCCCTCGTGGCCGGGGGTCCTGGACTTGATCGGATCGTCCACCGGGTGGGTGAGGCAGACCTCGATCGGCTCGAGCTGCTTGGCGATGTCGTAGAAGCCCATCAGGTTGACCTCGGCGATGTGGTCCACCGGTTGGTCGAGGAACTTCTGCACGGTGCGGATGGTGGCCGCGCGCCCGATGTCGCGGCCGGCCTTCTCCAGGTCCGCGCCCTTGAGCCCCTTGGCCTTCGAGCTCTTGTCGAACTGGTCCTTGGCGTTGCCGTAGGCTTCCTTGATCTTGGCCCAGCCCATCTCGGTGCCGTCCCCGTTGTAGGTCATCACCCAGTCATCGCGCGGGATGGAGACCGCCTGCACCCTGCCGCCGTTCGCGGGTATGTGCAGCAGGATCAGCGAGTTGGTGTTGTAGCCGCCGATGCTGGAGTCATGGCCGGCGTGCAGCTCGTTCTCCACGATCGATGGGTCGACGTTCGAACCGTCCATGTTCTTGCGGCTGTCCAGGCCGATCAGCAGCAGGTTGACCGAGTTGTCCAGGTGCTTGGGCGCGTCCTTCTTCGTCTCCGCGATGGCGTTGGACGTGGTCATCCCGTCGGTCAGGGACGTGTACTCGTACCAGACCACCCCGCTGGAGACGAACACCGCCAGCCCGACCGAACAGGCCACCACCCGGCCCGCGATCAGCACCGGCGACCGCCGCCCGGCCGGCCCGCGCCCCGCCGCACCGTCAGTGACCTGTCCACCGTTCCGCCTCCGGCCCACGCTGCTTACCCCGTCCTCGAACGACAACTCTCCTGACTCCCAGAGGCGCTGACAGAACGTTCGTGTTACGCGATGTGTCACAGATCACGTGTACCGGGCAGGAGCCGCGAGTTCGCTTGCTCCGCGGGTGGCAGGCGAGCCGGCGCTCGACGGTTGCCGTGGCGAGGTCGCCGAGACCTCTCACGACGACCTCGGTCACCGGCGCGGGTGGATCCCCGCTCAGGCTCCGGAGCTCGTGAGGGCCGCGGCTGTCTCGTGGACGCGCTGCCAGGTGATGCCGGTGCGCTGTTCGACGGCTTGGCGCCGGTCAGGTCGACAGGCGGACACGGGTGCACCTGGTCAGGTACGGCATGGCGATCTCGTCGCGGCCGACGAGGTCGGGGTGGGTGGCGAGCAGGTGCTCGACGTCCGCGAGGAGGCGGGCGCGCTCGGCGTCGGGCAGGGTGATGACGTAGCTGCGCGAGGCCACCATGTCGAGGAGCCCGACCCTGGTCGTGGCGTGCTCCCAGCGGATCTCCAGCCGCTCGGGCGTGCCGAAGGGGGCGGGGACGACGGGCCGGGTGTCGATCGCCTGCTTCGCCGAGCGGTGCATCAGGGCGCCGAGGTCGGCGGCCCACGGCTCGGACTCGTCACGGACGTTCCAGATCAGGGAGAGCGTCCCGCCGGGGGCGAGGACACGCGCGATCTCCGGGACGGCGGTGTTCTGGTCGAACCAGTGCCAGGCCTGCGCGACGACCACCGCGTCCACACTGCCGTCCGGCAGCGGGATCCGCTCGGCCGAGCCGGCCCGCACGGCCGCCTTCGGGACGGCCGCCGCGAGCTGGTCGCGCATCGCCTCGTCCGGTTCGACCGCGACGACGTCCAGGCCCGCGTCCACCAGCAGGCGGGTCAGCTTGCCGGTGCCCGCGCCGAGGTCGAGCACCCGGCGCGCCTCGCGCGGCACGGCCGAGCCGACCAGCGCCTGCGGGTAGCCGGGCCGCCCCTGCTGGTACGCGCCGGCCGCGGCGCCGAACGAGCGCGCCCGCAGCTTGCCGGACCAGCGCCGGGTGGCGCCCTGGCGGGTCATCCCGCAGGCGCGGCCGATCTCCTCCCAGGTCGCGTGGCGGCCGCGGCGCAGTTCGTCGATCAGCGCCGTGCGGCGGTCCTCCAGGGTGGTGATCACTTCGGACACCCGGTGCAGGCCGGCGAGGCCACCGTCGCCCGCGACGTCGGCGGCGATGCGCCGAGCAAGATCATCGATAGTCACGGCCCGCACTCTAGGGCCGCCACGCAAGGGTCGTCAACACTCATTGCTCGGCAAGCAACAGATGTTGCCTCTCGGCGCGGCAGCCACTCCCTGCAAGCTCGCGACGGCACCACCCCCACTCTTTCGAGTGGTTCACTCCCCTGCCTTTGACCATCCGATAGCACGAACTCCCCCTCAGCCACGGCTACTTCGCGCAGAAACCCTCCGCATGAGCGAATCCCGGGCGGGTTGCCAGTGCGACCGCCCCGCGGCGAGAAACCTGGTGCGGGCGCCGACCCCGCAGGGGCGGGCGGCGGGCCGGGCAGCAGGTGTCGCGCACCCGTGCGACCTGTCTGAAACGTCCGGCAAGTTCGCACAAGTCGGCATTGGTGCAGGGATTTTGAGTTTCAGTCAGAAATGTCGAGACCCGGCTATGCTGCCTCGGACCACCGCCCCCACCCGCTTCCGATGTCCCCTTCCGACCGTTTGAGGATGCTGATGCTTCGAGCTGGATCGTCCCCCGGCAGACGGCCCCCCGTCCTCCCGCCCGGGTGGCTGCTGCCCACGGCCGTGCTCGCCGCCGCTGCGGTCGCCGCCGTGGCGATCGCGGCCTCCGGTGCCCGTTCCGAGGTGATCTGGAGCGGGCTCGCAGGCACGGCGGCGGTGGCCCTGGTGGCCGCCGAGGCGGGCCGCCGGGGTCGGGCACTGTCCATCCTTCGCCGGCAACACGCCTGCCAGACGGACGAGTTGCGCCAGAAGATGCTCCGGCAGGACGCCACCATGGTCGCCCTCTCGCGCCAGGAGCTGCCGGCCGCGCTGGCCCGGCTGCAGGCCACCAACTCGGTCGACACCGCGATGCACGCCTACGAGTCCAGGGACCCGATGCTCAGCCCCGAGTACCGGGCCGCCCGGGACGAGCTGCTGCACCGCGTCCTGCGGGCCGTCGACGACGAGACCTCCCAGCGCGAGGCCTCCCAGCGCGCCTTCGTGAACATCGCCCGGCGCGTCCAGGCGATCATCCACCGCCAGGCCCGCGACCTGCGCGAGATGGAGGACCGGCACGGCAACGACCCGGCCGTCTTCGACGACCTGCTGCGCCTGGACCACGGCAACGCGCTGACCGGCCGCCTCGCCGACTCCATCGCCGTCCTCGCCGGCGCCCGCCCCGGCCGCCAGTGGAGCCGCCCGGTCGCGCTCTACAGCGTGCTGCGCGGCGGCATGTCGCGCATCCTGGAGTACCAGCGCGTCGACCTGCACCCCACCCCCGAGGTCGCCGTGATCGGCCCCGGCGTCGAGCCGCTCATCCACGCGGTCGCCGAGCTGCTCGACAACGCCACCCGCTACTCCCCGCCGCACACCCACGTGCACCTGACCGCCTCCGAGGTGCAGACCGGCATAGCGGTCGAGATCGAGGACGGCGGCCTCGGCCTCAGTGAGGACGGCTACGCGCGCGCCGAGCAGGTGCTGCGGCACGCGCAGGGCGAGTTCGACCTCAACGACCTCGGGGAGACCCCGCGCCTCGGCCTGGCCGTGGTCGGCCGGCTCTGCCGCGCGTACGGCTTCCAGGTCACGCTGCGCCCGTCCGCGTACGGCGGGATCCGCGCGGTGCTGGTCGTGCCGCGCGAGCTCATCACCACCGCGCCCGCCACCGGCCGCGCGCACGGCATCGGCAGCATCTCCGGCCCGCGCCCGCTGCCCGCCAACCAGCCGCGTTCCAGGACCGCGTCGCGGCCGTGGGGTCCGCCGCCCCTGTCGGTCACCAGCCCGGCCTTCGCCAAGTCGCCGTGGGCCGGCACCGGTCCGATGCCGTCGGGCCCGGTGCAGCCGGGGCCGACGCACTCGAATCCGATGCAAGGGGCACCGATACGGGCGAACGGGCACGGGCCCGGGCCGACGGACGACCTCCCGGTGGTGACCGAACGCACCGCCACCGGGCTGCCGCAGCGTCGGCGCCACCGCCCGACGCTCGGCCGCGCCGGCTTCCCCGGGCCCGCCCGGGACACGGCGGTCCCGGCCCAGGAGGCGGCTGCCAAGGAGCCGGTGCAGCCCGGCATCTGGCTCACCGCCTTCCTGGAGGGCATCAACGGCGAGGCGACGCCCACCGGTTCGGGCGAGCGCCCCGGCGAGGCCGACCAGACCAGTGAAAAGACGGCAGGGAAGGGCGAGCAGTGATTCAGCAGCGCACCAACATGGACTGGATGCTCAAGGACCTGGCGCTGAGCGTCCCGTACGCCCGCCACGTGATCGTCCTGTCCGCCGACGGCCTGCGGATGGCGCAGTACGGCACGGACCCGGACGCCGCCGACCGGCTCGCGGCCGCCTGCGCCGGCCTGCAGAGCCTGGCCACGGCGGTGGCGCACGAGTTCCCGCACGGGGACGGCGGGATGCGGATGGTCGTGATCGAGGTGAGCGGCGGCTTCTTCTACATGATGGCGGCGGGCTCGCGCGCGTACCTCGCCGTACTGGCCGACGAGGGCGTCGACGCCGGGTTGGTGAGCTCGCAGATGCGGGACCTCGTCGCCCGGATCGGCGAGCACCTGACCACGCCGCCGCGCAAGGGCGAACAGGTCGCATGAGTGGGCGGAAGGTGGACTCATGACTGACCCAGGCCCGGGCGGGCGCGGGGACGAGGACGATCCCGAGCGCCTGTACGTGATCACCGGCGGGCGCAGCGGTCCGGCCGGTCCGGCCCCGTTCGACCTGGTGACGCTGATCATCGCGCGGGCCGAGCCGAGGCCCGCGATGCAGCCGGAGCACGCGGCGATCCTGCGGATGTGCGGCTCACCGCTGTCCGTCGCCGAGATCTCCGCCTACCTGCGGCTGCCGACGAGCGTGGTCACCGTCCTGCTGGCGGACCTGCTCGGCGACGAACTGATCGAGGCCCGCTCCGCCGTGCCCCCGGCGGACTTCCCCGACCGTGCCCTCCTGGAGGCGGTGATCCATGGACTGCAGCGACTCTGACACGCTGGTCGGGCCGGCGGCCGCGGACCTGCTCCCGGCCACCACGGCCGCGGCGGTCAAGGTGGTGATCGTCGGCGGTTTCGGGGTCGGCAAGACGACCCTGGTCGGTTCGGTGAGCGAGATCCGTCCGCTCACCACCGAGGAGACGATGACCCAGGAGGGCGAGGGCGTCGACGACGTCGCCGGGGTCGAGCGCAAGACCGAGACGACCGTCGCGATGGACTTCGGGCGGATCAGCATCAGCGACGAGCTCGTCCTGTACGTCTTCGGCACGCCCGGGCAGGAGCGTTTCTGGTTCCTCTGGAACGGCCTGTTCGAGGGCGCGCTCGGCGCGGTCGTGCTGGTCGACACCCGCCGGCTGGAGGTCAGCTTCGAGGTGATCGGGCGGCTGGAGGACCGGGGCGTGCCGTTCGTCGTCGCGATCAACAGCTTCCCCGAGTCGCCGGCCCACCCGGTCGAGGACCTGCGGTCCGCCCTCGACCTGCCGCCGGACGTGCCGATCGTCCTGTGCGACGCCCGGCGGCGCGACTCCTGCCGGGACGTCCTCATGGCCCTGATGCGCTACCTGTACGACCTCTCCGCGAAGCGGGCGTGAGCCCCCGCGTCCGTCCGTTGCCCCGTCCGATCCGATCCCGTCCGATCCCGGAGACCCCGTGACAACTCCGCAGTCCGACAGCACACTTCCCGACGACCTCGCGGTGGCCCCGCCGCCCGCCTGCCCCGTGCACGGCCTCGCCGAGATCGGGCCGACCGGTCCGGGCGGCGTGCGGCGCCTGTACGGGCCCGAGGCCGAGGCCGACCCGTGGGCGGTGTACGAGAAGCTCCGCGCCGAGCACGGCGAGGTGGCCCCGGTACTGCTGCACGGCGACGTGCCGGCCTGGCTGGTCCTCGGCCACGCGGCGAACCTGACGGCGATGCGCACGCCCTCCCTCTTCTCGCGGGACTCCCGCCTGTGGACGAAGTTCAAGGACGGGACGGTCGGCCCGGACTCGGTGCTGATGCCGGTGCTCGCGTGGCAGCCGATGTGCGTGTTCGCGGACGGCGAGGAGCACCGGCGCCTGCGCGGCGCCGTCAACGACGGCCTCGGCGGCTTCGACCAGCGGGGCATCCGGCGCCACGTCATCGGCTTCGTCGACGCGATGGTGCGGGACTTCGGCCCGAGCGGGCACGCCGAGCTGGTCGCCCAGTTCGCCGAGCACCTGCCGATGCTGGTGATGACCCAGCTGCTCGGCATGCCCCGCGAGTACGGTCCGCGCCTGGTCGAGGCGGCCCGGGACCTCATGAAGGGCACCGAGACGGCGATCGCGAGCAACGACTACGTCGTGGCGAGCCTGCGCCGGGCCATCGAACGCAAGCGCATCGAGCCGGGCGAGGACCTGGTGACCGCGCTGATGCGGCACCCGGCCGGGCTCACCGACGACGAGGTGCTGGAGCACCTGCGGGTCGTGCTGCTCGCGGCGAACGAGACGACCGTCAACCTGATCGCCGACACGCTGAAGATGGTCCTCACCGACCCCCGCTTCCGGGCCCACCTGTCCGGCGGGCACATGACCCTCGCCGAGGCGCTCGACCAGGTGCTGTGGGACTCCCCGCCGATGATCCTGGTGGCGGGCCGCTGGGCCACCGGGGACACCGAGCTCGGCGGGCAGCAGATCAAGGCGGGCGACCTGCTGCTGCTCGGCCTCGCGGCGGGCAACTACGACCCGGTCGTCCGGCCCGACCCGACCGCGCCGCTGCACGGCAACCGCTCCCACCTGTCCTTCGGCAGCGGCCCGCACGAGTGCCCCGGCCAGGACATCGGCCGGGCCATCGCCGAGACCGGCATCGACCACCTGCTCACCCGGCTGCCCGACCTGCGGCTGGCCGTCGAGGAGGAAGAACTGGTCTGGACGTCGGCGTGGCTGTCCCGCCATCTCGTGCGACTCCCGGTCGAGTTCACGCCCAAGACGCTGCCGGAGCCGAAGAAGGACGACGAGCCGGCCGCCGAGCCCGTGACGCCGGACCCGGTGCCCGAGGAGCCGGTCGCGGTCACCATCCCGCGCCAGCGCGGCGGTTGGTGGAGCAGGCTCACCGCGTTCCTCCGCCGCTGACGGACGCCCGCTGTCGGACGCCCGACCGGCAGGGTGGCCGCCTCCCGTGGGAGTCGGCCACCCCGGCTGTCAGAATCCGACGATCTGCAGATTCGAGAGGTTCTCGGTCATCGGCCCGCCGAGCACCGACCCGGGTACCGGCGGGTTCAGCGGTCCCGGGCGTCCGCTCGCGTGCGCTCCAGCGTGAACGTGTCGACCGGGATGAGGTCGCCGTGCGGACCGTCGAAGGTGTAGTAGGTGACCGTCATCCGGGTGCGGCCGCCGCGGCGGTCGCCCGGGTCGACGTCGAAGGCCGCGAAACCGTGGGTGTGCTGCCGGTCCTGGACGGCGGCCCACGGCGCGTCCTCGGTGACCCAGATCGACTCCCGGTACGGCGCGCCCGGGCGCGGCTTGTCCTCCAGCGCGACGACGACCCGGCCCTGCGGCGTCTCGAACAGGTCGTCCTGGGTGGTCGCGGCGTTGCCGCCGGCGCCGATGATCATGTGCACGGTGCCGCAGTCGGTGTCGGCCAGCTCGGGGTCCGTGCCGGTCGGCACCGGCGTGCGGGTGTCGTTGGGGAGCGTCCCGCGGACGGGGTGGGAGCGTTCGTAGTAGTGCTCGTGGCCGCTGACGACGAGGTCCACGCCGTACGCGTCGAACAGCGGGCCCCAGGCCTCGCGGATGCCGAGATCGCTGCCACTGCCGTGCTTGGAGGTCGAGATCATCGGATGGTGCATGCAGACGACGATCCAGTCGATCGCCCGGCTGCTCCGGGCGGTCCGCAACTCCTGCTCCAGCCAACGCAGTTGGGCGCCTCCGGAGTAGCCGCGCAGGTAGCTCTCGCCGCTGTTCTGGATCGCCACGTCGTCGTTGGCGAGGCTGATGAAGCGCACGGCGCCGACGGTGAACGCGTACCACATGCCGGCCGTCTCCTCGTCGGAGGAGGCGGTGGAGTCGGGCAGGTCGAAGTACGTCTGGTAACCGAGGGCGCCGATCGGGCCGTTGCCGCTCTCGTTCTCGTGGTTCCCGGCGCACGGCATCCACGGGCGCAGCCGGGTGGAGCGGCTGTTGCTGATGAACCAGTCCGCCCACGTCGCCGTGCGGCTCTGGCCGTGCCGTCCGCTGTAGGAGGCGTAGCAGAGGTCGCCGTTGACGAGGTTGAACAGCGGGCCGACGCGTTCGACGGCGGCGACGATGTCGGCGGAGGCCGGGGAACCGATCTGGCTGCTGGTGTAGACCGGGTACTTCCCGAGCGGGGAGGGGACGCCGTCGGGGAAGTCGACCTTGCGACGGAGGTTGGGCGCGCCCTGGTCGCCGAAGCTGGTGAACGTGAAGGCGGCCCGCCCGCGCGGGGCGGTGGTGAAGGACCCGGTCTCCGGGTTGGCGCCCTCGTGCCCGGCGGCGTAGAGATAGGTGGTGGCGGGCCGCAGCCCGCTGATGCGGGCGTGGTGGACGTACACCTCGTCCTTGGAGAGCGCGTCCCGGTAGGTACGGGTCTCGGCCTCGACGACCTTCCCGAGCCCGCCGTCCGGCGAACCGACCCGCACGTGCGGGCGGCCGACCGACTGCGGGGTGAGCCAGGAGACGGTCATCTCGGAGGAAGGATCGCCGCCGAACTGGAGGTGGATCCCGCTGACACTGGGCGCGCCGAGCCGGTGCGGGGTGGACTGCAGCAGCGGGGTGGGACCGGCCGCGGCGGGCGTTGCCGTGCCGACGCCGGCGACCAGGACGGCTCCGGCCGCCGACGATCCTCTGAGTAACTGCCTGCGCGCGATGCTCACCGAACTCCCCCTGAGTTCCTGGACGGTGGTGTCGCAGCACTCTAACCGCATGATCATGCCAAGTCGAGATCTTCGCCGTGGCCGCTCGCCCGCGGCGGCTTCCGGCTACGGCTTGCGGGCCACCCCCGCGTAAGCCGCCACCTCGTGGTCCGCGAGCGCGGGTGCGTCGTCGAGCTCGGGGCGCCAGCGGTTGATCAGCGTCACGCCGGGCTCCTCCAGCTCCAGCCCGTCGAAGAAGCGCGCCACCTCGGCGCGCGTGCGCAGGTGGTTCTCTATCCCGGCCTCCGAGTACCGCTTGGAGCCGATCGACACCAGCTCGGGGATGGTGTCGGCGGTACCGGCGGTCAGGGCGAGGAAGCTGCCGGAAGGGAGGGCGTCGAGGAGCTTGCGGACGGGCGGGTGCGCGGCCTCGTCGGAGAGGAAGTGCACGAGGTTGACGAGCATCAGGGCGATCGGCCGGGAGAAGTCGAGCGTGCCGGCGACGGCCGGGTCGGCGAGGAAGTGCTCGGGGTCGCGGAAGTCGCCCTCGACGTAGGCGGTCCGGCCTGCGGGGCTGCTGGTGAGCAGGGCGCGCGAGTGGGCGAGCACGATCGGGTCGTTGTCGACGTAGACCACCCGGCAGGCGGGGTCGACGGACTGGGCGACCTCGTGCAGGTTGGGCTCGGTGGGGATGCCGGTACCGATGTCGAGGAACTGTCGCACGCCCCGCGTCTCGGCGAGGTGACGCGTCATCCGGTGCATGACGGCGCGGGCCGCGCGGGTGGCGGCGCGCGAGCCGGGCCACTGGGTGAGGATGTCGTCGCCGACCGCGCGGTCCACCGGGAAGTTCGTCTTGCCGCCGAGCAGGTAGTCGTAGACCCGGGCGGGGTGGGCGCGGTCCGTCCTGAGGTCCACCGAGGGCAGCGGCTCCGACGTGGTCCGGCTCAGCCAGTCGTCGGCTTCGCGCTGTGCCATGGTTCCTCCCGATGTGACCTGTTCGGCCGGTTCGGTTGCGGAAGATGACCGAACATCAGCCGGTCTCGGACTGTACACGACCACCTGCTGTCCGGGGGCCGGAGTTCCGGATTGCGGCGAACGCGGGCACGCGCAGCACCGTGAAGGTCGCGAACAGCGGGCCGAGCGAGCAGAGCGCGACGTAGTACGGGATCACGCCGAGGTGGTGGTTGCCGCCCAGCCACTCGGCGAGCAGCGGGAACGTGCCGCCGAACGCGGCGATCGTGGCCGCGTTGACGACGCCGAGGCCGACGGCGCGCACGGCGGTCGGGAACAGCATGCCGGTGAAGACGTTGAGGGTGCCGAGGGAGGTGGCGACGAGCATCCCCATGACGACGGCGACGAGTTGGAAGGGCAGCCAGCCGTGCCGCAGCGCGGCGAGCAGCGGCAGCACGAGGAGCACGGTCAGGGCGAAGGCGGTCCGCATCACCGGCAACAGGCCCGCACGGTCGGCGAGGACGCCGCTGAGCAGCATGGTGGCGAGCACGACGGCCAGCACGAGCGTCATGAAGGAGGCCGCCTCCTCCTTGCCGATCACGCCGTACGCGGCGGCGTACTGCGGCAGGTAGACCAGCGCGAAGTAGTAGCCGATCGTGCCGCCGAGGGTGTGGAGGAAGACGGTGAGCACGGCCCAGCGGTGGCGGCGCAGCGTGCCGAGGAACGGCGGGCGGTCGTCCGCGCGGCCGGTCCGGTCGCGGCGGAACTCCCCGCTCTCGGGGGCGGCCCGGCGCACCCACACGGCGGCGAGGCCGAGCAGGGCGGCGACGACGAAGCCCCAGCGCCAACCGCCGTGCTTCAGGCCCTCCTTGCCGAGGGTGTGCAGCAGCACGGCGAGCACGCCGTAGGAGATCAGCGAGCCGATGATGATGCCGCCGTAGGACACCGAGCTGAACGCGAACCGGTGCCGGGGCGGCGCGGTCTCCGTCACGTACGCGGCCACGGTGGGCGTCTCGCCGCCGAAGGCGAGCCCCTGGACGACGCGCGCGCCGACGGCGAGGACCGCCGCCCACACGCCGATCGTCTGCCGCCCGGGCAGGAGCGCGATCCCGAGGCTGGCGGCGGCGATCACCGACATGCTGAGCGTGAGCCCGAAGCGCCGGCCGCGGCTGTCGCTCAGCCGCCCGATCAGGAACGAGCCGACCGGCCGCGCGACGAAGCCGACCGCGAACCCGACGTACGCCGCGAGCAGCCCGCTGACCCCGCCCTTGCCGTGCCCGAAGAGGTCCGCCGCGAAGTACGGCGCGAGCACGGCGTAGACGTTCCAGTCGAAGGACTCGACCACCGATCCGACGGTGGCGGCGGCCAGTTCGCGCCGCCGTCCGCCCGCGGCCGGTACGGGGTCGCGCAGCGGCAGGGCCGCGGTCTGATCTGTCATGACCTCAGAATCCCACCGATCGACAGGGGCGGGAATGGAGTTCACGGCAACCGGTGCGCCGTTCCGCGACCGCATGCGGACGGGGCCGGGACACGCTTCGTCGCGCTTTGTCCGCCTTTTACCGCGAACCCCGGCACGGGAAGGTCCCTCCCCGTACGATCGATGTCGCAGTCGGATGATATGTGTGTGCCCGTGAAGATCATCCGGACCTCCCGACGCGCCCTTCCCGTGGCCGTCAGCGCCGCCCTCGGGGCGGCCCTCCTCGCCGGCTGCACGAGCTCCGGCGGCGGCACGACCGCCGCCTCCGGCACGCCGGCCCAGTCCGCACCCACGACCACCGGGGCCCCGACGGCAACCGCCACGCCCACCCCGACCCCGAAGCCCACCGGTGCCAACGACCCGGCGCTCAAGGCGTTCTACGGCCAGCAGCTCGCCTGGGCCGCCTGCCCGCCCGACCCGCAGACCGGCACGACCGACGACTCCCCCGTCCAGTGCGCCACCCTCAAGGTGCCGCTCGACTACGCCGACCCGGCCACCGGCACGCTCGACGTCGCCGTCGTCCGCGACCCCGCCGCCAAGCCCGACCAGCGCGTCGGCTCGCTGCTCCTCAACCCCGGCGGCCCGGGCGGCTCCGGGGTGACCATGGTCAAGGCCGGCGCCAAGCACGCCAAGGGCACCACCCTGCACGACCGCTTCGACATGGTCGGTTTCGACCCGCGCGGCGCGGGCGCCACCAGCCCGATCAACTGCCTGGACGACAAGGCCCGCGACGGCTGGATCACCACCGACCAGCCGGGCGACGACCACGGCAAGTCGCTCGCCGACGCCTGCAAGGCCAAGTACGCGAGCATCCTGCCGTACGTCGGCACCCGCAACACCGCCCGCGACATGGACGTGCTGCGCGCGGTCCTCGGCGACCAGAAGCTCAACTACCTCGGCATGTCCTACGGCACCTACCTCGGCTCGCTCTACGCCGAGGAGTTCCCGGACCGCGTCGGCCACCTGGTGCTCGACGGCGCCACCCTCCCGTCCGTCTCGCTCGTGCAGCACAACGTCGAGCAGCAGGCCGGTTTCGAGCGCGCCCTCAAGGCCTTCGCCGCCGACTGCGCCGGCAAGGACGGCTGCCCGCTCGGCCAGGACCCGGACCGGGCCCCGCAGAAGCTCGCCGACTTCCTCGACGGCCTCAAGGACAAGCCGCTCACCACCGCCGACGGCCGCACCCTCACGGCGACGGCCGCCTGGAACGGCGTGCTCGACAACCTGTACGGCGGCGAGCAGGACTGGAAGCCCCTGCGCGAGATCCTCAAGGCCGCCATGCAGCGCGGCAAGGGCGACTACCTCTACCAGCTCGCCGACGGCGCCTCCGGCCGCGACAAGAACGGGCACTACAAGGCCTCGGCGGACGCCTACACCGCGATCCACTGCGCCGACGGCGCGACCAGCGGCCCGACCGCAGAGCAGCTCCAGGCCGCGCTCACCGACCTCGCCGCCAAGGCGCCGCTGGTCAGCAGGCACAACCCGACGGCCGCCCTGTTCGACCCGGACTGCCGCACCTGGCCGGCGCCCTCCGCCGAGAAGCCGCACGTGATCAAGTCGGCCGCCGCGACCCCGATCGTCGTCGTCGGCTCCACCGGCGACCCCGCCACGCCGTACGCGTGGGCGGAGCGCCTCACCTCGGAGCTGGGCAACGCCGTGCTGCTGACCCGCGAGGGCGAGGGGCACACCGGGTACGGCGCCAGCAGCTGCATCCGGA
The DNA here is from genome assembly GCF_053596725.1 of Kitasatospora sp. NPDC001660. Taxonomy (NCBI): domain Bacteria; kingdom Bacillati; phylum Actinomycetota; class Actinomycetes; order Kitasatosporales; family Streptomycetaceae; genus Kitasatospora; species Kitasatospora sp. NPDC001660. The sequence continues at coordinate 165,342 of NZ_JBSFGU010000005.1, read as the reverse complement.
CCGCCGTCGACGCCTTCCTGGTGGACGGCACCGTCCCGGCCGCCGGGACGCGCTGCCCGTCGGACTGACACTCCACCCCCTGGGAGGTGCCGCCCCTCGCGGCACTTCCCAGGGTTTTCTCATCTCCGGCCCCGCCAATGATCTGTCATGTCCACGCTATCGTTGGGCGATCCGACAACTTTCAACAGCTCTTACGACAACGCCTGACGATTCCTGACCATGACTGACGACCATTCAGGGGAGGCCGGGGGGCCATGCCAGCTGACTTCGATCCCGGCCCGCACGCCGACGACGCGCGTGGGGGCCTGCTCTACCAGGGCAGCGACATCGAGGAGTTGCACTCCCTGGTCGCCGCGCACTTCTCACCCCACCGCCTGCGCGTCCTCGACCGCGACCGGCCCGTCGACGGCCAATTCCGCCGGATCTGGGCCGGACCCGTCTCCGTCTACGACCTCGGGTACGGCACCGACGTGGAGATCGACCCGGGCGAGCTCGCCAAGTTCTACAACGTCCACATCCCGCTCGCCGGCCACGGCACGGTCACCGTCGACGGCACGGAACTGCCGACGACGCTCAGCATCGCCGGACCCGGCCAGCGGCTCGCCATGGCCTGGAGCGGCGACAGCCTCAACCGGGTGCTCCTGATCACCCGCCAGACCCTCGACGACGCCCTGGCCGTCCGGCTCGGCGACACGCCCTCGGGAGTGACCCGCTTCGACCCGGTGCTCGACCCCGGCTCGGGCGCCGTCGCCGCATGGCTGAGCACCGTGCAGAGCTTCACGCGCTCCGCGCAGGCCGGGCTGCTCGACCGGTCGCCGCTGGCCCTCGGGCACTTCGAACAGCTGCTGGTGCACGGCCTGCTGGACGTGCAGCCGCACCGGATCAGCGCCTGGGAGTCCTCGGAACGCGCGGCGCCCGCCGGAGCCGTCGGACGCGCCCTCGCGTACTGCAGCGACCACGCGCACGAGCCGATCTCGGTCGCCGACATGGCCGTGGCCGCCCGGGTCAGCGTGCGCAGCCTGCGGGCCGGCTTCCGCAGCCGCCTCGGCACCACCCCGCTCGCCCACCTGCGGCACGTCCGCCTGGAGGCGGCCCACCGGGAGCTGCTCGCGATGGCCCGTGGGGAGGCCACCGCGAGCAGCGTGACCGAGGTCGCCCTGCGCTGGGGTTTCACACACCTGGGCCGCTTCGCCGAGACGTACCGCAAGACGTACGGACGGACGCCGTCGGCGGTCCTGCGCGAGAACCGGCCCCCGCGAGAACGCACCCATTAGACCGCCGGCACCGGGCCCGGCACTATCCATCCACGGCAGCGGCGGCGCGGCCGTTTCCGGATAGCCCGCCCCGGCCGGGCTCGGCAAGGCTTGCCTCATGGGCAACACCGGGTCGAGCCGCACACCGTCCGTGCGCAACTCCGCCATCCGGAAAGGGACGTGCCGTGGTCGTTCGCCAGAAGGTCCCGGACACCCTCGCCGCCCTCACCCGCACCACCGGACCCACCCCCTCCCACCCGGCGCCGGGCCTGCGCGCATGCCGACCCCACACGGCATTCGCGGCTGACCGGTGTCCGAACGGCCCGTGCCGCCCCTTCCGCAGCCGGGGGCGGCACGGGCCCTACGCCCGCTTCGGGGCGGCGAGTTCGGCGACGAGGGCCGAGCGGGGCTGCGGGATCTCGCCGTAGTCCTCGTCGTCCGCCGTGACGGTGAGGCGGTTGACGACGGCCTCCAGGGCGACCGGGAGCCTCGGGTGGAGGCCCTCGTGGCAGCGGGCGAGGATGTCGTGCCGCACGTCGTCCGGCAGCAGGGGCGCCGTGGCGCGGTAACTCCGGCGCGTGCGACGGGGGTTGGCGGCGAGCAGTTCGGCCTGGTCTCGCCAGTGGCCGGCGTCCCGCGTCTCCCCCAGGTGCAGGTGGTGCAGGTGCAGCAGGTACGCGGCGGTGGCGCTGCCCGAACCGGCCGCGAACTGCCACCAGAACTGGGCCGGATCGTCCCGGCCGGTGACGGCCAGCAGGCACCCGAAGACCAGCGCGCCCTCGGGGTGGATCCGGCGGCTGTTCACCAGCAGGTCCAGCGAGTGCCCGGCCTGCGGCGCGCCCAGCACGAGCGCGGTGGCCAGGTCCAGCTCGTGGGCGGCCTGCTCGTGCTCGGACGGGAACGGCGCGGGCGCGGCCGTGACGCGGTCGGACAGCGACGGCGCGGCGGCCACCGCGCACGGGAACACCCGGACACGCCGGGCCCCTTCGTCCGCGCCCCCGTCCATCCAGTCCAGCAGCCCGTACACCCAGGTCATCGCCCCTCCCCCCGAGCCGCTTCCGACAGGACCGGACGCGCCCCCGCGAAGTCCGGCCGTGCGACCGCCCGCGCGATGCGGCGGCGCGCCTGGCGGCGGTGCGCACGCAGCGTCGCGGGCGGGATGCCGAGGTACTCGGCGGCCTCGCCGTCCGCCAGGCCGAGGCAGTAGGCGAGCACGACGGCGTCCCGGTGGCGTTCGGGCAGGTCGAGTACGGCCCCGAGCAGCGCGAGCTGCTCCGCCAGGGTCTGCGGGCGCAGCCCGGCGCGGTGGCAGAAGCGGTCGATCGCGGCGTCCATCGCGGCGGTCTGCACGGCGGCCGGTTCGGCCTGCGTGGCCAGCCAGGCGGCGAGGTGCTCCTTGAGGAGGCGCCAGGCGTAGGCGGCCGGGACCTCCTGGCGCAGCGCGATCGCCCAGGTGCGGTGCAGGTGCTCCCTGGTGCGGCGGACCACGAGGGCGGCGGCGTCGCCGTGCGGGCCGACCTGGGTGCGGGCGAACGCGGTCCAGGCCGGCTCGTGGGTGCCGCAGAAGGCGTCGAAGGCGAGTCTCAAGCGGGCGCCCCGGTTGACGGTCATGCCGTGACCTTCCCGTGTGGTCGAGGGGGAACGTGCGCGCCCCCGTGACACATGCAAGCGCATCGGGGGGCCCGTTGTGCAAAGGCGGCGAGGGGATCCGGTGGAGCGGGCGAAAAAGTGGGACCACGGCGGGAACTGACAGTGCGTCACTTATCCTTGGTTCCCGAGCATCGTGGCGAAGGGGGAGCGGTGACGGCGGGCAGCGACGGTGCCGAGGTGGATCTGCAGCTGTACCGGGCGCATTCGGCCCGGATGTACGACTACTTCCTGGGCGGCACCACCAACTTCGCCCCCGACCGGGAGGCGGCCGGCCGGGCGATGGCCGTCTTCCCGTGGGCCCGCACCGCCGCCCGGGCGAACCGGGCGTTCATGCACCGCTCCACCCGGCTGCTCGCGGAGCACGGCATCGACCAGTTCCTCGACGTCGGCACCGGCATCCCGACCCCGCCCAACCTGCACGAGGTGGCCCAAGGGGTGAACCCGCGGGCGCGCGTCGTCTACGCCGACAACGACCCCGTCGTGTACGCCCACGCGCAGGCGCTGCTGCACTCCGCCCCGCAGGGCCGCACCGCCTACGTCCAGGCGGACGTCCGCGACCCCGAGGCCATACTGCGCTCCGCCGCGCTGCGCGACACGCTCGACCTCGGCCGGCCCGTGGCGCTCAGCCTGGTCGCGCTGCTGCACTTCGTGCCCGGGGCGCACGACGCCCACGCGATCGTCGAGCGGCTCAAGCGGGCCCTGCCCCCCGGCAGCGCGCTCGTGCTCAGCCACGGCACCCCGGACTTCGCCCCCGCCGAGACCGGGCGCGTGGCCCAGGTGTACAAGGCCGCCGGCACCGCGGTGCGGATGCGCACCCGGGAGGAGATCGCCCGCTTCTTCGACGGCTGGCAGCTGCTCGACCCGGGCCTCGTCGCCAGCCACCGCTGGCGCCCGGACCTCGGCGAGGAGGATCCGGGCGCCGGCACGGGTGGGGCGACGGACGCGCAGATCTCGGCGTACGCGGCCGTCGCCGTCAAGCCCTGAGGCGTCGGCGCATCAGCCCGTCTTCCCGACGGCCTGGGTCAGCCACGCGAACACGGACGGCACCATCGGCTCCCACGTGGACGTCAGGTGCGGCCCGTTGACCTCGACCGGGGTGACGGCGGTCGGTGCCTTCGCGGCCTTCTGCAGCGCCACCGCGTCCTCGTAGCCGTCGCCCTTCTTGCCCGTCACGTACAGCGCGACGTTCGGCGGGGTCTGCGCGTGCTGGAGCATGTAGACCGGGTTGGCGACCTCCCGCAGGTGCGGGTCCTTGGCGGTCAGCGAATCGGACTCGCCCATCGGGTCGTTGTAGCCCGACATGCTGACGGCCGCGTGGAAGCGGTTCGAGTGGGCCACGCCGAGCCGCACCGCGCAGTGCGCGCCCGCCGAGTAGCCGGCCACCGCCCAGTGCTCGGGTCCGGGCTCGGCGCGGAAGTTGTCGAGGACCATCTGCGGCACGTCGCGCGCCAGCCAGGTCTCGGCGTTGACCTTGCCGGGCACGTCCGCGCAGCCGGTGTCGACGTGGCCCGGAAGCAGCACGACGCGCGGCGAGACCAGGATGAACGGCGCGACCTGGCCGGACTTCATCAGCGGCGCCAGCTGCTTGGAGGCGTTCATGCTGCCGAACCAGGCGCTCGACGAGCCCGGGAAGCCGGCGAGCAGTTCGACGACCGGGAACTTCTTGTCCTTGTACGCCGGATCGTCGTACTGCGGCGGCGTCCAGACCAGCACCTCGCCGTCCACCCCGGAGACCCGGCCCTTCAGGTCGGTCGTCCTCACGTCCTTCGGCACGGCCTTGTCGTCCACCGGCCCGAACTGCTGGATCACCTGGGGCTGCCCGGGCGGGTTCGCGGCCGCCGCCGCGTCGTCCGCGGGCGGCACGGGCACGGCCCGGACGTGGTTGCCGGTGCCGAGCAGGTCGTCCCAGCCGCCGTAGAGGTGGTTGTCATTGTTCACCAGCACGAACACCAGCGTCACGGCTGTGAACTGGGCGAAGCCCACCATGACGAACCGCGTCCCGAAACGGAGCGGCTGCGGCCCGCGCACCCGGTTCCAGAAGTACATCAGGAGACCTATGGAGAGCGGGACGAGGACGAGCGAGAGGATGAAGAAGGGCGTGCCTGTCAGTTTCACACCATTGTTGACGGTGGGAACGGGTGTCCGGTTGCCTCCGATGGATCACAGGATCGTGTCCTCGGGGGCGGGCCGGTCGTTGGCTGTCCGGCCGTCACCGCCCCCGAGGGAGCTCCCCCATGTCCAAGCCCCGCACCACCGCCGTCGCCGCGGCCCTCGCACTGCTCGCCCTCGCCGCCCCGGCCACGGCGGCGAACGCGGGGACGACGGCCAACTGGATGAACGTCGCGGTGTTCTCCGGCGAGAAGGAGCTGGTCGGCCGGGCCAGCGCCACCCTGCACTGCCCCGACGGCGGTACCAGCACCGGCCACCCGCACGCCGCCCAGGCCTGCGACGACCTGGCGGCCGCAGACGGCGACATCGCCCGGATCGCCCACCGGAACGGCATCTGCTCGATGGTCTACAGCGCCGTCACCGCGAAGGCGTACGGCACCTGGAACGGGCGGCACGTCGAGTACAGCAGGACCTTCGCCAACGACTGCGTGATGAAGGCGCAGACGGGCGCGGTCTTCGACCTCAGGGTGCCCGCCGCCGACCGGCCCTCCCCGACCCCGTAAAACCGCTGGTGGAACGGACGGAAGGACGGCATGCTCGGCCGCTCCCCCACCGCGCACTGCAACTCGGCCTCTCCGGCAAGGCCGCCCGGGCGCTCCTGCCCGAGGAGCTGCCGTACCCCGTGGAGGACGGCCTCCTCACCTACCTGCGTGGCTGAACCGGCACGGGGTGCGCCGACGCACCGGTGGCACACCGGCGGCGCGCTGGCGGCGCGCCGGTTTCCGCCGCACCCCGCGGACCGTCATGTTCAGCCAGTGACCTCGACGGTGACGTCGTAGGTGCGCTGGTCGGGCCCGCACGCGAGGGCCTCGCCGCAGACGGTGCGGGTCGCGGTGAGGTGGGCGGTGCCGGCCGCGTGGGCGGTGAAGGCGGTCGTCACGGTGCCGCAGCCGGCGCCGGGGCGGCAGGAGGGGGACGGGGCGGTCGTCGGGGTGCCGCTCGGGGCGGCGATGTCGGCCGCCGAACTGGTGGGGGCGGACCAGTACGTGCTGTGGAGCTCGACGGTGACGGTCGAGCCGACCGGGACCTTGACCGTGGTGTGGTCGGCGTGTTCGTCCACCGTGACGGCTGCGGGGCTCGGGGTGGGCGAGGCAACGACGGTCGTCGACGGGCCCGCGCCGGTGGAGGCCCCGGTGGAGGCGCAGCCGGTCAGGGCGAGGAGGGCGGAGGCCAGGGCCAGGGTGGCGGGTCTTCTCAGGTTCACGGTGGGGTTCCCTCGTGCTGGTGGGGGGCTGCTGTGGTGCCGATTGGACGCGGCCGGGGCCCGATCGGATCCATCCTGAGCAGGAAAGAAACGGGAAAGGAACGGGAAAAGCGCCGCACCGGGGCGGGCGCGTGGCCCACCCCGGTGCGGTCGGTGGTGATGACGATCAGGGGAGCGTCAGGAGACGGTCACGTCGTCGTAGTAGGTGAAGGTCGGGTCACCCGGGTAGTTGTCGTCGTGGTTCGACAGGGTGAGGGTGTAGCTGTGGCCCGGGGTGACGGTCGCCGTCTTGTTGGTCCAGGCCGCGCTGGCGGCGCAGGTCTTGGCGAGGACCGTGGTGGTCGTGCCGGTGGTGTTGTCCTTCAGGGTGGCGGTGGCCCAGTCGTAGGTCACGGTGTCCGGGCAGGTGTTGCTGTACCAGAAGGACAGCCGGCTGGAGCCGGCCGGGGCGGTGAAGGTCTGGGCGAGGCTGGAGTCACCGGTCGGGTTGGTCGAGCCGACCATCGCGCCGTAGCTGCCGGAGTGGGCGGCGGAGGTGGAGGCCGAGGTGGAGCCCGCGGCGGTCCAGCCGGAGGTGTTGCCGGTCTCGAAACCGCCGTTGGTGATGGCGCTGCCGCCGCCACCGGAGGTGTTCTCGGTCCAGCTGAAGGAGGTGTTGCCGGCGGCGCCGGTGGTGTCGGTCGCGGTGACCGTCACGCTGGAGGTGCCGGCGGCGGTCGGGGTGCCGGAGATCAGGCCGGTCGAGGAGTTGATCGACAGGCCGGCGGGCAGGCCGGTGGCCGCGTAGGTCAGGGTCTGGCCGGAGGCCGAGTCGCTGGCGCTGATCTGCAGGCTGGCCGCGGTGCCGACGGTGCCGGACTGGCTGCCCGGGTTGGTGACGGTGACGGTGTTGCCGTGGGTCAGGATGGCGTGCGAGATCGCGCAGGAGTTGGTGTCGTTGGACCAGCTGGCCTGCTCGGCGAAGGTGCCGTAGGAGCCGAACGAGATGTTCGCGGCGCCGCCGGTGGTGCCGGGCTTGAGCCAGGCGCACTCGTCGGAGTTCTCCTGGCCGTTGTAGCTGCTGCCGGACACGTGGTTGGTCCAGCCGCCGGCCGGGTTCTGGTCGGACATCATCTCGTGCCACTCGTGGCCGAGGGTCATCGTCCAACCGTCCAGCGTGCCGGGCGAGTTGACGAAGCCGACACCGCAGTTGGCGCCCGCGTCGATGTTGTACGGCTGGTTCGAGAAGGCGATGTCGCCGTAGGGCGAGGTGGCCGCGCCGCCGGTGAGGGTGGTGTCGCCGTTCCAGTCGTGCCAGGCGCAGTACCCGGTGGTCGGGTTCTGGTAGTCGTCCGGGTTGGTGCCGTGCGGCGACAGGACGATGTAGTAGGCGTCCCGGTTGGCGGCGGCGGTGGTGTTGCCGAAGTGGCCGGCCGCCTTGATGGCCTCCTGGGCCAGCTGGTTGCCGGTGGCCTGCGCGGGCGAGGCGCCCGAGTTGTCGTACCACACGCCGGACAGGACGCCGCCGCTCTGGTACGGGATGAAGTTGGCGTTCGACGGGCAGCTGACCGCGCCGGAGGCGACGTTGGGGCCGTCGCACCACTGGGTCAGGTCGGCCGACCAGGTCTCGCCGTTGGTGCCGATGCCCTTGAACATCTGCTGGGTGGCACCGGCGGCGCCGGCCGAGTCGCCGGAGAAGGCCGCGTTGCCGTTCGAGTCGGTGCTCTGGGTGCCCCACTGGTTGCCGTAGAACACCAGGTAGACCTTGGAGTGGCCGCTCTGCACGCCGATGCCGTCGACGCCGCCGCCGTAGGACAGGGTCTGCTGGCCGGTGGCGGCCGCCTGCTGCTGCGCGGCGACCCACTTCTTGTAGTTCTCGTGCTGCTTCATGCCCGGCACCGCGCCGTGGCGGTACGGGTGGCCGTTCTGCGGGCTCCAGGGGTTGAACTCGCTGCCCGTGTCGGCCTTCGCGCCGGAGATGTCCTGCGCGAAGGCGGGGCCGGTGGCACCGGCGAGACCGGCGGCGGCGAGCGCCAGTGAGGCGATGCCGGTGAGGGCCGCGTACTTGGCGCGGCGAATTGTGCGGGAGTGACCCATGGGGTGAGGGTGCCTCTCTCGTTCCGATCGCCCGGCACGGCCGTGGGGAGGCCGCGGACGATCCCTTGTGGGGAAGGGGCTGACGGGGAATTCGGGCATGCCGTTTCGTCGGGTACGCACACCCTCGGGAATTGACTGTGCGTCGAATCCGCCGCCTGCTGGGAGAGAAGGAAAGCAGAGCTGATGAACGCGGGTCAACGGCGAAGAGTAAGGAACGATTAAGAGAGGCGTTCCAGCAGGTGAAGGCCCTGATCAGGCCCGGATCCGGGCTCTGTGGCACGAAGTTGACGCGTGTAGCTATTCACTGTTTTAGCGGCCATTCACTGTTCAAAAGGCCCGTTGATCCCCCCCTTCGCACAAACGGCGACGGCCGCCCCGCGCGTGCGGGGCGGCCGTCGGCGGCGTCGGTGGCGGCCGGTCACACCCGGTCGGCGGCGATCAGGACGTACTGGAACGAGCCGTCCTTGTAGGAGTTGATGAACGCCTCCTCGATGCCGGTCACGAGGGAGGTGGTGGCGCGCAGCTCCCAGTACGGGAGGGTGTCCGGGGTCAGGTCGATGACGGCCTGGGGCACGAGGCGGTTGTCCGCCATGGCACGCAGGTACTCGCGGCGGGAGTGGATGTTGCACTCGAAGTGCGCGTTGATCTGCGAGACCCACTTGGAGGGCTGGCCGTACCTCGGGTTCCAGCAGCCGGTGATGGTGACGTACCGGCCGCCGACCGAGAGGACCCGGGAGTGCTCGGCGAACAGGTCGTGCAGGTCGACGTACATGCTGGACTCGTTGTTCCACGAGCCCGCCACCGAGCCGGTCTCGAACGGCATGTCGAGCATGTTGCAGACCCGGGAGCGGACGAAGTCGCCGATGCCGAGCTCGCGGGCGCGGTTGTTGCCGAAGTCGGCCTGCTGGGTGGAGAGGGTCAGGCCCTCGACCTTGCAGCCGAATCGCTGGTGGGCCATCACCATGGACCCGCCGCGCCCGCAGCCGGCGTCGACGAGCGTGTTCTCCGCGGTGATGCCGCCGAGGTGGTCGAGCAGCACCTCGGCCTGGGCGGACTCCAGGCGGTGCAGCTCGGCGATGACCTTCTTCTCGCGCTCGCTGTCCTCCGGGGTGCCGATCGCGGACCCGTCGATCGCGCCGATGCCGTAGTGGTGGTGGTAGAGACCGTCGACGTCACCCAGGCGAAGGTTCACGGGCCGAGCCTCATGGTCCCAGTAGCGTGCGATGTCGCCCTGGTACGGAGTCGCCGGGCGGGGGATCGTGGCGCCGGCCTGGGTGGCGAGGTCGTCGGTGAGGGACATGGGTCAAGCTCCTTGCATGACAGGCGAACAGGGGTGAACAGGGGTGATCGGAGTTGGTCAGGGGTGATCCGGGATGGCCCGGGGCGGTGCGCGTCACCAGAAGTCGGGCAGCGTGTACCGGAAGGTGTTGGTCTGGTGCCAGTGGTGGTTGCCGTCGAGCCACACGGCCACACCGCGCAGGAAGCGGATCAGCGCGGGGACGGGGCAGGCGGCGGCGAGGGCGGCCGACTCGGCCTCGAAGGCGTGCATGAGCTCGTTGTGGACCTCGACCGCCTTGAGGTAGCCGTCGCGGTCGGAGAGGTTCTCGCGCTCGGACAGCACCACCGGCAGGTTCAGGTGCCGGCCGGGGCCGACGAGCTCCTTGGTGTAGGAGTACAGGTCGTTGACGATGGTGGTGGCATTGCCGGCGAGGGCGATGACGCGCTGCATCGCGGGCAGGGCGTGCAGGTCGGACGGCAGCTCGTAGGCGCCGACGGTGTCGGTGATCGTCGGGCACGGGCGGAAGTTGTTGAACTGACGCATCGTCAGGTACTCCCACACCTCCGGGACGTGGCCCGTCTCGGCCCACGACGCCTCGGCGAGATACCCGAGGTGCAGCCGCGCCATGTCGTGCCGGAAGCGGTCCGACTGCGAGGGCGTGGCAGCACGGGTGAAGTAGTCCATCGCCGACCGGTACGCCCGGCGCGGGGCGTCCGAGGACAGCGACTCCTCCCACGGCCCGTGGTACTCGGCCGTGGTGTGCAGCGGGTCGAGCGCGGTGTGCGCCATCAGCAGACGGCCGCCGAGACCGATCGGCGAGCCGCCGTGGTCCTCGCAGTAGCAGTCGTCGACGGCGTTCTCGGCGACCATCAGCCGGGCGGCGAGCATCAGGTGGTCCACGCTCGGCGCGTCGGGGTGGCAGGCCACCATGTAGCGGCCGGTGGAGAAGCCGTCGAACTGGTCCTCCCACTCCTCCGGGTAGAGCTGGACCTCGTCGATGGCCCAGGCCTTGATCTTGAGGCTGAGCTCCTCGACCCGGACGGGGTCGGGCTCGGCGATCGGGTGGTGGTAGAGGCCCGGGACCGGGTCGCCGACCTTCGGTTTGCCACCTCCGGCCGGGGGTTCGGCGGTCTGCGCCACCGTACTCGGCGCCGGCGCGCTCGTGCGGTCCGCAGTGGGCGCGCTCGCGGTCTCGCCGGCCGGGGACGACTCCTCCACGGCCACGGCCGGGCGGGTCGGGTAGAGGCTCGCGGTTCCGAGGCCGCTGGGGCCGCGCAGGATCCGGTCGATGGCGGATTCGGTCGTGGCCGCGGCGTTCATGGTCGCACCGCCGCGAGGGTGGCGCCGGGCCGGCGCCGCGCCGCCGACGGCGACTCCGGTGTGGTGCCCAGGGGCATGGAGGGGCCTCCCGCTGTTGCGATTCCGGTGATGGTGATGACGGGTCCTCGGTGACTGACGTACCGTCACCTCTCCCTGCAAGCACGGGAACTCCGAACGGATCCATCCGGAGGCCGCCCTCTCGCTCGCCCCCAACCGTAGGCTGGCGGGCCCGTCCTGAAATGCTCCGGACGATCTTCTACACCCGAATAGGTGAACGTTCGGGTCTACCGCGTTTGAAAACCCCCTCCCTCGGGCTATCGGGGCCGCGCGCCCTGCCGGACACGACGAAGCCGCCGGGCGACCACGTGGAGGTCGCCCGGCGGCTGTCGTCCGGGGAGGGAAACGGAGGGGTCGGCAGGCGGTAGAACCCCCGGCTCAGGACGTCGATGTCACGTCCTCCGGCCGTGCCCGGTCTAACCGTCGGGTGTGGCCGTCGCGCGAGGCTGCGGCCGCACCGGGACGGAACTCCGAAGTGGAAGGGGAATCGTGAAGGCCATCATCGTGTGCGCCTCCGTGTCGCACGGGAACACGAAGCGGATCGCCGACGTCATGGGCCAGGTCCTGTCGGCCCCGGTCGTCGAGCCCGAACAGGTCGGTGCGGCCGAGCTCGCCGCCCACGACCTCGTGGGCTTCGGCTCGGGGATCTTCTCGGGCCGGTTCCACCCGCGGCTGCGCCGGTTCGTCCACTCCCTCCCGGGGGATGGACGGGCCCAGGCGTTCGTCTTCGCCACCAGCGGCCTCCCCGAGCCGGCGTTCCGGCCCTTCACCGGCCCGCTCGTGCGGCTTCTCGCGCAGAAGGGCTTCGAGGTGCGCGACACCTTCTCGTGCCGCGGCTTCGACACCTGGCTCCCGTTCCGGCTCGTCGGCGGCATCAACAAGACCCGCCCCGACAGCGGCGACCTCGCCGCGGCACACGCCTTCGCCGAAGGGCTGCGGGCCCGGTCGGGAGCAGCCGCCCGGCACGGTCGCACAACGTGAGGGTGGCGCTCCCGGCGTCGACGGCGGTCGGGCGCCCTCCGGGGCGTCCGGATGCGCGAACTCCTCGGCCCAGGCGGTGCACCACTCGCGGAACCACGGGTGCGTCCACGCCGGCGGGACGATGGTCCGCGCCGATGCACGGCCGTGGGGTCACGCGTACGGCTGCCGGACCCCACGGCGCACGGACATCAGCCCCAATAGGCCGCAACCTGGAGCGGACGCTTGCCGTTGTGCGTGCTGACGTGGGCGTAGTACGCGTAGCGGCTGTTCAGGTGACTGAAACTGATCGAGCGCCAGCGACCGTCGCACGGCAGGTTGTCGAGCCCGCCGACCGTCACGCCGATGCCGGACTTGCGGGCCTCGATCTTGTACGTGCCGCCGCCGGTGCACTGCACGTCGAACCGCACGGCGCTCCCGCCCGGCCCGATGCCGACGTTCTTCGTGGACCAGCCGGTAGTCGGCGTGTGCGAGTCGAACCAGGCGTAGTGCCACGACGCCGCCGAGGCCGGGCTCGCGTTCAGCGCGAGCCCCAGCATCGCCGTGCCACCCACGACCATCACCGCGATCTTCGTCCTCATGATGTCCTCCCGTTGCCACCGCCGAACGCGGTGGATGGGAAGAGCGTGCCAACCAGCCCCTCGCCCCATCGTCAACTCCAGGGTGGAATCCCGGGTCAACCTCTGCGGTACGGCCGGGCGGAAGGACACACCGCCGGGGTACGTCGAGAGTCACGCTTCTCCGGCCTCCGGCCCCCTGGTGATGGCCGGTGGCACCGGAATCACCGCGCGGGGTCGGGGCGTTCCCCCAGGGCCGCCTCCAGCCGGGCGATGTCCTCGGCGTCCTTGGGGCGGCGCGGCCGGCCCGGTACCCACACCGGCATCATGCGCTTGATCTCGATCTGCGCGCGGGCGTTGACGATCCGGCACCGCACCTCCCCGATGCGGCCGGGCGGGCCGTCGAGCATGCCCTGCGGCCACGGCTCGCCCGCCCACGGGCCGCCGGCGACCACGACGCGTCCGGCGGCGTCCCGGTCGAGGAGGGCGAAGCTGCTCTCCTCGCCGTCCTTGAGGAAGTCGAGCTGCTGGCCGGCGGGCGGGCCGGGCAGCGGCTCGTGTCCGGAGCGCAGCAGGGCGGCCGTCAGCGCGGGGGCGTCCTTCGCCCAGGCGAACCAGTCGACGTCCTCGTGGTCGCGGGTCGCCTCCCCGAGGAAGAAGTCCATGGCCCACCCCCCGCGCAGCCACACCCCCACCCCGACGCCCTCGGCGATCCTCACCGTCTCGGCGATCAGCCGAAGCTGCCGAGTGCTGCGTTCCCTGTCCACAACCGCGCAGACTACGCGGCGACCCCGGTGGCAGCAGCTCGTTTTCCGGCGGCCGACGCGGGCCGTAACCCGTACGCACACCGGCTACGAGGCGGGGAGGCACCGGGATCTCGACGAGCCGCCGTTCCGATCGCCCGCTCCCCGGCGGACTTGCCGCGGCCACCCCGCGATGAGGTAATGGAAACGGCGTGCACGTCCCGTCCCGTCCGACCCGCACCACGGGAGCACGACATGACCGACGGACCCGAGCCCATCAGCGCCGACGCCCTCCATGCCCTCCAACAGGAGCTGACCGACCTGCGCGCCGACCGGGACACGGTCGCCGCGACCCTGCGGGAGGGCGAGCCGTCGGGCGACCGCGCCGACGAGGCGGACGAGCTGCGGCGCGCCGAGGACGTCACCCGCATCGACCGGCGGATCGCCGAGATCGAGGAGCGCATCCACGAGGCGGCGACGGCCGGTCCGCCGTCCACCGAGGCGGTGGGGGTGGGCAGCACCGTCACCGTGCGGTTCGCGGACGGCGAGGAGGCGACGTACCACCTCGGCGAGCTGGCCGAGGAGCTCGACGAGGCCCTGATCACCGCCGACAGCCCGCTCGGCCGCGCCCTCCTCGGCTGCCACGCCGGCGAGACGGTCACGTACGACACCCCCGACGGCACGACCCACGCGCAGCTCCTCTCCCTCGGACCGCGCGCCCGATGAGCGTCACGAGCCGGTACCGGGACGCCTGGGAGGGCTTCTGACGCGACGCGCCGGACGAGCCGGGCCGCCGTCACCCGGGCCGCGGACCCGGCCCGCACGACCCCCACCCGGCGGCCCGCTGCTGTGGGGGGATGCGAACGGACCGCCGGGGGCGCGCCGGCCGGAAGGGGAGTACCACCGACGCGGTGGAACCGAACGCGATCGGGGCAGCCCCATCTTGCAATTCCCCGCACCCACGCCGCACACCCTCCAGCTGCGACGGGGGCCGCGCTCGGTCCCACGCCTTGGAGACCCCACGCGGCGCAGCGGATAACACTTTTTGTTCAGCGGTTCGTGGGGGCGCTTGTCGGGGCGGGCTTGGGTGCCGGCCCGTAGCGGTGGTGATGGGCGACGGGGCAGACCCACGCGAGGAGGGCGACGACGAGGCCGATGGGCAGAACCGTGTAGGCGGTCGCGGTGGCGGGGGTGACGTCAGGCCGCATGGCCGCCGGCCAGGAGGTCGAGTTCGGCCCAGATCGTCTTGCCGTTGGGGTGGCGCGGGATGGTGCCCCAGCGGTCGGCGAGCGCGTCGACGAGCGTGAGGCCGCGCCCGGACTGGGAGTTGGGGAGGAGTCTGGCCGGGAGGACGGGGAGGTGGTCGCCCCGGCAGTCCGAGACTTCGATACGGAGGGTGGTGCCCCGGCGCGCGGTGGTGGTGAGCGAGAGGTGCAGCTCGAACCCGCGCCCCGGAACTCGGCCGTGCGTGATCGCGTTGGCGGCCAGCTCGCCGACGATGAGGAGCGCGGCGTAGTACGGCTCGGTGGCGATCAAGTTGAGCTTCCAGGCGGTCAGTTGGCGACGGGCGATCCGGCGTCCGATCGCCGCGCCCTTGGGAGAGGCGGTGAGGACGGAGGTGAGGGAGCGGGGGTTGTCGAGGGGGATTTCGGTCGTCATGGGGAAAAGCGTGACGGCTGCGACGTACGCTGACCATGAGTCCAGCGAGCACGGAGAGTGCTTGTACAGGCGCGGAGGGTTCGCCTGTCGGGGCGTCCCACATCAATCGGTCGAAGAGAACGGCAAGGGGCGGGTGATGGCCATGGGCGGCGTCGAGAACACGGTCTTCGACGACGGCGAGACGGCGGAGAACTCCGACGGCGTCGCCGAGTTCTACAGCGCGGTCGGGAAACTGATCAAGCTCTTCCGGGAGCGCGCCGGCCTGACGCAGCGCGAGATGGCGGCAAGGATCGGGTACAGCGAGGACATGGTCGGGGCGATCGAGCGGGGCCACCGCACCCCGAGAGTTGAGTACCTGACGGCTGCGGACGAACTCCTCAACGCTGGCGGCGCGTTGAAGGTTGTTGCCGACGACGTCATGAAGGCGAAGATCCGGGTGAGCACGCGGCACCCGGCCTTCTCCAAAGCCTTCACGTCCGAGGAGGCGAAGGCGATCGAGATCCACGAGTACAACAGCCTTCAAATCCCGGGCCTCCTCCAGACAGAGGCGCACGCGCGGGCGCTGTACGAGATGCGTCGACCATGGCTCGCGATCGAGCAGATCGACGAGTGGGTGGCTGCACGGATGGTACGGCAGGAGATTTTGAGCCGGTGGCCGTTGCCGGTAATGAGCTGGGTCATTGACGAGAGCGTCCTACGCCGACCCCTGGGGGGCTCGAATGTTCACCAGGAACAGCTGCGCCACCTGCTGAAGGTCGCCGAGATTCGCGGTCTGGAGCTACAGGTAATGCCCCTCAGCAGGACAGAAAACGCCGGCATGGGCGGCTCGTTCACGGTGCTTACCCCGCCCGGACGGTCGCCGATCGCATACGTGGAAGTGCAGCACGTCAACAGGTTGATCACGGATCCCGAGGAAGTCCGTAAGATGGCTGCACGATACGGCACCCTCAGGGGGCAGGCGCTCACCATGAGGGAGTCCCTGGCCTTGATCGAGATGATCCTGGGAGAGCAGTAAGCATGGCTGAGCTGGCGTGGTTCAAGAGCAGTTACAGCAGCAACGAAGGTGCCCAGTGCATCGAGGTGGCGGAGACCGCCAACGTCATCCACGTGCGCGATTCCAAGGACAAGAGCGGCCCGCAGCTGGCGTTCGAGCCGACCGCGTGGAAGGCGTTCGTGGAGTTCGCCGCGACCGCCGAGGTCTGAGATTCGGCCTCCTGACGGCCCATCGCTAGGCAGCGATGGGCCGTCGGCGTACCGTCAGGAACATGACCGAGCTGACCTGGTTCAAGAGCAGCCACAGCGGCAAGGAGGACTACTACTGCGTCGAGGTCGCCGAGACGACCGCCGCCGTCCTCGTCCGCGACTCCAAGGACAAGGCCGGCCCCCACCTCGCCTTCTCCCCCGCCGCCTGGCAGGCCTTCGTCGAGTTCGCCCGCACGCTCTGAGCAACTCCCGCCCGACAACCACCCCTTGTACGGCTCAGACCGTGCTGCTGTCCTGGTTCTGAACGAGCGCCGCCGCCAGGGCGTCGGCCTGTTCCGCCGTGATGCCGAGGGCGAGCGGGATCTGCCGGGGGCTGTACCCGGACGAGCACACCGCGATCGGGCTGCCGTCGGCCACGCTCCACCTCGGCTGCATGGCCCGGCCGGGTTCGTCCAGCAGCGCGGCGGCCAGTTCCTCCACCGACTCCGGCCGGAAGCCCACCCGGGCGAGCGCCTTCGCGACGATCCCCTGCGCCTCCCCCGGCGTGTCCGCGTCGCCGAGTGCCGGGAGCAGGGCCAGCAGGCGGTGGGCCGGGTCCGCCAGCCCGTCGGCGCCGTCCTGCGGGCTCCCGGCCAGCTTCACCAGTTCCCGCCACGACAGCCCCGGGCCCGAGCCGTGCGGGCCGTCCTGCGCGAGGAACCCGAGGCGGCCCCACGCGGCGTGGTGGACGAAGTAGTCGACGGTGCTCTCGTCCTCCCAGTTCTGCCAGGCCACGTACGCCGTGTGCCCGCCGTCGAACGGCACCCGCAGGACGAGCCCCGGCTGCTCGACGTCGCCGAGGCGCTCCATCACCGCCTGGTAGTCGGCCTCGTCGACGCCGCACTCCTCGGCCCGGTCGTCCTCCACCCCGAAGGAGATCACGAAGTGGGCGAACCAGAACGCCGTGTCGCGGGCGAGCTCCTCCCCCGCGACCAGTTCGCCGTCCTCCAGGAACGCGGGTATGCGCACGTGAACAGCAGTCATGCGACGCAACCTAGCGTGCGGCTCCGACAGCTGTCACAGCGGGATGATCTGCAGGTTCGCTGTTGAGGCGACGGTGCCGCCGGCGTAGAGGGTGTGGCCGTCCGGGCCGACCGCGAAGCCGTTCACGTTCTCCTCGTTCAGTGCTTGGGCCTCGCCCGGGACGGGGGTGTCCGTCGCGGTGTCGAGGACGAACACGGACGGGCCGTTCCCGCCGATGGTGTTGTCGACGACGTAGAGCCGCGTGCCGTCCGGGCTCACCTGCGGGTAACGGAGGTTGACGCTGTTGGTGGTCAGCGTGAAGTGGGTGGTGACGGTGTCCGTCGCCGGGTCGATCTCGTCGCCCGCGCCGCCGGACGCGCCGTTGAGGGCGAACAGGCGGCGGCCGTCCGGGCTGAAGGCCAGCTCCGAGTCCTGGCCCGCGGCCGTGCCCGGCACGACGCGCGCCACGGCGGGCGCGGCGCCGGTGAGGTCGAGGTGCACGACGCCCGCCTCGCTGCCGACGTACAGGTCGCGTCCGCCCGGGCGGACGACCACGTTGCCGGGGATGGCCGCGGGGAACTCGACGGCCGACGTGAACGCCCGCTGCCCGGTGGCGAAGGACAGCACCCGGCCGTTCCCCAGGTGGCCGACCGTCTGCGCGCCGGACTGCGACACGTACAGCGTCGCCCCGTCCGGGCTGAGCGCGATCCCGGCGGGCCAGCCGACGCTCCAGCCGGACGGGCGCGGCTGGTCCGGCAGCGCGACCGTGCCGAGCACGGTCATCGACGGGACGTCGACCACGCTCAGGGCGAGGTAGTCGAGCACGTACAGCCGGGATCCGTCCGCGCTCAGCGCCGCGAACACGAACCAGCTGTTGGCCCCGAGGGCCGGACCGCCGGAGGTCGCGCCGCTGCGGGTGTCGACGGTCCTCAGGACGAGGCCGCCCTGCGGGGTCGCCGTCACGACGTGGGCGGTGGCGCCGTCCGGGCTCACCACCGGGGCGGCCACCTGGCTGCCGACGGCGATCACCGCCTCCGTACCGGACACCGGCCCGGCCGCCTCCGCGGCGCCGCTCGTCAGCGCCAGCACCGCTCCGGCGGCGGCCAGTGCGACGCCGATGCGCGCCGCGGCCAAGGCCTCGATGGACATGGAATCCCCCCTCCTCGGCACCGCACCGTGCGGTGTGGTGGGGGCAGACTAACGGCGGGCGTTGACCAGGGCATGACCGCGTACCTCGCCGGCCCGGGGCGCCATCGACTTTCGGACAGCCGGTGCGGCGAGGCAAGGGGGCGGCCGCGGCTCGGTGGCCGTCGGCTCAGGCGTGGGTCGCCGCGCACTCCGGGTGGCCCCAGCTGCCGCCGACCTTGGTGATCTTGTCGCCCTTGGCATACGGCCGGGTGCACGGGCAGGTGCCGGGGTAGCGCGCGGCGAGCGTCCGGGAGGTGCCCGACGAGGGCTTCCTGGTCGCGGGCTTCGACGCGCGTGCGCGCGGGGCGGAGGCCGTGACCGGGTCCGGCACGGGCAGGTCGGCCGCGGTGCCGCCCGCGCCCTGCTGCGTGCGGGCGGCGTCGCTGGCGGCCTTGTCGGCGATGGCGTTCAGCGGGTCGCCGTCCACCTGGTGGGCGGGGACGTACACGAAGGCGACGTCCCGCCCTTCGAGCAGCGCGTCGATCTCCTGGATCAGCTCGCGGTTGGCCACCGGCTTCCCGGCGGCCGTCTTCCAGCCGTTGCGCTTCCACCCGGCGAGCCACTTCGTGACCGCGTCCCGGGTGTACGTGCTGTCGAGGCGCACCTCCAGCGGGGCGGCGGGGTCGGTCGCGGCCAGCAGCTCGCGCAGCGCCGTCAGCTCGCCGATGTTGTTGGTGCTGTGCCCGAGCGCGCCGGACTGCCAGCGCTGCGGCGCCCCGGCGGCGTCCGCGACCACGTACGCCCAGCCCGCCGGACCGGGGTTCCCCTTGGCAGCTCCGTCACAGGCTGCGATGACTCGTTCGTGCATGCCCACGATCATGCCAGGGTCCGGCGGGCCTCCCGACCACCCCATTCGCCCACCTCCCGGGGCTGCCGTTCCGGTCGCCGCCGCGCCAATTTTCGTTATCGCGGCCCGCGTCGGCGGTCTCCTCCTCAGGCGGCCGAAATCCCCCGGCCCGCCCGTCACGCGAAGGACCCACCGATGATCGCTGCCCGACGTCCGTTCTCCCGAGGCTGGCTGCTCGCGTCCTGCGTGCCCACACTGCTCGTGCTCGGGATGGCGCTGTCCGTTCCGCCGACGCCGTCGCAGGCGAATGCGGCGCCCGCGCCGTCACAGGCGGACGCGGCGGCCATGCCCGGGATGGCCGGCATGGCCCCCGCTCAGGCCCCCGGACCCGCCCGCGGACTCGCCGCCGAGGAGGACGGCTACCGGCTGACGCTGGAGACCACCGCGCCGCCCGCCGGCCGTCCCGCGCCCGTCCGCTTCACCGTCACCGGGCCGGACGGCAGCCCGGTCACCGACCTCGCCGTCCACCAGACGAAGAAGCTGCACTTCTACGCGATCCGCACCGACCTCACCGGCTTCCAGCACCTGCACCCGGAGCCGGCGCCGGACGGCACCTGGACGGCCGACCTCTCGCCCCTCGACCCGGGCACCTGGCGGCTGTACGCCGACTTCATCCCGAACACCGGCTCCCACAGCAAGGAGTACGTCCTCAGCCGCACCGTGACCGTCCCCGGCGAGGCCACCCCCGTCCCGCTGCCCGCCCCCGCCGACCGCACCACCGTGGACGGCTACACCGTCACCCTGCACGCCCAACCGATGGCCGGGGCGCACCAGTTGACCGCGACGGTCGAGCAGGACGGCCGCCCGGTGACCGACCTCCAGCCCTACCTGGACAGCTACGCCCACCTCAGCGCCTTCCACGAGGGCGACCAGGCCCTCGCCCACCTCCATCCCGCGAACGCCGTGACCGGCGACCACGGCGGCCCGACGCTGACCTTCCAGGCCATGCTCCCCGAACCCGGCAGCTGGCGGGTCTTCCTCCAGTTCCAGACCGCCGGCAGCCTCCACACCGCCCAGCTCACCCTGCGGGTCGACTGACGCGGCCGCCGCTCAGGGCTTTGCTCGACGCGGGGAAGCAGCACCGACTGCACGAGCTCCCGGCCCGTTCCGTCGCCCAGGACCGGGAGGCCCGAGCGAACGGCACCGGCCGCTGACCCCGCCCGGCACCCCGGCGGACGGCCCGCCCCGCAGGGGCCCGAAGTCCCGTCCCACAGTGCCCGTTGGGCTCTGGGGCCGGTCCGGCGTGTGCCGGAACAGTGGTGGGCACAGACCGGCGGACCCGGCCGGCCACAGCCCACGGAGGGCTCCCATGGCGACACGACACGTACTCACCGGCATCGACGGCTCCCCCGAGAGTGAGACGGCCGCCCACTGGGCCGCCCACGAGGCCCGTGAGCGCGGCACCGTCCTGCGTCTGGTGCACGTCTGGCCGTGGCTCGCCACCGGCGCGACGGCCGACGCCGGCACGCCGCACCCGAGCGGCCTGCGCCCGGCCGCCCTCGACGCGCTCACCGGCCTGGCCGAGCGGCTGCGCGCCACCCATCGCGGGCTGACGGTGGAGACCCTCCTGACCGGCGACGACCCGGTCGACGGGCTGCTCGACGCCGCCGGTGCGGCGGAGCTCGTGGTGCTCGGTTCACGCGGTCTCGGCGGTTTCGCCGGGCTGCTGGTCGGCTCGGTCGGACACGCGGTCACGGCCCGCTCGCGCGTGCCCGTCGTCCTGGTCCGCTCCCGGCGGCCGGCCACCGGCGAGGGCGGCATCGGCAGCTCCCGTGGGGAGGTCCTGCTCGGTCTGGACGTCCGCCAACCGGCCGGGGCACTCCTGGAGTTCGCCTTCGCCGAGGCCGGCCTCCGGGGCGTCCGCCTGCGCGTGGTGCACAGCTGGCAGCTCGTCCCGGCCGGTTCGTACGCCGGGCTGCTGCCGCCACTGGCCGATGCCCCCGTCCAGGAGCGGGCGGCTGCGGCGGCGCTCGCGCAGGCCCTCGAACCCTGGCGCGACAAGTACCCGGACACCGAGGTGATCGAGGAGCTGCGGCTGGACGGCGCCGGCTGGTCGCTCGTCCACTCCGCCGCGGAGCACGGCGCCGCCCTCGTGGTGGTGGGCCGACGGGAGCGCCCGCTGCCCGTCGGCCCGCGGCTCGGCCCGGTCGCCCACGCCGTCGTGCAGCACTCCCCCGCGCCGGTCGCCGTCGTCCCGCACCCCTGACCGACCTCGCCACGGCGTCGGGGACGGACGGAAGGAACGCCCGGGAGCGGGAAGTCGGCCGCACCGACCTCCCGCTCCCGGGTCTCCGCGCGTCAGCGGGCGGCGTAGACGTCCTGGACATAGCGGCCGGCGTCGATCAGGGCCTGCAGCCAGGCCTCCGCCTGCTGCTCGTCCGCGCCCGGCGTCCGGCTCAGGTACAGCTCCCGGAAGGCCGCCCGCACGCCGGGGGCCATCCGCGCGCCGTCGCCGCACACGTAGACCTCGGCGCCGTCCGCGAGGAGCTGCCACACCTCGTCGGCCTCCGCCGCGACGCGGTCCTGGACGAAGCGGCGGCCGCCCTGCGGCGCCTCGCTGAACGCCGGGCGCAGCGCGACGGCGCCGGCCCGCTCGGCGGCCTCCAGCTCGGCGCGGTGCAGGTAGTCGGCGTCGGGCAGGTCGCAGCCGAAGTAGAGCAGCGCCGGGGCGAGTTCGCCCCCGTCGCCGGCCTGCCGGCGGCGGTCGGCGACCGCGCCGCGGAACGGGGCGAGGCCGGTGCCGGCCGCGATCATGATCACCGGGGTGGCGCCGTGGCCGATCCGGAACGCCTCCCGGCACGGCTGGACGCGCGCGAGGACGGTGTCCCCGACGGCGACCCGGGCGAGGTGGCCGGAGCCCGTGCCCCGGAAGGTGCCGCGGCCGGAGCGGGCCGGGGCGCTCAGCACCGACACCATGAGGTCGACGTGGGCCGGGTCCTCGCCGGGCGAGGAGGAGATCGAGTAGTGGCGCGCCCGGATCGGCGGCAGCAGTTCCAGCAGCACCGGCCAGGTGAGCACCTCGCGCAGGGCCGGGTTGTCCTCGACGAGGTCGAGGAGCGTGCGCGGGTCGTCGTCCGGCAGGGCCCGCAGCGCGGCCTGCTCGGGCGGGCACGGGTTGAGGTCGGCCAGCAGCGCGCGCTGCTCGGCGGTCGGGCGGTCCTGCAACTCGACGTGGTGGGTGAGCAGTTCGCGTACGCTCAGCGGGCGGTCCACGGAGAGCCCGGTGCGGCGGTGGGCGACGATCGACAGGACGGTGTCGAGGTCCGCGCCGAACAGCTTCGCCGCCCGCTCGACGAGCGCCGGGTCGTTCTGCGGCAGCACGGTGAGGTGGTCGGCGGTGCGGTACTCGACGCCGTCCGGCAGGGCCAGCCGCACCAGGCGCTTCACCCGGGGGTAGCCGGGGTCGGTCAGGCTGCCGACCGCGGTGACCGTCAGCGCCGTCATCCCGTGCCGCGCGGCGAGGGCGTCCAGCGGGCCGCCGACGACCTCCGTCACGGTGAACGCCGCCTCCGGCCGCCCGGCGGCGGGGGCGTCCGTGTCGCCGTACCGCTCCAGCAGCAGGCCGCGCAGGCCCGTGCCGAAGGCCCGCACGCCGCCGGCCAGGTCGCCCGAGGCGTCGGCCTCGCCGGTGGCGAGCAGCCGGGTGCCGCCGAGTGCGGCGAGGCGCTCGGCGATCAGGGTCGGGACGCGCTGGTAGGTGGCGGCGTACGTGCGGTCGCCGATGCCGAGCACCGCGTACTCGACGCCGTCCGCCGCGGCGGCGTCGGCCTCCTGGAGCCACCGGACGAACCCGGCCGCGTCGTCCGTCGGCTGCCCGTTGTACGAGGCCGCGGTGATCACCACGGGACGGCCGGTGGGCAGCTTGCCCGCGTAGGCGTCCAGCGGGGCGACCTCGGTCTCGCACCCCAGCTCCCCGGCCGCCTCGGCCAGTTGCCGGGTGATGTCGCGCGAGGCGCCGTAGTTGGAGCCGTGCAGGAACAGCACCCCGGTGCCCTGGCGGACCCGGCCGGGCAGTTCGGCGGTGCGCGCCGGCGCCTCCTGCGCCGCCGGCGGCCTCGGCGTGCGCGGGGCGAGGGCGAGGGTGAACCCGTCCGGCTTGATGGTGAGCATCTGCTTGATGGTCAGCCGGTAGTCGGCGTGGTCGATCAGCCGGTAGCGGTGCACCAGCATGCCGAGCAGCATCGTCGCCTCGTGCAGTGCGAACTGCCGTCCGATGCAGGCGCGTTCGCCGGTGCCGAAGGGCTTGAAGGCGTGCGGCGAGCGGGCCTCCTCCGCCTCCGGGTCGAAGCGGGACGGGTCGAACAGTTCCGGGTTGTCGCCCCAGGCCGGGTCGCGGTGCAGCATCGTGGTCGCCACCGTCACCGTCTCCCCGGCGCGCAGCGGGATCCGGCCGCCGAGCAGGGTGTCCCGACGTGCCTCGCGGCTGAACGCGGGGGCCGTCGGCCACAGCCGCAGCGCCTCGTTGAGCACCTGCCGGGTGTGGCGCAGCCGCCCGACGTCCTCGTACGACGGCTCCGGGTCGGCCTGGTCGCCCCAGAGCGCGTCCACCTCGCGCTGGACCTCGCGCAGCACCGCCGGGTGCTTGGCGAGGTAGTACAGCGCGAAGGACAGCGCGCCCGAGGTGGTCTCGTGGCCGGCGATCAGGAAGGTGATCACCTGGTTGCGGATGTTCTCGGCGTCCAGTCTGCTGCCGTCGCCGGGGTGGACGGCACCGAGCATCAGGCCGAGCAGGTCCTCGGCCTCGGCGTTCTGCGCGCCCTGGTCGGCGGCCTCGACCCGAGCGGCGATCACCTCGTCCACGACCCGGGCGAGGTACGCGGCGTCCTCCCGAAACGCCGCGTCGCGCTCGCCGTGGTCGAGCTCGGGGTCGCGCCCCAGCTTGTCCATCGCCCACTCCAGGCACTGCACCATCGCCTCGACGAACGGGTGCGGCTCGTCGCGCTCGAAGGAGCCGAAGTCGAAGCCGAAGCCGGCCAGGCCGATGGTGTCCAGGGTCATCCTGGTCATGTCGCCGGGCACGTCCACCGGCTGCCCGGCGGCCGACGCGCGGTCCCACGCGTCGATCAGGCGGCGCGCCACCCGCAGCATCACCGGGTGGTAGGTGCGCATCGAGCCGAGCGCGAAGGCGGGCATCAGGATGTCGTGCGCGCGGGCCCAGTTGGGCTCGTCGTTGTAGGCCGTGAACAGGCCGTCGCCGGTGAACTCGCGGACGTTCACCAGGCCCGGGCCCACGGACTTGGTGAACCGCTCCTCGTCGGCCAGCTCCTCGACCAGGTCCAGGCCGCCGACCCACAGGAGGTCCCGCCCGTGCAGGCGCTGGACGTAGGCCGGGCCGTGCTGCCGGGCCAGCTCCATCACCCGCAGCACGGGCGCGGCGATCGGCGGCAGCGCGGAGATGTCGACGAGCGGGACGGCCGACGCGGCGCCCGAGGGGACGTTCACCTGGGCCTCCGGCAGCTCGGCCCGGGTCTCGGGCAGGGTGTCGGTCATGGGTGATCCACCTTCCGTGGTCCGTGGCGTTCCATCACAGGTGTTCCGTGACGGGAGAGGCTTCGACGTCTTCCACTGTGCGCCCGGCACCCACCGTGCCCAGCCCCGTCGACTACATGATTGTGTAGTACCCGGCGGCGTCCCGAGTCTTGCCCACACACCGTCAGGTCTGCTGAAGGAGGCACCGCGTGTACCCCAGCGACAGCGCCGTCGTCTGGCGCAACCGGACGCTGCGGCTGCTGGACCACGTGCCGGTGCCGATCGCCGTGTGCGAGTACGGCGGGCGGATCCTCATCGTCAACCGCGCGATGGCAGCCGAGTTCGGCCTGCTCACCGGGCAGCTGCACCACCGCAAGATCCTCGACTTCTTCACCCTCCGGGGCAGCGCCGCCGCCACCCTCCCGGCGCTCGCCGAGTCCGTCCGGCTGCACCGGCGCTCGCAGTACACCGTCGGGGTCTCGTGGACGGCCGCCGACGGCGCCGAGCGGCAGGGCGAGATGGACGTCGCCCTGGTCAGCGACACCCCCGACCAGACCCCGAACCTGCTGCTCTCGCTGCGCATCCTCGCGGACCCGTCCGTCGAGCCGCCGCCCGAGGAGCCCGGACCCGCCGCGCCGCACGCCGAGGTGAGCCCCACCGAGGCCCGGATCCTGGCGGCGGCCGCGCGGGGCGCGACCACCGCCCAGATCGCCCGGGAAATCGGCCTCACGAGGGACGGCGTCAACTACCACCTCACCCGTCTCTCCCGCCGCTGGCACGTCCCCAACCGCACGGCACTGGTCGCCCGCGCGTACGCGTACGGCATCCTGGCCACGGACACGTGGCCACCGGAGCCGGCCTGAGCCGGGCGGCGGGGCGGCGGGCCGACCCGCCGCCCCGGCGGGAACGTCCGCCTCACGCCGCCAGGGCGCGCCGCAGCGCCGCGCCGAGCTCGGCCATCTGCCGCTGCGACACGTCGGCGGACAGGAGCGCCTGCGAGCCGTGGAACGTCCCGGCCCACTGGTGCAGCTCGACGGGCACGCCCGCCCGGAGGAGGCGCAGCGCGTAGTCGATGCCCTCGTCGCGGTTCGGGCAGAACTCGGCGGTGGCCAGGTAGGCGGGCGGCAGGCCGGTCAGGTCCTCGGCCCGCGCCGGGGCCGCGTACGGCGTGGCGGGGGTGGTGCCGAGGTAGTGGCGCCAGGCGGCGGTGATCTTGTCGCGGGTCATCCACGGCGTGTCCGTGAACTTCCGCGCCGACCAGGTGTCCTGCCGGTCGTCGAGCCCGGGCTGGTTGAGCAGCTGGAAGCGGATCGACGGCCCCTGCTCGTCGCGCGCCCGCAGTGCCACGGCGGCGGCGAGACTGGCGCCGGCGCTGTGGCCGCCGATCGCGATCCGCTCGGGGTCGATGCCGAGTTCGGCCGCGTTCCGCGCGGTCCAGGCGAGGACGGCGTAGACGTCGTCCAGCGCGGCGGGATACGGGTTCTCGGGCGCGAGGCGGTAGTCCACCGAGATCACCACCGCACCGGAGTCGTCGGCGATCCGGGCGGCCCACGGGTGCTCGGTGTCCAGGCCGCCCATGACGAACCCGCCGCCGTGCAGCCAGATGACCGCGCCCCGCGCCTCCCGGGGCCGGTAGATCCGCACCGGGACGCCGGGGTCGGCGGGCACCGTGCGGTCCTCGACCACCATGCCGGGGACGTCCGCCGCGGGTACGCCGCCGGCCAGCGCGGCGAGGCTCTCCCGGGCTGAGGCGGGGTCGGTCAGGTCGACGTTCGGGAAGAAGGGGACGAATGCTTCGAGTTCGGGATCCATGCCGACCATCGTCCCGGCCGCCGTCCGCCCGGTCCCCCGCCAACCGTCGTGCGTTCCGCCGGGATCACGCACCGACCGGCGCGCCCACGGTCCTCCGCGCCCGCATATCCTCACCCCCATGGAGGCACTGGCCGTACGCATGTCACAACTGGGCTCGGACGTCGAGGGCGCCGTCCGCCTCGTCATGTTCTACGACACCCTGATGCGCCGCCGGGTGGACCTCCCCGCGCTCGCCCGCGCCTCGGCGAACCTGGCCGAGTGCGTGGCCGGGATCCGGCTCGCCGGCACCGGCCGGACGATCCGCGTGACGCCCGACGGCCGTGAGGCGCCCGGCCCGCCCCCGCCCGCCTCCACCGCCGCGCCGATCACCCTCGACGAGGAGGAGATCGGCACCGTCTGGCTGGAACGCCCCGCCCCGGCCGGCCCCCTCGACGAGCTGCTCCTGGACCGCCTCGCCATCGCCGTCGCCACGGCCGTCGAACGGTACGGCCCGGCCCACACCACCATGGCCGACCCCGCCCTCGTCGAGCTCGTCATCGGCGCCGGGACCGACGAGGCCGCCCGGGCCAGGGCGCTGCGCCTGCTCGGCTTCGCCGCCGACCTGCCGGTGCACGCCGTCGCCGTCCGCACGCCGCTCCAGCTCGACCGGGTCGGCACCCTCCTGTGCCCCGGCCGCCCGGTGAAGGCGGCCCAACTCGCCGACGCGGGCGCGATCCTGGCCACCACCATCGACGTGACCCGCCTGCCGCCCGACGTCCGCGCGGGCATCGGCGCCGCCGGAACCCCGGACCGCTCCTGGCACGAGGCCCGCACCGCGCTGCGCTTCACGACCCCGCGCCGACCGGTCGTCCACCACGCCGACCTGGGCGCGCTGACCCTCCTCGCCCGGCTGCCGGAGGACGCCGTCCGCGCCAACCCCGACGTGGCCGCGATCGCCCGGATCGCGTGCAACCCGGACGACCTGGCCACGCTGGACGCCTACTGCGCCGCCGGCTCCCTGCGCCGGGCCGCCACCGTCCTCCACCTGCACCACACCAGCGTGGCCCGCCGCCTCGACCACATCGGGAGCGCCCTGGGCGTCGAACTCACCGATCCCGCCGGCCTGTTGCGGGCCTCCCTCGCCCTCGCCGCGTGGCGGCTGCTCGGATCGTAGCCCGCTGGAGACCCCGGAGCGGTTGCCCGATTTGTGGTCTACACCTCCGGGCCGACGCGTGCGACGATGCCCGTCGGCCGTCCGGCCAGTACACCGATCCGGCACAGGGGGAACAACTCGTGAAGGCCCGTCATCGCATACGCGCCGCCGTCGTCGCCCTCGGCGTCGCGGCCTCCAGCGTCACCATCGCCACCGTCGGCGCCACCCAGGCCAGCGCCTGCGGCCTGTCCTCCCTCGGTCCGACCAAGAACATCTGGGCCGGCGGGCGCACCATCGGCATCTACTACCTCGCGTGGAACAGCTGCTCCAACCCCGGCCAGGCCTACGCCGAGGCCCACATCACCAACACCAACTACACCGGTGTCAATGGAATCATCCTGGTGAAGAACTACAGCGGCGCCTCCTGGAAGTCCAACACCAACCCCCCGGTCCGCGTCAACGACGGCACCGCCTGGTGGGACTCCGGCTTCCTGCCGATCAACTCCTACCCGAGCAGCGAGCGCCGCTACCAGGGATACGTCGAGTTCGACCACGGGGACGGCAGCTTCTGGTGCTCCGGCTACACGCCGATCTGGAGCTTCAGCGGCTTCCTCTACTCCAACAGCAGCGACATGTACTGCTGAACCTGTCGGGGCGCCCCCGCCCGGGGCGCCCCGCCGTGCCGCACGGGGTTCAGCTGCCCTCCGGCTCCCACTCCGGCTCCCACTCCGGGTGCTCGCGTGCGGCCCACGCCGGGTCGACCAGGCCCGTGCGCATGCCGTGGCGGGCCTCCGGGTCGCGCAGGGCCATGCGGATGTGGCCGACCGTCACGATCGCGATGGCGGCGGCCAGCCAGTCGTGGACGAAGGTCGCGCCGGTGCGCCAGGACGCCGGGGCCAGGTGGGTCAGCCACATCAGCAGGCCCGTGCCGACGATGACCAGGATCGCGCCCAGCGTCCACTGGGCGTACAGCTTCTGGCCCGCGTTGAACTTGCCCGCCGGGCGGGCGGCGGCGCGGCTGCGGAGGGCGCGCAGCCAGGCCCAGTCGGCCGGGGTGAAGCGGCTCAGGCGGGAGACGTCCGCGCGCAGGGCGCGGGAGGCGAGGCCGAGCAGCAGCGGGACGGGCAGGGCCAGGCCGCACCACACGTGGACGGTCACCACCAGCCGTCGCCGGCCCACCAGTTCGGCCAGCGGTGGGACGTAGAGGCAGGCCGCCGTGGCCAGGCAGACGAGCATCAGGGCGGACGTCACGCGGTGGACCCAGCGTTCGGCGCGGGTGAAGCGGAGCAGGAGGTCAGGCGGTCGGTGCATCGTCACGTCCGTTCGAGCGGCCGACCCAGGCGTCGACGTCGTAGCCGTTCTGTTCCCAGTACCCGGGCTGCACCGCGTCGGTGACGGTGATGCCCGAGAGCCACTTGGCGGACTTGTAGAAGTACATCGGCGCGACGTACAGCCGGGCCGGGCCGCCGTGGGAGTGGGAGATCGGGGCGTCCTGCATGCGGAGCGCGACGAGGACGTCGTCACGCCGGGCCTGGTCGAGGGTGAGGCTCTCGGTGTACGCGCCGTCGAAGCAGCTGAACCGCACCGCCCGCGCCCCCGGCCGCACGCCCGCCGCGTCCAGCAGGTGGGCGAGCGGGACGCCCTCGAACGGCGTGTCCGGGACGCGCCAGCCGGTCACGCACTGCACGTCGCGGACGATCCGCCGCTGCGGCATCGCCTGGAGCTCGGCGAGGCGGAAGCTGGCCGGACGGTCGACCAGGCCGTCGATGCTCAGGGTGTACGTCTCGGCGGTGCGCTCGGGGACGGACGCGGTGATCGAGTAGTAGCGGAAGCCGCCGCCCCCGGGGAGCAGGCCGGTCAGACCGGTCGGGTCCTTCCCGGCCACGGTGTCCTGGGCCTTCTGCAGGTACGGCCCGGCGGCGACCCCCACCGCGCCGAGTCCGAGCAGCCCGAGCACGACCCGCCGGCCGACCGGGGTGCCCTTCGTGTGTTGCGCTGTACTGTCCACGCCGCCGATTCGACCAGGCCCGCCCCCGTCTTGACCAGGGGCGCAGCCGAGTCGTCAGGGTTTCGTCACATCCGGGCTCAGCAGGTCTTGCGGACGTTGCCGGACTTGCCCTGGGGCAGCACGTTCTTGTCCCGGCGGACGATGCTCAGCTTGTCGCCCCAGCCCTTGCAGGCCTTGGACAGGCCCTTGTCGGTGTACTCGATGACGTAGACCCGGTCGCCGAAGGCGTCGACGTAGCCGTTGCACTCGTCCTGCTCGCCGCACTCCTCGGCGACGGCGAAGTCCAGCCCGACCTTCTGGCGGTCGCCCGCCAGCTCGACGGTGTTCTTCTGGCCGATGGCGAGGTTCTTCTCGTGTGCGTGGGCGGCGATCGTCGTCTGGAACGCCTCCACGTCGGCCGCGGTGAGGAGGTTGTTCGAGCGGGTGTAGCTGTCGTAATTGTCCGGTTCGACCGCGTTGAAGCCCTTGGCCGCGCACTCGTCGATCCAGCCGCCCACCTTCTGGGCGATGCGCAGGCGCTTGGCGTCGGTGCGGACGTCCAGCAGGGCCTCGTTCCAGTTCGTGTCGTAGACGACCTTGCCGTCCGCCCCGCGGAGGAGCAGGTCCGGGTCCCAGTCCTTCTCGGCGCCGGGCTGGGCCTGGAAGGCGTTGACGTAGCAGATGTTGTACATCCCGGCGGCCGGCGTCGCCGCGTGGTCGCGGCTGACCACCCGCACGCCGGCCGGGGGCTGGTAGGGCGCGGAGATCTGGTAGTCGAAGCCCGTGTGCTCGGGGGGCAGGGTGACGCCGGTGGGCGGCGGCAGGGACGGGCCGCCGGCGGTGGCCGTGTCGGAGGTGTCCGGGTCGGAGTCCCCGTCGTCGGAGGAGGAGCTGCACGACGAGAGCACGAGCGCGGCCGCCGCCGAGACGGCCAGCGCGGCGGCGGCCCGACGGCGGGTGCGGCCGGAACGGCCGTGGCGGGCAGGGCGGTCGGACATCGTCGGTCTCCTGGGAGGGCGGGCGGAACTGAGGCTCACCTTAGCGGCCGGTGGATCGCCTCCGGGCGCCCGTACGGGACTGGGACGAAATCCCAATGATCACTTAATGCTCCGTTCACGCCCGACCGCGTGGCCTGCCCGCGATTCCAGGAGCCGGTCACCACGCCACCGGGAGGTGTGACGGGCTGCGCGTCGTGCCGCCGAGCTGCCAGCCGATCGGGTCGGCGGGACGGGCGAGGCGCAGGCCCGGGAGCGCGGCGGCCAGGCGGTGGAGGGCCTCGCGCATCTCCAGGCGCATCCGCCAGGCGCCCAGGCAGTAGTGCGGGCCGGCGCTGAAGGCGAGGGTCGGGGCGGCGAGCGGGGCGGCGAGGTCGGCGTCGATGCCGCCACCCGGGAAGACCGCACCGTCGCGGTTGGCGCTGCCGAGGCTGACGGCCACGACGGCGCCGGCCGGGATCGCCACCTCGCCCAGCTCGACCGGCTCGACGGCACGCCTGGTCGACGTGTCGTCGTCGCCGAGCGGGATGTAGTGCAGGAGCCGCTCGGTGGCGAGTTCGGCGGCGTCGGGATCGGCGAGGCGGGGCCAGCACGAGGCGCGCTCGCCGAGGAGGTAGACGAAGGCGTTGCCGAGGGCGCCGGTGACGCTCTCGTTGCCGCTGGCCGCCAGACCGCAGACCAGGTACACGAGCCAGGTCTCGGGGATGCCGCCGTCCGCGGCGGCGGCCCGGACCAGGCCGCTGACCAGGTCGTCGCCGGGTGCGGCGCGCCGACGAGCGACCAACTCGGCGGCGTAGTCCGTGAATTCCGTCAGTTCGGCCTCGTCCCGATGGCCGCCCTCCGCCAGGATGGCGCGCGACCAGCGGTGGAGCCGCGTCTCGTCGACGCCGTCCAGGGCCATCAGCCGACTGGTCACCGCGAACGGCACCGGCCGGGTGAAGGCGGCGACCAGGTCGGCCGGCGGTCCGCCCGCCACCAGTTCGTCCACGGCACGCTGGACGGCCTCGGCGACCCACGGCCGCCAGGCGTCGACGGCGCGCGGGGTGAAGGCGCGCTGGACGGTGAGGCGCAGGCGGCGGTGGTCCGAGCCGTTGAGGTTGAACATCGAGGCCGGGTTGCCGGTCACCTCGGCGTTGCCGCCGCCGGTGCCGACGGCGTGCAGGTCGTCGCGGGTGAAGCGCGGGTCCGTCAGGACCTTGCGGACGTCGTGGTAACGGGTGACCAGCCAGGCGGGGGTGCCGTCGGCGAGCGTGGTCGGCCGGGGCGCCCGGGCGGGGGCGAAGGGGAGCCGATGGAGCGGGGGGAGGGTGGGGCCGGTGGCAGCGCGTGTGATGGGGGCCTCCAGATCCGGGCTTTTCACCCAGATGCTACCCAAAGGGGCAATCACCCCGGGGAGACGCGGCGCGCCCGTCACCGCCGCGTCACGCCCGCCGTTCCGCGCCGTGCGGGGACGGTGACGCCGCCGTGATGGCGGATGCGGACCGTGGGCGGTGACTGCGGGCGAAACCGTTGCCCTCGCGAAGGGAGCCACGATGCCCATCAGCCCCACCTATCCCGGCGTCTACATCGACGAGCTGCCGAGCGCCGTGCGCACGATCGTCGGCGTGCCGACGTCCATCGCCGCGTTCGTCGGGACGGCGCCGCGCGGATCGGTGACGGATCCGGTGCACATCACCAGCTGGGCCGACTACGAGCGGGAGTTCGGCGGTCTGGACCGCGGCTCCGACCTGAGCTACGCCGTCCACCAGTTCTTCCAGAACGGCGGCGCCGAGGCGCAGATCGTCCGGATCGTCGCCGTGAAGCCGCAGGACGCCCCGGCGGACGGGCCCACCTACCCGGCCTCCGCCGCGCTCGTCCTCGCCGCCGCCTCGGGCGCCCCGGCCGACGCGGTCACGCTCACCGCCGTCAGCCCCGGCGACTGGGGCAACCACCTGCGGGCCCGGGTCGACTACCAGACCCGCGACAAGGCCGCGGACCCGGCCGCCCAGAAGAGCTTCAACCTCACCCTGCGCGACACCGTCACCGGCGTCACCGAGAGCTACCTCAACATCAGCGCGGTGCCCGGCAGCGCCGAGCGGCTCAGCGTCGCCCTC
This sequence comes from Kitasatospora sp. NPDC001660, assembly GCF_053596725.1. Classification (NCBI taxonomy): domain Bacteria; kingdom Bacillati; phylum Actinomycetota; class Actinomycetes; order Kitasatosporales; family Streptomycetaceae; genus Kitasatospora; species Kitasatospora sp. NPDC001660. The sequence goes on along the minus strand of NZ_JBSFGU010000005.1, from coordinate 132,669 downwards.
GCCGCCTCCGCCCTGGTCACCGTCCCGGCCTCGGCGGACGGGAAGCTGCTCGCGGCCGACGCGGACGTCCCGCCCGGCCAGGACCCGTTCCCGGACGACAAGGGCCCCGGCCACGGCGACTGGTACGTCGACGCCAAGGGCGGCCTGGACGGCACCGCGAGCCCGGTCGCCGCCGACTACCTCGGCGACAGCTCCCCGGTCAAGGACGGCAAGCAGGGCCTCTACCAGCTGCTGAAGACCGACATCTTCAACATCCTCTGCCTGCCCGGCCCGCCCGGACAGGCGGGCCCGGCCGGGATCCTCGCCCAGGCCGCCAAGCTCTGCCTGGACCGCCGGGCGATGCTCGTCGTCGACCCGCCCGACGCCTGGCACGGCGTCGCGGACGTCGCCGGGGCCGCCGCCCCGGGCGGCACCGGGCTGCCGCTCGCCGGCGACCCGGCCGCCCGCAACGCGGCCGTCTACTTCCCGCGCGTCCTGATCGCCGACACCGAACAGCAGAACGTCGTCCGCGACTTCCCGCCCTGCGGCGCCGTCGCGGGGGTGTGGGCCAGGACGGACGTCGCGCGCGGCGTGTGGAAGGCCCCGGCGGGCACCGACGCGGGCCTCGCCGGCGTCGTGGCGCCGCTCGTGCCGATGACCGACCCCGAGAACGGCATCCTCAACCCGCTCGGCGTCAACTGCCTGCGCCAGCGGCCGGTGTTCGGCAACCTCGTGTGGGGGGCGCGCACCCTGCGCGGCGCCGACGTCCTCGCCGACCAGTGGAAGTACGTCCCGGTGCGCCGGCTCGCGCTGTTCATCGAGGAGAGCCTGTTCCGCGGCACCCAGTGGGTGGTGTTCGAGCCCAACGACGAGCCGCTGTGGTCCTCGATCCGGCTCAACGTCGGCGCGTTCATGAACACGCTGTTCCGGCAGGGCGCGTTCCAGGGCCGCACGCCCAGGGACGCCTACCAGGTGGTGTGCGACGCGACCAACAACCCGCAGAACGACATCGACCGCGGGATCGTCAACATCCAGGTCGGCTTCGCCCCGCTCAAGCCCGCCGAGTTCGTGATCATCCACATCCAGCAGCTCGCCGGCCAGATCCAGGTCTGAGGTCCGAGGGATCCGAGGGAGAAGCCGTCATGGCCGACAGCAGGACGAAGCGCCGCGACCCGTACAAGAACTTCCGCTTCCGGGTGAAGTTCGGCGGCGGCACCGACTACATCGCGGGCGTCACCAAGGTCACCGGGTTCAAGCGCAGCACCGAGGTGATCAAGCACCGCAGCGGCGGCGACCCGGCGACCAGCTCCAAGCTCCCCGGGCGCACCGAGTACGACGCGATCACGCTGGAGCGCGGGGTCACCGGCGACAAGGTGTTCGAGCAGTGGGCGAACCGGGTCTGGAGCCTCACCAACTCCGGTGGCGGGCTGGAGTCCTCACTCAAGGACTTCCGGCGGGACATCATCGTCGACGTCTTCAACGAGGCGGGCCAGAAGGTGCTCTCCTACCAGGTGTTCAACTGCTGGGTGTCGGAGTACCAGCCGGTCTCCGACCTCGACGCGAACGCCAACGCGGTGGCCATCCAGCACATCAGGCTGGAGAACGAGGGCTGGGTGCGCGAGGACCTGCCGGAGCCGGTCGAGCCGTCCTTCGAGGACCCGGCGTGACGACGGACCTCCGCACCCCCTCGGAACCGCTCACCGAGGAGGGCCTGCTCGCCGTCTGGGAGGCCGGGCGCGGCCAGGACCCGGTCCGGCGCGCCCTGGTCCTCGCCGCGGCGGGCGGCGGCGATCCGGCGGCCGTCGCGGACCTCGCCGTCGGGCGGCGGGAGGAGCTGGTGCTGGGCCTGCGGGTGCGGTGCTTCGGCCCCGGCCTGCCGTGCGCCGTCACGTGCCCGTCCTGCCGGACCGAGCTGGAGCTGGACCTCACCGCGCAGGACGTCACGCCCGCGCCGCCGGACGGCGAACGCGTCGTGCGGGCCGGGGGTTTCGAGCTCGCGTTCCGGCCGGTCACCACCCGGGACCTGCTCGCCGTCCGCGGCGCCCCGCACGCCGGCGCCCGGCAGGCGCTGCTGGGGCGGGTGCTGACCTCGGCCGTCGCCGACGGCCGGCCGGTGGGCGTCGACGCGCTCCCGGCCGACGTCCTGGAGGCCCTGGCCGGCGCTCTGGCCGCGCAGGACCCGCAGGCGGACGTCCGGCTGGACCTCGACTGCGCGGAGTGCGGCCACACCTGGACGTCCCCGTTCGACGCCTCCGGCTACCTGTGGGCCGAACTCGACGCCCATGCCCGGCGGCTGCTCCACGACGTCCACACGCTGGCCACCGCGTACGGCTGGACGGAGCCGGACGTCCTCGCGGTCGGGCCCGAACGGCGGCAACTGTACCTGGAGTTGGTGACAGGATGAGCGACTTCGTGAGCCGCCTGCTGGGCGCCGGCGACGCGGACGCGCCGCCGATCCGGCCGTCGATCGGGTCGCTCTTCGAGCCCCGGCGGCCGATGCGGCTGCGGCCTCCCCACGACGAACCGCCGCTGCTGCCGGGCAGGTTCGAGCCGTCGAGGAGCGATCGTGCGGAGGCTTCGCCGCCCGCCGGGGCGCACGGGCTGCCCACGGAGCCGTACGACGTCCCGCCACCTCCGGCCGGCCTCACCGCCGAGCGCGCCGCGCCGGAGCGCGCACCCGAACGTCCGCAGGCCGTCGGGGCGGGGCCTCCCGCCGTGCCCGAACGTCCCACGGAACCCGCGGCCTTCGCCCTCCCGAAGCCCCGCCGCTCCGGCACCGCCGCGCCCGACGACGCCCCGGACGTCCCGCGGGACGCCACACGGGACGCCCCGGAAGGCGTCCCGCAGGGCGTTCCCGAGGAGCAGCACGCCACGCCTGCCGAGCCGCGCCTTCCGGACACCCTGACAACGACCGCACCCGACCCCGTCCGCGCGCGCCCCGTCCCGGCATCCCTCGTCGACCCGCTCCTCGCCCCCCGGCGCGAGCGCGCCGCGGCGGCGCCGAACGTGCGGATCACCATCGGCCGCGTCGAGGTCCGGGCCAACCGCCAGCCCCCGGCCCCGCAGCCGCCGCGCCGGATCCCCGGGCGGCGCCCGGCGATGAGCCTGGAGGACTACCTGCGCACCCGCTCGGAGGGAGGCGGCGCGAGATGAGCGACGAAGAGGCCATCGCCGCCGTCACCAGGACCCTCAGCGGCCTCGTCCTCAGTGCTCTCGCCGACGTCCCCGGCGCGGGCGTGGACACCCGTCCGCTGGACGAACTCGCCGACAGCACGCGGGACAAGCTCGTCAACCTCTACCTCTTCCAGGCCGACGTCGACGGCTCCCTGCGCAACGCCGACCGGCCCGACCTCGCCCCGGGCGAGACCGGCGAACCGCCGTTCCCGCTCACCCTGCACTACCTGGTCACGCCGTTCGTCAAGCGCGACCCCGGCCTGGACGCGCACCGGCTGCTCGCCCGCGCCGTCCGCGTCCTCAACGACAACCCGGTGCTCCAGCGCGGCGAACTGGCCGCGTTCGCGCCGGAGAGCGACGTCGCCAAGCAGCTCGACCGGATCCGGATCACCTGGCAGCCGTTCGGCGAGAAGGACATCTACTCGCTCTGGACGGCGTTCCAGACCCCGTACCGGATGTCGGTCGCCTACGAGGTCGGCGTGGTGCTGATCGACGGCCACCGCCCGCCCACGGCGCCGGTGCCGGTGCTCACCCGGGGCGCGGACGACCGGGGGCCCACCGCGCAGGGCTTCCTCCCGCTCGGGGCACCCGCCCTCGACGCGGCCGTGCCACCGGACGGGCAGCCCGCGGTGCGGCCCGGCGAGGCGGCCGTGCTGCACGGAAGCGGCCTCGCGGGAGATTCCGCCTCCGCCGAGGTCCGCCTGAGCCACCCGCTGCTCCCCGCGCCCGTCGTGGTCGCCCCGGACGAACTCACCGACGCCGAGGCGCGGTTCACCGTGCCCGCCGGGACGGCGGCCGGGCTCTGGTCGGCCGGGCTCTCCCTCGCCGGCCGGATCACCAACGAGGTGCCGCTCGCCGTCGCGCCCCGGATCACGCACCTGCCCGCGCAGGTCGTCCGGCACGCCGACGGCAGCGCGCTGATCGAGCTCCGCCACTCCCCCGCCGCGCTGCCCGGCCAGCCGGTGCTGCTGGTCCTCGACGGCCGCGCCGTCCCGCCCGACCCGCCGGCCCCCGGCGTGCCGCGCCCGCCCGGCCACGCCCGGTTCACCGTCCCCGACGCGACCCCCGGGCGGCACCTGGTGCGGCTACGGGTCGCGGGCGTGGACAGTCTGCTGGTCGACCGCTCGGGCGCCCGGCCGGCGTTCGACCCGAGCCAGGCGGTGACGGTCCTGTGACGGCGCAGAAGGCGGACCAAGCCGCCAACGGCCGGTTCCTCGCCGCGTCGCTCGCATGGTTGCGGCTGCTGCTGCAACGGGCGATCGCGGACGGTCCGGCGCGGCCGGAGCCCCCGCGCACCCGGGGGTTCCGCCGCGCCGAGACCACCCCCTCCGTCACGAAAGTGACGGACAGTCAACTCGCGGCAGAGGCGGAAAGGGTGGCCGAAGCCGAGGCGACCTCCACCCCACCCCTCGCCGAACTCGCCGACCGTCTCGGCCTCACCCGCTTCGAGCGCGACACCCTGCTCCTCTGCGCGGCCGTCGAGCTGGACCCGTCCATCACCCGCCTCTACGCCCTCGCCCAGGGCGACGAACGGCTCACCCACCCCACCTTCGGCCTCGCCCTCGCCGTCCTGCCCGACCCCGCGTGGGACGTCGTCTCCCCGCAGGGCGGCCTGCGCTACTGGCAGTTGGTCGAGATCGCCCGGCCGCCCGGCCAAAGCCTGGTCGGCAGCGCCCTGCGCGCCGACGAGCGGATCGTCAACCACGTCAAGGGTCTCAACGACCTCGACGACCGCCTCACCCCGCTCGTCGAGCGCCTCCGCCCCGGCTCCGCCGCCGACCTGCCGCCCTCCCAGCAGGCCGTCGCCGACGAGATCGCCCGCACCTGGCGGCGGCCCGGCGCTCCCGTCGTCCAGCTCGTCGGCCCCGACGCCCCCGGCAAGCGGCTCACGGCCGCCCGCGCCGCCGCCGAGAGCGGGCTGCACGTCTGCCGCCTGCCCGCCGCGCTGCTGCCCGCCGACCCGGCCGCGCTCGACCACCTCGCCAGGCTCTGGCACCGCGAGGCCGCCCTCCTCCCGCTCGCGCTCTACCTCGACGCCGAGGACGCCGACCCCGCCGACCCCCTGCCGGAGCGCTTCCTCGCCCGGGCCGGCGGCGCCCGCCTGCTCGCCGCCCGTGAGGGCCGCCCCGACCCGGACGGCGAGGCGCGGCTGCTCGACGTCGCGCCCCCGACCCCGGCCGAACGGGCGCGCGCCTGGCGGGAGTTCTTCGGCCCGGGGCCGGACACGGACGCGCTCGCCGCCCAGTTCGGCCTGGAGCTGCCCGCCATCCGCGCGGCTGCCGCCGTCGCCGCCGGGGACCCGGCCGCCGCCTGGCGGGCCTGCCGGATCCGCACCCGGCCCCGCCTGGACGCCCTCGCGCAGCGCCTGGAGCCCAAGGTCACCTGGGACGACATCGTCCTGCCCGAGGCCGGCCGCCTGGCGCTGGAGCGGATCGCCGACCAGGTCGCGCACCGCACCACGATCCACGAGACCTGGGGCTTCGGCCGGCGCATCACCCGGGGCCTCGGCGTGGCCGCGCTGTTCGCCGGGCCGAGCGGCTCCGGCAAGACGATGGCCGCCGAGGTGCTCGCCCACCACCTGCGCCTCGACCTGTACCGGGTCGACCTGTCCGCCGTCGTCAGCAAGTACGTCGGCGAGACCGAGAAGAACCTGCGCCGCCTGTTCGACGCGGCCGAGGACGGCGGCGCGATCCTGTTCTTCGACGAGGCGGACGCGCTGTTCGGCAAGCGCAGCGAGGTGCGGGACGCGCACGACCGCTACGCCAACATCGAGGTCAACTACCTGCTCCAGCGCATGGAGGCCTACCGGGGCCTCGCCGTGCTGGCGACCAACCTGCGCTCGGCGCTGGACGGCGCTTTCCTGCGGCGGCTGCGGTTCGTCGTCGAGTTCGAGTTCCCGGGCCCCGAGCAGCGCCGGGCGATCTGGGCCAAGGCCTTCCCGGACACGGCCCCGCGCAGCGGCCTCGACCTCGACCGGCTCGCCCGGCTCCACGCCAGCGGCGGCATGATCCGCAACATCGCCGTCAACGCCGCCTTCCTGGCCGCCTCGGCGGGCACGCCGATCACCATGCCGCACCTGCTGGCGGCCGCCCGCAGCGAGTTCGAGAAGCTCGAACTTCCCATGACCGAACGGGACTTCGCCTGGGAGGAAGAGCGCCCGTGACGATCGAGCTGCACATCGACCACCTCGTCCTCGACGGCGTCGACGGCGACCCCGACACGATCTCCGCCGCCCTGCGCACCGAACTGACCCGCCTCCTGGCGTCCGCCCCGGCGGAGACGTGGCGCCCCGCGCGGGCCGGCGTGCTGCGCGCCCCCGAGGTGACCGTCACGGGCGCGGCGTCGACCGGCCGCGGCCTCGCCGGATCCGTCTACCGGGCGGTGCGCGATGGGCGCTGAGCACGTCCTGCGACGCTGCGGCGCCGAACCCTGCGGGTGCGAGACGGACGAGCCGCACCTGCGGCGCCACGCCACCGGCAGCGGCCCGGCCCTCGCGCCGCCGGAGGTCCACGCGGTGCTCGGCTCCGCGGGCGCGCCGCTCGACCCGGAGGTCCGCGACCTGCTCGAACCGCGCTTCGGCCAGGACTTCAGCGGTGTGCGGATCCACACCGACGACCGCGCGGCGGCATCGGCGGACGCCGTCCGCGCGCGGGCCTACACGGTCGGCGCGGACATCGTCTTCGCGGCCGGCCGTTACGCGCCCCACACGACCGAGGGCCGTCACCTGCTGGCCCACGAGCTCGCGCACGTCGTCCAGCAGCGGCAGACGGGCCCCGGGCTCGCCGCCGCGCCGCTGGAGGTCGGCGCGGCGGACGCCCCGGCCGAGCGCGAGGCCGAGCAGGTGGCGCGCTCCGTCACCGCCGGGTCGGCCACGCCCTTGCGCCCGGCCGCGCGCACCGCCGGCGTGGTGGCGCGTCAGACGCCGCCCGGCGGCCCGGCCCCGGCGCGCACCGTCTTCCTCGACCCGAGCGTGTTCGACCAGATCGCCCGCGGCAACGCCGGGGCCGCGAACGCCCTGCGGTCGATGCTGTCGTCCGGGGTCCGGGTGCTGGTGTCGGAGCAGGCCTACCAGGAACTGATCGTCAATCGGGCGATCCCGCGCCAGGCCGTCTCGAACCAGCTGCTCCTCGACGACCTGGGCATCGGGCGCGCGCCCGCGCCCCCCGCCGGTCGCGTGCAGGCGTTCCTCCAGCAGGTGAGGGCCGCCAAGGTCCCGATCCAGCCCGCCGACGCCCTCGTCGCGGCCGAGGCGACGGCGGCCGGGGGCGAGCTGTGGACCTTCGACCGCGTGGTGCGGACCAACCCGGGCAACCTCAAGCCCGTCGGGGTCCGCGTCGCGCCCGAGACCACGAGCGTTCCCGTGGTGGCCGGCACCAAGGACTACCGGGTGGCACGGCGGCTGCTGAACCTCCAGCCCGTGGACGTCTCCTTCACCGGAACGGTCACCCGCGGGCCGGGCGGAGGAACGCCACCGGCGGGCGGAACGCCCCCGCCGGGCGGCGCGGCGCCTCCCGCCGGAGGAGCCCCTCCCGCCGGTGGCGCGCCTCCCCCCGCAGGCGGCGGGCCCGCGGCCGCACGGGCCGTCCCCGCGCCCGCCACGGGCCGCGTGCCGCCGACCGGCCGCGGCGCGACCACCCCGTCCGCGGAGGCCGTCGAGCTCGCCGCCGAGGCCGGGCGGACCGCCCGGACCAACCTGCGCCTGCTGGCGGCCGCCCGGGTCTTCGTCATCGCCACCCAGGTCCTCCAGGCCAAAGGAGCACTCGACCTCCTGGACAGGTTCATCGCCATCGCCCGACGCGGACTGGCCGGCCAGGGCCTCGTCCTGCCCGACGAAGTGGCCGGGGCGGCGCGGCTGGCCACCGAGGCCGCGGCCTGGCGGGACGCGGCCGCCGAGTTCTCCGACCGGTTCCAGGGCGAGTCCTTCCGGCTGATCCCCGCGGGGGCCGATCCCGTCTCGGCGGGCCGGACGGCGGGCCGGCTCTCCGAGCGGGTGGACCAGCTCACCGCATCCCGCTGGGACCTGCCCGCCCGGATCGCGACGGTCGAGAGCGCCCTGAACGCCGTCCGGGCCCGGCGCCGGGCCGCCGTCGCGATCCTGGAGTCGCAATCGGCCAGCACCGCGATCGCGACCGCCACCCAGGGCACCGCCGAACTCGCCGAGCTGTTCGGTGCCTCCGTGGACCTCGAACGGATCGAGACCTCCCTGGAGAACACGCTGGCGGCCCTGCGCGCCGTCGACTCGACGGTCTCCGCGGACATCGCGTTCGGCACCGCCTGGAGCACCGCGCTGTTCGACGCCTGCGTCCGCGGCGGGGCCTGTTCCCAGCGGACCCTGGAGATCCCGTTCGTCGGCACGTCCACGCTGCGTTTCCTGCCGGGAGAGGAGGGCCCGTGAGTGCGTTCCCCGAGGCGTTGAACCCGGTGCGCGGCGGGTTCGTGCTGGTCGACCCCGGCCGGGGCACCGTGCTGCGCACGATCCCGTTCCAGTACAACCCGGACACGCTCACCCGCACGCTCACCCCGCAGGGCATCGGCGGCGAGCCCGGCGACCGGCTGGAGGTGCTGCGGCTCAAGGGCCCGGCCCACGAGCAGTTCCGGTTCGACGCCGAGTTCGACGCCGCCGACGCGCCCGAGAAGTACCCGGACGGGCTCCACCCGGTGCTCTCTGCCCTGGAGTTGAGCATGTACCCCACGGTCGAGCAGCTGCGCCACGAGGACGCCCTGGCGCGGGCCGGCCAGATCGAGGTGGCACCGATGGAGTCGCCGCTGCTGGTCCTGGTGCTCGGCCCCAGGCGGGTGGTGCCGGTGCGGATCACCGAGTTCACCGTCACCGAGGAGTTCTTCGACCGGGCGCTCAACCCGGTCCGGGCAAAGGTCGGGGTCGGGGTCCGGGTGCTCACCGTGGACGACCTCGGGCACCAGCACCACGGCGGGGTGCTCTACCTCACGTACCAGGGCCGCAGGGAGGGCTTCGCCCAGTCCGTCCGGAACCCGGTCTCCGACGTCGGCACCCCCAGGGTGTAGCCGCAAGTCCCCGAGAGGAAAACCGTGTTCGCCCTCACCAGCCGCTACCGCGCCCTGCCGACCGCCACCCACCCCCTGCCGGACGGGCGCACGGTGACGTACGTCCGCCGGCGGTTCCTGCCGCACCCGGAGGACCTCACCCCCCTGCGCGAGCACGTCGTCGCGGCGGGCGAGCGGCCGGACCGGATCGCCTTCGCCGAGCTGGGCGACGCCGAACTCGCCTGGCAGCTCGCGGACGCCAACCGGGCCACCGACCCGGACGAACTCGCCGTCGTCGGGCGGAGGTTGCGCGTCACGCTCCCGGCGGCCCCGCTGCCCACGGGAGCGCTCAATGGCTAGGAGCGTCCAACTCCTGCTCCGGATCGGCGACATCGTCACCGCGCCCGCGCCGCAGCCCCTCATGGACGCGCTGCAGTCCGTGCAGGTGACGTCGAGCGCCGGAGCCCGGAGCGGCTTCCAACTCACCTTCGCCGTCAGCAAGAAGTCCGTCATCACGCGAACACTCCTGCCCGCCGGCCTGCTCGACCCGCCCGCCCGCGTGGTGATCGCCGCCATCGTCGCCGGCTCCACCGAGGTGCTGATGGACGGCGTGATCACCCGGCACGAGCTCAACCCCGGTGACGCGCCCGGCACCGGCACGCTCACCGTCACCGGCGAGGACCTCACCCTCCTGATGGACCTGCGCACCGAGCACGCCTGCTACCCGGCCATGCCGCACAACGTCCGCGCGACGCTCGTCCTGCTCAAGTACGCGCTGTACGGGGTCGTGCCGGTGGCGGTCCCGCCGATCATCCCGACCGTCCCGAACCCGCTCGACCAGATCCCCGTCCAGTCCTCCACCGATCTCGCGTACCTGCGCAGCCTCGGCGAGGAGGTCGGCCACACCTTCTACCTCGTGCCCGGACCGGCCCCCGGCGCGAGCATCGCCTACTGGGGCCCCGAGGTGCGCATCGGCGTGCCGCAGCCCGCCCTGACCGTCAACTCCGGGGCGGCGGACAACGTCGAGCAGCTGTCCTTCACCTTCGACGGGCTCGCGCGCACCCAGTACACCGTCCGGATCACCGAACCCACCACCAAGATCGGCATCTCCGTCCCGATCCCCAGCCTCAGCCTCCTCAAGCCGCCGCTCGCCGCCCGCCCGGCCGTCGCCCTCCGGGAGGAGCCGATCGTCAAGCTCACCGACCGCTCGCTCACCGACGCGATGCTGCGCGCCGTCAGCGTCACGTCCCAGGCGGCCGACGCCGTCACCGGGCAGGGCAAGCTCGACGTCCTGCGCTACGGCCGGGTGCTCGCCGCCCGCGGCCTCGTCGGCGTGCGCGGCGCGGGCCTCGCCTACGACGGCCTCTACTACGTCAGCAGCGTCACCCACGACATCAAACGCGGCGAGTACACCCAGAGCTTCACCCTCGCCCGGGACGGCTTCGTCCCCTTCACCGACCGGGTGGCACCGTGACCGCGCCCAGCGCCAACCAGCAGCCCGACTTCCGCGACCTCTACCGCGGCGTCGTCGTCTCCAACTTCGACCCGCTGCAACAGAACCGGATCATGGTCCGGGTCGACGACGTGCTCGGCGACGACCCGTGCATCTGGGCCGTCCCGCAGTACGCGACGGCCGGGATGCACGTCGTGCCGGCCGTGCAGTCCGGCGTGTGGATCAAGTTCGAGGACGGGGACGTCAACCGGGCCGTGTGGACCGGGTTCTGGCGCGGCGGCACGATCGAGCAGCCGCCGGTCGCCGCCCTCGTGCCGCCCGAGGTGCCGCAGGTCGTGCTCAGCACCCCGGCCGGCAACTACCTGCTGCTCACCGACGCCACCGAGCCCACCGGCGGCATCCGGCTCCAACTGCACGGCGCCGCGGGGCCGTACATCAAGCTCAGCGAGGCCGGGATCGAACTGTCCTGCGGCCCGGGGCTCGCGAGCATCCGCCTCGCCGGCACCGCCGTGATCGTCAACAACGGCACGCTCGTCGTGCCGGAATAGCACTTGGGGGACCACATGCCCGGCCTCGCCCTCCACACCGGAGCGACCATGACCTGCCCGCACGGGGGCACCGCGACGATCCTGCCCGCCGGGCCGCCCGGGGCGCTGGTCCGGGGGATGCCGGTCGCGACCGGTGCCAACCCGATCGTCGTGGCGGGGTGCGTCGTGACGCCGCCGTGCGTAACCGTGCAGTGGACGAACGTGTCCTCGGTGCTCGTCAACGGCGCGCCCCTGCTCACCCAGGCACCGCCGCCGACCCCGCCGCCCGTACCCGGCGGCGGCGTGTGCGCCGGATCGCCGACTCCCGGGCCCCCGCTGGTCCTTGCCATGCAGCTGCTCGTCACCGGGCTGTGAGCGGGAGGACGGAACCATGGACCTCGCCTTCCCCTTCCGCGTCGACGCCCGCGGCCGAACCGCCGAGGCCGCCTGCCCGGACCACGTGCGCGACATGATCGAGCAGCTCCTGTTCACCACCCCCGGCGAGCGCGTCAACCGCCCCGACTTCGGCTGCGGCCTGCTCGACCTCGTCTTCGAGCCCAACAGCGTCGAACTCGCCGCCGCCCTCCAGGTCTCCGCCGAAGGCGCCCTGCACCGCTGGCTCGGCGACGTCATCGTGGTCGACTCGCTGCAGGTCACCGCCGAGGAGAGCACCCTGCGCATCGAGCTGCGCTACCTGCTCATCGCCACCGGCGAGGTGCGCACCGACGTCCTCGAAGGGAGCGTGCCGCAGTGAGCCAGGACGCACTGAGCCAGGACGCACTGAACCCGGACACGGTGAACCGAGCGGCAGCGAACCCCGGCGCAGTGACCTGCGCGGACGAACGGCGCCGAGCGAAGCTGCGCGCCAGCGACCTCAACGGCATCGACAGCGTCGACGTCCTCGACGACAACGTGGTCGTCCTCCTCTTCGGCAAGGCGCCCGAGGGCCTCGCGCCCGCCAACTTCCGCATCGACGGCGGCGAGCGGACCACCGGCATCACCGTCCTCGCGGTGCGCCGGGAGACCGACGAGGAACGGGAGCTGGCCGACCGCCTGGTCCTCTCCGTCGACCGCCCTGGCGACCTCTCCGCCTACCGCCTGAGCATCGTCCGCGCCGACCCGCACGGGCGGCCCGGCACCGAACCGTACCCCGGCTTCGACCCCCGGTACGCGAGTGCCGCGTTCACGTTCCGGCCCGAGTGCGCGACGCTCGACTGCGCCCCCGCCGGTGACTGCGCGCCCGCGCACCCGGCCGCGCCCGAGATCGACTACCTCGCCAAGGACTACGCGAGCTTCCGCCAACTCCTGCTCGACCGGCTCAGCCTGACCACGCCGGGCTGGACCGAGCGGCACGTCCCCGACCTCGGCATCACCCTCGTCGAGCTCCTCGCCTACGAGGCCGACCGGCTCAGCTACCGCCAGGACGCGGCCGCCACCGAGGCCTACCTCGACACCGCCCGCCTGCGCGTCTCGGTGCGCCGCCATGCCCGGCTCGTCGACTACGCGATGCACGACGGCTGCGCCGCCCGGGCCTGGGTCTGCCTGCAGACCGACGAGGAACTCGCCCTGCCCGCCAGGGACTTCCGCTTCATCACCCTCGCCCCCACCGTCCTGCCCGATTCCGGCGCCGCCCTGCTCGCCACCGACCTCGACCGCCGCCACCTGCCGCCGTACCAGGTGTTCGAGCCCGTCCACGCCGAGGACGTGCGACTGCGCCCCGCCCACAACCTGATCCACGTGTGGACGTGGGGCGACGCCGAGTGCTGCCTCCCGGCCGGTGCCACGTCGGCCACGCTCGTCGACGGCGTCCCGGGGCAGCGAGCCCTGTGCCTGCGCCCCGGCGACGTCCTGGTCTTCGAGGAGATCCTCGGCGCGAAGACCGGCGCCCCCGCCGACGCGGACCGCACCCACCGCCAGGCCGTCCGGCTGGTCTCCGTCACCGAGGACGTCGACCGGCTCTACGACCAGCCCGTCCTGCACGTCGCCTGGGCCCGCGAGGACGCGCTGGCCTTCCCGCTCTGCGTCAGCGCGCGCGGCGGCCCCGACTGCGCGGACCTGGAGGTCGGCGTCGCCCGCGGCAACACCGTGCTGGTCGAGCACGGCGCACGCATCGACTGGTGCCACCAGCCGCCCGAGACGATCGACGTGCCCGTCCTCCCCCCGCGGGAACCCGGCTGCCCCACGCCCTGCGGCCACCCCGGACCCTGCGGCTGCGCCCAGGACGACGACGGCCGCCCGGCCTACCCGCCGCTACCCGTCCGGTTCTCCCCCGTGCTGCACCAGTCGCCCGTGACACAGAGCGCCCCCTTCCCCACCGACGCCGTCATCGCCGCCGCCCAGGCCGCGCGCCTCCTCGGCCTGCCCGGGCGGGCCCGGCACCGCCTCACCGCGATCTGGCACCGCCTGCCCCCGCACGACGGCCGGCTCACCCCGGCCGAACGCGCCTACCTGGTGGTGCTGTTCGGCGAAACCGTCCTCCAGCGCGTGCGTGCCGACGACAGCCCGCGCGGCGCGCTGCGCACCCTGCTCGCCCGCTTCGACGACCTCCTCTCGGCCAAACTCGCCCGCTGGCGCGAACTCGTCCGCCGCGCGCGGGCCGGCCAGGTCCTCCGGCACGACGCCGAGGGCTGGGAGCTCGGCCAGAGCTGGGGCGCGGACGAAGCCGAGCGGCTCCGGGAGGACGACCCCGCGTTCCGCGGCCCGGCCGCGCTCGCCACCGCCCCCGACCCGCGCGACGCGCTGCCCGCCGTCCGCCTCACCGACCAGGACGGCCACGACTGGCGGCCCCGCCGCGACCTGCTCGACAGCGGCCCGGCGGACCGCGACTTCGTCGGCGAGACGGACGACGACGGCGTCCTGCGCCTGCGCTTCGGCGACGGTCTGAACGGCGCCGCGTTCCCGCCGGCCGACGCGCCCGGCGTGCGGTGCACCGTCCGCTACCGGGTCGGCAGCGGGACGCCCGGCAACGTCGGCCCCGAGGCGATCAGCCGCATCGTCTTCTGCGCCACCCGCCCGAACGGCATCCGCCTCGTCCGCAACCCGCTGCCCGCCACCGGCGGCGTCGACCCCGAACCCGTCGACGACGTCCGCCGCCTCGCCCCGGTCGCGCCGACCACCCGCCTGCTGCGCGCGATCACCGCGGACGACTACGCCGTCCTGGCCGCCACCGTCCCCGGCGTGCGGCGGGCGACGGCGGACCTCCGGTGGACGGGCAGCTGGTACGAGGCTCAGGTGGCCGTCGAGGCCTTCGGCACCGAGACGGCCCCCGACTCCCTGCTCGACGCCGTCCGCGCGTCCCTGTTCCGCTACCGCCGGATCGGCCACGACCTCGCGGAGTCCGGCGCGACGCTCGTCCCGCTCGACGTCGCCCTGCACGTCCAGGTCGAGCCCGACCACGTCGCCGGGCACGTCCGGGCCGGGCTGCTGGCCGCCTTCGCCGCGCTCTTCGCCCCGGACGCACTCGTCTTCGGCGACCCCGTCCGGGTCAGCCGCCTGGTCGCGGCGGCGGTGGCCGTCCCCGGCGTGCGGCACGCCGAAGTCACCCGCCTGGAGCGCCTGTTCGCCGACCCCGCCGACCGCGGCGACGCCCTCGTCACCGGCCTGCTGCCGATCCGGCCGCTGGAGGTCGCACAGCTCGACAACGACCCGTCCCGGCCCGAACACGGCCGCCTCGCACTCGACTTGGAGGGCGGCCGATGACCTGCGCGTGCGGCTGCTGCACCGGCGTCGAAGCCGTCACCCCGACGCCGATCCTCAACCCGCCCGGCCTGCCGGCGCTGAGCTACCGCGCCGGCACCTACGCGACGTTCCGCGCGTCCATGCTCGCCCGGCTCTCCAGCCGCCGGGCCCTCGACCCGCTCACCACACGCGCGCCGGACGACCCCGCGATCGCCCTGCTCGACTGCTGGGCCGTGGTCGGCGAGGTGCTCACCTTCTACCAGGAGCGCATCGCCAACGAGGGCTACCTGCGCACCGCCACCGAACCGGAGTCCCTCGGCCACCTCGGCCTGCTCGTCGGCCACCGGCCCCGCCCGCCGCTCGCCGCCGGCACGTACCTCGCGTACACGCTCGACCCGGGCGCGCACACCCTCGTCCCGGCCGGGTCCGCCGTGAAGGGCCAGGCGGCGGCCGGTCGGCTGCCGCAGACCTTCGAGACGAGCGAGGACCTCGTCGCCCGCGCCGAGTGGAACACCCTCGCCGTCCGGCTCGCCGACCCGCCGGACATCACACGCGCCGACGTCGACACCCTGGGAACCCTCGCGGTCGACGGCACCACCGCCAACCTCCGCAAGGGCGACCGGCTGCTCTTCACCTTCGCCCCCGGCGGGCTCGCGCCGGACATCCACGCCCGCACGGTCGCCGACTCCACCGTCGACTTCACCGCAGGACGCACCCAGGTCACGCTCGTCTCCCCCACCACTCCGCTCGACGCCTTCACGGCCGCCGTCGCCCTGCTCGCCGACGACGTCCGCATCGCCACCGCCGACACGGTCACCCGAACGGACCCGGCGGCGGCCCGCATCGTCGACGACATCCTCACGCCGCTCGCAGCCCTCCTCCTGCCCGCGCTCACCCCGGCGGGCGCGCTCGGCGAGGTCGCCGACTCCCTCCAACGACTCACGGAGGCCGTCGCGTTGGCCGCCCGCGGCGCCGGCTGCGCACTCTCCGACTGGCTCGACGGCGATGTCGGCACCGTCCGGACCGACGGCCACGCCCTGCTGGCCCTCGCCGCCCAGCTGGCCCGCCGCACCGATCCTGAGCTCGCCCAACTACGGGCGCTCGCACGCTCATTGGTCTGCCCCGAGAGCTGCAGCTCCGGCCTGACGGACGACGACTGCGGCGGCGACTGCGGCTGCGACTGCGACTGCGACTGCCCGGACCCGTACCAGGCCGCCGGGCTGGTCGCGCTCACGCCCGTCCTCCCGGCGCTGCGCCGCGAGCCGTCCCGCCCGCCGCGCTCGGCGCGCGCCCTCGACACACCCGTCCAGCAGCTGTTCCAGCCCGACTCGGACGCCCACGTGCGACTGCTCGCCGCCGCCGACCCCCGGCTCACCCAGGTCTACGACGCGTGGCGGCGCGAGCAGATCACCGACCCGCCGCAGCTCGCCGGGCTCGCGGTCCTGCGGGTCCGCGCCGCCATCGCCCTGGCCCGGCGGAAGACACCCGCCGGCGACAACCGCGTGGACCAGATCCTCCTCGACTCCGTGCACGACACGGTCCTGCCCAAGCGCCCGGTCCTCGTCGGCACCGGCGACGGCACCGCCACCCTGGTCCTGATCCCCGACCGCGTCCTGCCCGCCCAGCTCGACGTCACCGACCCGAGCGGCCGGAAGATCGGCGAAGTGACCGTCACCATGCTGGAGTTCGACGATGCGGTCGACTCCTCGAAGCTCGCCAGGGGCACCCCCGTGTGGGCGCAGGGCGAGCCGCTCACCCCCGTCGGCGCGCCCGTCCCCGACGACGTCGGCGCCGCCACGATCGACCTCGCCCAGGGCTACGACGGCCTCAAACCCGGCCGCTGGATCGTCGTCTCCGGCGAACGCACCGACGTCCCGCACACCAGTGGCGTCCGGGCCGCCGAACTCGCCATGGTCGCCGGCGTGAGCCAGCGGCTGGACCGGACGGTCGACGGCCGGCCGGTGCTCCAGCGCGGCCAGGGCCCGCAGACGCGACTGCTGCTCGCGGGCGGCCTCGCCTACACCTACCGGCGGTCCACCGTCACGCTCTACGGCAACGTCGTCGCCGCCACCCAGGGCGAGACCCGCGACGACATCCTCGGCAGCGGCGACGCGGGCGTCCCTGGCCAGGCGTTCCCGCTGCACTTCGTCTCCGACGCGACCCCGCTCACCTGGACCGCCGCCGACAACCCGCTCGGCGCGCAGAACTCGCTCACCACCCGCGTCAACGGCGTCGCCTGGCAGGAGACCCCCGCGCTCGCCCTCGACGGCCCGAACGACCACGCCTACGAACTGCGCGGCGCCACGGTCGCGTTCGGCGACGGCGCGCACGGCGCCCGGCTCCCCTCCGGCGCCCAGAACGTCACCGCGCGCTACCGCACCGGTGCGGGCGCCTCCGGCAACCTTCCCGTCGGCCAGGTCAACCAGCTCGCCGCCCGCCCGCTCGGCGTCAGCGCCGTCACCAACCCGCTCCCCGCCACCGGCGGCGCCGACGGCGACGGCCCCGACGACGCCCGCACCGTCATCCCGCTGCGGCTGCGGGCCCTCGACCGGCTGGTGTCCGTCCAGGACTACGAGGACTTCACCCGGGCGCGGGCGGGCATCGGGAAGGCGAGCGCGGTCAAGCTCTTCGACGGCGCCCGGGAGGTCGTGCACGTCACCGTCGCGGCGGTCGGCGACGCGCCGATCGACCCGCTCTCCGACCTGTTCACCGCGCTCGAACGGTCGCTGGTGGACTTCGGGGACATCGGGGTCCCGGTCCGGGTGGCCGCCCGGGAACTGCGGCTGATCGTGCTGGACGCGGGCGTGAAGGTGCTGCCCGACCACGCGTGGGAGTCGGTGGAACCGGCCGTCCGGGCGGCACTGGCGGCCGAGTTCGGCTTCGCCGCACGGACGCTCGGGCGGCCCGCGCACCTGAGCGAGGCGATCGCGACGATCCAGGGCGTCGAGGGCGTCGACCACACGGAGGTACGCGTCTTCGCCGACGTGCCCGGTGACGTCACCCCGGTCCAGCTCGCGCAACTGGCAGCCGGTCTGACCACGGCCAACGCCTGCCTCCCGGCGCTCCCGGCACACTTCGAGCAGATCGAGCACGAGGCCCGGCGCGGCGACACGCTCACCACGGTCGCCCAGCGGTACGGCCTGCACCTCGACGAACTCGCTCTGCTCAACCCGCAGTTGACCTCACCGAAACTCCACCCCGGCCGCCACCTCACCGTCTACAAGGGCATCCGCCCCGCCCAACTCGCCGTCCTCCCGGCCGACGTCCCCGAGGCCCTCACCCTCCGGAGGATCCCGTGACCACCGACCGCCTCTACGACCTCCTCCCCGCCGTCGTCCGCACCCGCGACGCCGAACAGGGCCGGCCGCTGCGCGCGCTGCTCGACGTCATCCAGGAGCAGGCCGACGTCATCGAGGCCGACATCGAGCAGCTCGCCGACGACTGGTTCATCGAGACCTGCCAGGCCTGGGCCGCCCCCTACCTCGGCGAGCTCGTCGGCTACCGCGTCCTGCCCGGCTCCGCCGAGGCCCTGTCCGCCCCCACCGAGGCCGCCCGCCGCCTGCTCGCCGCCATCGCCGGCCGCCGCGACGTCGCCCACACCGTCGCCAACCGCCGCCGCAAGGGCACCCTCGCCCTCCTGGAGCAACTCGCCGCCGACGTCGCCGCCTGGCCCGCCCACGCGGTCGAGTTCCGCACCCTCCTCGGCCTCACCCAGCCCGTCCGCCTCCTCGGCCGCGACCCGCGCGCCGACCGCCGCCGACTCGCCCGGGGCCGCACGGCGGACCTCCACGCCGTCGACGAACTCGACCGCCTCGACGGCCCGTTCGACCGCATCGCCCGCACCGTCGATGTCCGCCGCATCAACTCGGCCCGCACCCAGGGCCGTTACAACATCCCCGAGGTCGGCCTGTTCCTGTGGCGGCTGCGCCCGTACCCCGTCACCCGCGCACCCGCCCACTGTGACGACCGGGCCCGCACCCACTTCACCTTCAGCGTGCTCGGCAACAGCGCGCCGCTGATCGTCCACCCGATCGCAGGCCCCGCCCCCGCGCGCCTCGCCGACGAGAGCACCGTGCCCGCGTTCATCCGCCGCCTCGCCTTCGCCGAGCGCACCGCGCAGTTCTACGGCCCGGGCAAGAGCCTGTGCGTCCACGTCGGCGACGAGCCCGTCCCCCTCCACCGGATCGTCCCCGCCGACCTGACCGACTGGCACCACCACCCCACCAACGACCAGGTCGCGATCGACCCGGTCCTCGGCCGGATCGCCTTCCCCGCCCGCCACGCCCCGACCGAGGGCGTCTGGGTGGACTACCACTACGGCTTCAGCGCCGACCTCGGCGGCGGCCAGTACGTCCGGCCGCTGGACCTCCGGCGCCCGCCCGCGCTCTACCAGGTGGGCAAGGACCGCGAGTTCACCGGGATCGACGCGGCCCTGCGCCGGTGGCAGGCCGACAAGGCCGCCGACCCCGGCGGCCGGCACGAGGCGGTCATCGAGATCACCGACAACGGGGACTACCTGGAGCACCTCGCCGTCACGCTCGACCCGGACGACCGCCTCACCATCCGCGCCGCCCAGCAGACCCGCCCGCTCCTGCGCGTCCTGGACTGGAGCAGCAACCGCCCCGACGCCCTGCACGTCATCGGCCCACGGCCCTGCGCCAAGCCGCCGCGCATCACCTTCGACGGCCTCCTCGTCGCCGGGCGCGGCCTGCGCGTCCGCGGCGGCGTCGGCGCGGTCGTCATCCGCCACTGCACGCTCGTACCCGGCTGGTCCCTCGACCAGGAGTGCAACCCCGAGCACACCGAGGAGGCGAGCGTCGAACTCGCCGACACCCCGGCCTGCCTGCGGGTCGAGCACAGCATCCTCGGCCCGGTCGTCGTCAACGCCGACGAGGTGCACGCCGAGCCCAACCGGGTCGCGCTCCGCGACAGCATCCTCGACGCCACCGCCCACGGCCTCGCCGCCCTCTCCGCCCCGGGCCGCCGCCCGGCCCACGCCGTGGTCGACCTCCGCCGCACGACGGTCTTCGGCTCGGTCCTCACCCACGCCGCCGGCCTCGTCGAGAACACCGTCATCACCGGCTGCCTGCACGTCGAGCACCGCCAGTCCGGCTGCGTCCGCTTCTCCTGGCTCGGCCCCGGCTCCCGCACGCCCCGGCGGTTCCACTGCCTCGACGGCACGCCGCTCCCCCGCTTCACCAGCACCCGCTACGGCACCCCCGGCTACGCCCAACTCGCCCGGGACTGCCCGGAGGTGATCCGCCGGGCCGCCGACGACGGCTCCGAGCCCGGCGCCTTCCACGACCTCTTCCAGCCCCAGCGCGAGGACAACCTGCGGCTCCGGCTCGCCGAGTACGTGCCCGCCGCCTGCGACGCCGGCCTCGTGATCGTCACCTAGGGAGAACCAGCGACATGCAAGGCGACTTCTCGCGGACGACCTTCGACCCGCGCAAGCACTACTCCGCCGTCCTCGCCCAGCAGGGCCGCGTCCAGCTCGACGCCGACCTCAACGAGCAGGGCGCCCTCCTCCTGCACCAGCTGCGCACGACGATCGCCGACCTCCTCGGCCCCGCCGCCGCGCCCGCGGTCGGCGGCGGCTTCGCGATCGACGCGGTCGCCGACCGGAAGCCCCAGGAGGACCTCAAGGTCCCGGCGGGCCGGATGTACGTGGACGGCATCCTGGTCGAGAACGAGCTCGACACCACCTACTGGACCCAGCCCGACCTGCACCTCGACCCGACCGACCCGGCCTCCCAACTCCCCCAGGACAAGCCCTTCGTGGTCTACCTGCGGGTGTGGGAGCGGCTGATCACGGCCCTCCAGGACCCGGCCGTCCGCGAGGTCGCCCTCGGCGACCCCGGCCCGGACACCGCCGCCCGCGCGAAGACCGTCTGGCAGGTCGCCGCGCTCCCGGTGGCCGCCACCACGACGGCCGACGCGCTGACCGAGTTCACCACCCTCCTCACCGCCTTCCGCCCGACCGGACGGCTGCGCGCCCGCGCCAAGCAGCCACCGGCCGTCCCGCAGGACCGCTGCGAACTGCCGCCGGACAGCCGGTTCCGCGGCCCGGAGAACCAGCTCTACCGGATCGAGGTGCACACCGGCGGCCCCGCCTGGCCCGCCGCCACCACCCCGAAGTCCCGCCGCGGCTTCCTCCCCGGCGCCACCTTCACGTGGTCCCGCGAGAACGCCTCCGTGGTGTTCCCGATCACGGCCCTGCACGGCGCGGTCGCCACCGTCACCACCCTCGGCCGGGACGGCAAACTCGGCCTGGAGGTGGGCGACTGGGTCGAACTCGTCGACGACACCGTCGCCGGGCACGTGGCCGACGACACCGTCCTCACCGACCCGCCCCGCCCGGCACCCCGCCTGCGCCAGGTCCTCGCGATCGACGCCGTGGACCTCCTGGTCACCCTCGACCAGCAGGACGGCGACACCGACTGCGGCCCCGGCGCCCACCCGTTCCTGCGCCGCTGGGACCACATCGGCACAGCGGACGACGGCGCGCTCCCGCTCGTCGAGGGCGCCTGGCTGGACCTGGAGGACGGAGTCCAGGTCCAGTTCCAGCCCGGCCCGGGCGCCGAGCGCGGCACCTACCGCCGAGGTGACCACTGGCTCGTCCCCGCCCGCACCGCGACCGGCGACGTCCTGTGGCCCCAGGCCGAGGACGGCCCGGCCGCACTGGACCCGTCCGGGGTGCCCTACCACTACGCCCCGCTCGCCTACGTCAGCGGCTCCACCATCGACGCATCCCCGCGCAAGACCTTCCACTCCCTGGGCAGTTGAGTCTCCTCCACGCCACCGGCAGGTCCGGACGCACCCGGTGATCCGGCCCGGCAGAGTCGACCGCCCCCGCGGCCTTCACCATGGGCCGGTCGACTCTGGCGGGCCTTCAGTCGGTTCACCGCCGTCGGGCCGCTCTCCTCACAGGGTCTTGAGGCCGCCCAGCAGGGCTTTGCCGACCGGGCTGCCGAAGCCGGTGCAGGCGTCCCAGCCGGGGCCGGCGTCGTAGGCACCGTTGCTGCCCTGGGTGATGTCGCGCAGGATGCCGGTGGAGAGTTTCGTGTACAGGAGCGGGTTGAGGAAGCCGACGGGTGCGCTGAGGCCCTCGTTGACGCGGCTGAGCAGCGCGGCCCAGAGCGGCGCGGCGGCGCTCGTCCCGCCGATCTGGTAGAGGCCCTTCCCGTCGACGGTGGGGATGATGACGCCGGTCACGACGTCGGCGTCGGCGGCGACGTCCGGGACACCGCGCCCGGCGCTGTGCGGCGGGTTGGCCGACCGTGGCACGTGGGCGTCGGCCTGCCACGGTGGTACCGGGAACCAGCGGCTCACGCCGCCACCGGTGGCGGAGCCGGGGCCCTGGTCCCAGACCGTCTCGCTGGCGATGCCGTCCGCGTTCGCCACCAGGCTGGTGCCACCGACGCCGAGCACGTGCGGGCTGGAGGCCGGGAAGTCGGCGTGGGCCTTCAGGCCGGTGGCGTCGTCCCTGCTGCCGTCGTCGCCGGAGGCGCAGCAGATGCTGATGTTGCGGGCGCCGGCCTGGGCGAAGGCCTGGTCGACGGAGGCGATGGCCATCCGGGTCCAGGCGGAGTTGGTGGAGTCCTCGGGGTTGCCGTAGCTGCAGGAGATCACGGTGGGGTTGTTGACGGTGTCGGTGACGATGGCGTGGATCGCGTCGACCCAGCCCTGCTCGGTGAAGTCCGTGAAGTAGACGACGATCTTCGCGCCCGGAGCCAGGCCGCCGACCATCGCGAGGTCGAGCATGATCTCGGGCGTGCTGTCGAAGCCGTCGCGGCCGTCGTCACTGCCGAGGTCGTTGCCGGGGCCGGCCACCACCACGTCGGTGATCTGCGGTACCGGGTTGCCGAGGACGGCGGGATCAGCGCAACCGGGCGCGCACGCCCCCGTCGTCCGCGCCCGGGGCCGCCTCCACCGCCGCGTCCAGCAACCGCCGCATCCCCGGGGACGGGTTCACCCCCAACTCCCGGTGGAGCAGGATGCGGTAGGCGTGGTAGGTGTGGATCGCCTCGCTGTAGTTGCCCTCGGCGAGGTGGATCTCCAGCAGCAGGCGGTGCGGGCTCTCCCGCAGGGGCTCGGCGCGTAGCGCGACGTGCGCGGCCTCCAGCGCGCCCGCGAAGTCGCCGGCCCGGAGGTCGCGCCGGGAGAGCTCCTCCATGGTGTGGAGGTAGAGCTGGCGCAGCCGTTCGCGTTCCAGTAGGACCCAGTCGTCGTACCAGCCCGGCAGCAACTCGCGCCGGCCGCCGCCGAACAGCACGCGCCGGTCCCCCGCCCCGAACTCGCCGATGCTGACCAGCAGTTCGTCGACGTCGAGGCGCACCGCGGCGTGCAGCCGCAGCGTCTCCCCCGCCGCGGCGAGCACCGGCGCGCCGGACTGCTGGAGCCGCCAGAGCGCCGTCCGCAGCCGGCCGAAGGCCTTGGCCTCGTCGGACTCCGGCCACAAGGTGCCCGCCACCAGCGCCCGGTGGGCCTCGCCGCGCAGGGCGACGAACGCGAGGAGGCGCTGCAGCGTCCTGGTGAGATGAACCGGTTGCGCGCCACAGTCGAGCGCGAACCCGTCGAGCAGCCTCAGCCGAGCGAGATCGATCACGGCCCGCCTCCCGTCCCCCGGCCCCGGATCACGGTCCACAGAGATTCCGCGTACGATCATGCCCCGCTGCCGCGCACTCACCCCGCGCGTCGCGAATTCACCCGTTCGAGCGATCCGGTCACTCCGGCGTGACATCAGTCCCGTGCCGGGCCCGTGCCTCCCCGTACGCGGCCAGCACCGCCAGGTACCGCCGGCGGACGTCCTCCCGGTCGGCGGCCTCGGCCACCGACTCCTGGTTGAGGCGTTCGATCATCTCGGCCTGGGCGAGGAGCACCCGGCGCTGCCGCTCGGTCCTGGTCTCGGCCATGATCTCGGCGAGCGCGTCGAGCTGGCGGATCAGGACGGCGGGCATGCCGCGGGCGGCCTGGCGGATCTTCTCGAAGGAGCGCTGCACCAACCGCTCGTAGCTGACCGGGGCGGTCATCACCCGGATGTAGCCGTCCTCGTCCCGGTGGACGGGATTGGGGCTCCAGTGGGCGGCGATCCGGCACAGGCCCTCGCCGAGCCAGTCAATGCAGGTCAGAGCGGTGAAGGTGTCGTTCACGGCGGTGGACAGCGCCCGGATGGCGATCTCCACGAGCTGGTCGACGGCGAAGGCGATGTCCTGTGCGAGCGTACGGGTCGAACCGGTGATGTGGGCACGGGCGAAGCTGCGCGCCACCTCGGGCGCAGCCTCGGCGGGCCAGACGGTGGCCAGTTGGTGCCCCTGCACCAGGAAGTGACCGGGCCGGTGGTCCAGCCGGATGACCGCGTCGAGCCCGGCCGCCATCCGCACCAGCGTCCGGTGCCGGACGAACTGCAGGTACCCGCTGGCCGGCGCCGGGACGGCCGCGCCCGAGGTGTCCAGCCGGACGTTCAGCTCCTCCACCGTCGGCCCCGCCGCCACGACGTCCTCGGCCGGGTCCGGCCCGCCCGCCCCCACCTCGATCGCCTCGGACAGCTCGGCCGCGATGCTGGCGATCACCCGGGGCAGCTGGATCGAGGTGGCGATGTGGTGGATGAAGTAGATCAGCACCGCGAGGTCGGCCATGACCAGGACCATGCACACGGTGATCGACAGGTGCGGCACGAAGTCCCCGTGCGGGCCCGGCCCGATGACGACGAGCGCGAGGATCGCGTACACGAAGGTCCCGACGAAGGTCCCGAGGGTGAGCTGCGTGGTCCGGTCCCGGATGAACGTGCGCAGCATGCGCGGCCCGAACTGCGTGGAGGCCAGCGTCAGCGTCACGATCATGATGGAGAACACCACGCCCACGACGGTGATCAGCGCCGCCGCGATGGCCGCGAGGATCTGCCGCGCCGCGTCCGCCGTCCCGCTGATCACCCACGTCGGCAGCGCCAGGTCCCCGCGGTACGCCGCCTTGTCCAGCACCAGCGTGAGGACGAACAGCAACCCGGCGAGCGCGATCTCCAGGATCGGCACGACCCACAGGTTCGTCCGCAACGCCTCCCGCCGCCACTGCGCCTCCAGGTGGACCCCGCGGATCACCTCGTCCACCTCCCGACCGCCATCGGCCCACCGGAACACATCCACCCTAAAGTGGATGAAGCGCAACGGCCTCCTCCGGAGCGAACCGGGAGGAGGCCGTCATGGGGCTACCGGGTGGACGGGTGGACGGGCCCCCTACTCGGAGTGGATCACCGCGAGCGCGTGTTCGCGCGCGCCCGCGCTCAGCATCGCGTTGAGCTCGTCGAACAGGGCGCCGGCGCTGACGCCGTTCCAGCCCGGCGGGAGCAGCGAGAGCGGCAGACCGGGGTCGCGGTACGGGAGGCGGCGCCACTGGGTGAGCATCGGGACGTAGACCTGGAAGGCCTCCAGCGGGGTGCTGCCGACGGCCTTCGCCTTGTCCAGGACCGGGCGGTACCGGGCGAGGAACTCCGCGTACAGCTCGGCGAGTTCGTCGAGGTCCCACCAGCTGCGGACCTTGGAGCGCAGGTCGCCGAAGGCGTAGTGCTCGCCGCTGAAGATGTCGACGTAGGCGGCCAGCCCGCGGCGCTCCAGGGTGCGGCGGGTCTCGGCCGCGAGGTTGCCCGGCGCGACCCAGACGCCGGGCGCCGCGGTGCCGAGGCCGAGGCGGGTCAGGCTGGTGCGCAGCTCGTGGCGCTTCTGCCGCTCGGATTCGGGGACGGAGAAGACGACGACGATCCAGCCGTCCTCGGGGACGGCGCGCACGCGCTCGAAGATGCGGGCGTCGCCCTCGGCGAGGGTCTCCAGCACGGACGGGACGAGCGAGTACCCGGCGGCGCCCGCGTGGCGCCCGCTCTCCAGCACGCCGCGCCGTTTGAGGCGGGAGATCGAGGAGCGGACGGCCGGCGGCTCGACGCCGAGATCGCCCATGAGGCGGACGACGGAGGCGACGGAGAGCCAGTTCTCCTCACCGCGCGCGTACAGGCCGAAGGTGGTGGTGATCAGCGGGCCGTGCCGCGCGTCGCGGCCGGCCCCGGGGGACTCCTCGCGCCCGGCCGTCACTTCTCTGTTCTCCTCGTCTCGGGCCGGCGTTGTCGATCAAGAACGGTGTGGATCAAGCCCATCCGCGGGCAGCCTATCGCCTCTCCCGTTCATCCGATCAGCGATGTCCGCACGACCCGGTTGCGCAGCTCGCCGAGGCCGTCGACCCGGGTGACGATCACGTCCCCGTCGCTCAGGAAGACCTGCGGGTCGCGTGCGCCGCCGATGCCGCTGGGCGTGCCGGTGAGAAGGACGTCGCCGGCCCGCAGGGTCATCCCCTGGCTCAGCTCGGCGATCAACCGGGCGACGGAGAAGGCCATTTGGGCGCTCGACGCGTCCTGGCGCAGCTCGCCGTTGACCTCGCACCGCACGCGCAGCCCACCCGGGTCAGGCACCTCGTCGGCGGTGGTGAGCCAGGGACCGAGCGGCATGGTGGCGTCGATGCTCTTGCCCTTGAGCCACTGACCGCCGTGCGCACGCTGGAGGTCGCGCTGGGAGACGTCGTTGGCGACCAGGTAGCCGAAGACGTGGTCGAGGGCGTCGGCCTCCGGGATCGAGCGCCCGTCACGGCCGATGACGAGGGCGATCTCGGCCTCGTAGTCCCACTGTTCGGAGAGCGCGGGGTCGTAGCCGATGTCGTCGACCGGGCCGATGACGGTGTCCGGCCCCTTGGTGAAGAAGGTGGGCCGGCCCGGGCGCCCGGCCGGATCCTGCCCGCCGCGCTTTCCCCGGGACTCCTCGAAGTGGTCCCAGTAGTTCCAGCCGGTGCACAGGATGTCGCGGTTGAAGCGCCGCAGGGGCGCCTCCAGCCGGACACCCGCGAGGGCCACGGTCGTGGCGTCCGCCAGCGCGGCCCGCGCCGCGGCCAGCCCGTCCGGCTCGCCGCGCACGAGGTCGTCGACCGTGCCCAGCCGCTCGGGCAGCAGCGCCACGGCCTTCCCGCCCTCGACGACGGCTCCGGCCCGCCGGACACCGTCGACCGTCAGAGCTGCGAGTCTCACGTCTCTCCCCACCTTCGTTGCGATCGTCGTGGAAGATCGATTCAGGCAAGACCGGCTCAGGACGCGGGCCGGATCAACCGCTCGTCCGGGATCACCGCGACGCCGAGGATCTCGATCAGCGCCTCCGGCTGCCACAGCGCCGTGCAGCCGATCCCGGCCATGGCCGGGTAGACCGGGCCGGCCAGCTCGCGCCAGACCTTGCCGATCTCCTTGCCGTGCGCCTGGTAGTCGGGGATGTCGGTCAGGTAGATCGTCACGCTGACCAGGTCCCGCGGCTCGCCGCCCGCCTCGCGCAGCGTCGCGAGCAGGTTGCCGAAGGCCTGCCGGAACTGCTCGACGATGCCGCCCGGCACGATCCGCAGGTCGGCGTCGAGGGCGGTCTGGCCGCCGAGGTGGAGCGTGTTGCCGGCCAGCGTCCCGTGCGAGTAGCCGCTCGGCTTCGGCAGGGAGCTCGGGTTGACGGGAACGGGCGTCATGCCACCTCCAGCGGGGTGTCGCGGCGGGATGTATTGACAGTAGATGACGGTCGTGAAAAAAACGAGATACCGGCCGCGCCGACGTCCGCACGGCACCGACGTTCGCTCAGCACCGACGCCCGCGCAGCACCGACGCCCGCGCAGAACTCCGCCACAGGAAACTCCGCCCGCACTCCGCCCCAGGCAACTCCGCCCCGAGAAACGGAGCCGTCCGCATGGAGCCCGATCTCAGCAAGTACCAACTCGACGGCGACAACTCGATGTACCGCCTCCCGAGCGGTCTGGTCGCCCCCGTCGTCACGCGCCGCGGCCAGGAGGACCCGGGCACCGCCGACTCCGGCGGGGCCGTGCGGATCTCGGGCGTGAGCATCCAGCACACCCCCGCCCGCCGGCTCTGGTTCGGCCAGGTCAGCAACGAGCCCGGCTACCGCTCGGTGACCCACCACCACGGCGAGGCCGAGACCGGCGGCTACGTCCTGGAGGGCCGGGGCCGCATCTACTTCGGCGAGCGGTTCGAGGACTACGTCGACATGGAGCAGGGCGACTGGGTCTTCGTGCCGCCGTTCATGCCGCACATCGAGTGCAACCTCTCGCGCACCGAACGGCTGGTGTGGATGACCACCCGGACGCCCGAGAACATCGTCGTCAACCTGCCGGACGTCGACGACGCCGACCTGCGCGACTGGACGGACCGTTGACGACGACCGAGCCCACGTCCGAGGTCTTCACCTCCGCCGTCACCCTGAAGCCCGCCGAGCCCGAGCGCTTCGACCTCGCCTTCACCGCCACCACCCAGCCCTGTCCGTGGCCCAAGGCGTACGGCGGCGACCTCGTCGCCCAGGCCGCCGCCGCCGCGATGCGCTCGGTGACGGACGGCAAGTCGCTGCACTCGATGCACGGTTACTTCCTGCGCCCGGCCGACATCGGCGCCGCCGTCCGGTACGAGGTGGAAGTCCTGCGGGACGGCCGCGGCTACAGCACCCGCCAGGTGCGCGGCTACCAGAACGGCAAGCCGCTGTACGTCTGCCTGGCCAACTTCGCCGCCAGCGAGCCCGGTGGCAGCTTCGCCGCCGACTTCGACGGCCCGCTCCCCGCTCCCGAGACCCTGCCCGGCTCGGCCGCGTACCTCGCGGACCGCACCGGAGGGACCATGACCGACGCGTCGAAGGCCTACTGGTCCGGCGGCCGCGGCTTCGACATGCGGCACGTGCCCGGCCCCGTCTACCTCACCGTCGAGGGCGAGCGGACGCCGCACCAGGCCGTCTGGCTCAGGCCGTTCGACCGGCTCCGGCCCGTCGAGGGCCTGACCGACGCCCAGCGCGACCAGGCCGCCCTCGCCTACGTCTGCGACTACACGATCCTGGAGCCCGTCCTGCGCGTGCTCGACCTGGCGTGGGCGCGACCCGGGCTGGTGACCGCGAGCCTCGACCACGCCATGTGGTTCCACCGGCCCGGCCCGGTGGACGGCTGGCTGCTGTACGTGCAGGAGGCGGTCGCCGCCGACAGCGGGCGCGGCCTCGGCACCGGCCGCTTCTTCACCCGCGACCGCCGCCACCTCGCCACCGTCGCCCAGGAGGGCATGATCCGCACTGCCTGACCTCGCGGCCCGCAAGGGCGCCCGCGAGTTCCCGGAAGGACCCGTCCGTTGCCCCTCTCGCCCTCGGCCCACCAGGACACCTTCACACGCGACCACCTCCCGCCGGCCGACCAGTGGCCGACGATCGAGTTCACCACGCCGGCCCTGCAGTACCCGGACCGGCTCAACGCAGCCACCGAGCTGATCGACCGTCCGGTGGCGGTCCACGGCCCCGACCTCCCGGCCCTGCGCACGCCGGACGGGCAGACCTGGTCCTACGGCCTCCTCCAGCGCCGGGCCAACCAGGTCGCCCAGGCGCTCACCGAGGACCTCGGCCTCGTGCCCGGCGGCCGCGTGCTGCTGCGCTCACCCAACAACCCCTGGGCGGTGGCCACCTGGCTGGGCGTGCTGAAGGCCGGCGGCGTGGCCGTGACCACGATGGCCGCGCTGCGCGCCCGCGAGCTCGCCCCGATCGTCGAACGCACCAGACCGGCCATCGCACTCGTCGACCACCGCCACACCGGGGCGGTCGAGCAGCTCCGGAACGCCTCGCTCACGATCGTCACCCACGGCGACCGCGGCGTGGACGACCTCCCCGCCCGCGCGGACGCCAAGTCGGGCGAGTTCACCAACGTCCCGACCGCCGCCGACGACGTCGCACTGCTCGGACCGACCTCCGGCAGCACCGGCGACCCGAAGATCACCATGCACTTCCACCGCGACGTGCTCTCCATCGACCACACCTTCGGCCGTCCGCTGCTCGGCCTCGCACCCGGCGACACCGTCGCCTGTTCGGCGCCGCTCGCCTTCACCTTCGGCCTCGGCATGCTCGTCGTCTTCCCGCTGCGCGCCGGCGCCTGCACGCTGCTGACCGAGTCGGCGACCCCGCTCCAACTCGCCGAACTCGTCGAGCGCCAGGGCGTCACCGTTCTCGCCACCGCGCCCACCGCGTACAAGGCGATCCTGCGGGAGGAGCAGGAACACAGGCTCGCCGGGCTGCGCGTCGCCGTCTCCGCCGGCGAGCACCTGCCGCGGACCACCTGGGAGCAGCTACGCGAGCGCCTCGGCCTGCGCGTCATCGACGGCATAGGCGCCACCGAGCTGCTGCACATCTTCATCTCGGCCGCCGGCGACGACATCCGCCCCGGCGCCACCGGCCGTCCACTGCCCGGCTACCGGGCCACCATCCTCGACCTCGACGGCCGCGAGCTCGGCCCCGGTG
Organism: Kitasatospora sp. NPDC001660; assembly: GCF_053596725.1. Lineage (NCBI taxonomy): Bacteria > Bacillati > Actinomycetota > Actinomycetes > Kitasatosporales > Streptomycetaceae > Kitasatospora > Kitasatospora sp. NPDC001660. The sequence continues at coordinate 102,523 of NZ_JBSFGU010000005.1, read as the reverse complement.
AGCCCGGCCGCCTCGCCGTCATCGGCCCGGTCGGCTGCCGCTACCTGGACGACCCGCGCCAGGACGAGTACGTCGTGGACGGCTGGAACGTCACCGGCGACCTCTTCCACCGCGACGCCGACGGCTACTTCTTCTACCGGGCCCGCAGCGACGCCATGATCGTCTCCTCCGGCTACAACATCGGCGGCCCCGAGGTCGAGGCCGCCATCGACACCCATCCGGACGTCGTCGAGTCCGGCGTCGTCGCCAAGCCCGACCCCGAACGCGGCTCGGTCGTCTGCGCGTTCGTCGTCCTGCGCGACGGCGTCCCGGGTGACGGTGCCGCGGCCGCCGCCAAGGCCAAGGAGATCCAGGACCACGTCAAACAGGTGCTGGCCCCCTACAAGTACCCGCGCGAGGTGCGGTTCTGCGAGGCCCTGCCGCGCAACACCAGCGGCAAGCTGCAGCGCTTCGTGCTGCGCCGGATCGTCGCCGAACAGGCCCCAGCGGAAAGAGGAACCTCGTGAAGATCGCGATCGTCGGCGGCGGCCCGGGCGGCCTGTACCTCGCCGCACTCATGAAGCAGCTCGACCCCGCGCACGACGTCACCGTCTGGGAGCGCAACGCCCCCGACGTCACCTTCGGCTTCGGCGTGGTCTTCTCCGACGAGACGCTCGGCGGCATCGAGAACGCCGACCCCGAGTTCGCCGCCGCCATGGCCGACCGCTTCGCCCGCTGGACCGACATCGACATCCACGTCGGCGGCCGCACCCACACCGTCGGCGGGCAGGGCTTCGCCGCCATGGGCCGCCGCGAGCTGCTGCGCCTGCTCCAGGAGCGCTGCCGCGGCCTCGGCGTCGACCTGCGCTTCGGCGCACCCGCGCCGGACACCGCCGCGCTGCGCGCCGCGCACGACCTGGTCGTGGCCGCCGACGGCGTCAACTCCCAGCTCCGGCAGGCGCATGCGGACGTCTTCCGCCCCACGCTCGACACCCGCCGGAACACGTACATGTGGCTCGGCACCGACCTGGTCTTCGAGGCGTTCCAGTTCTTCGTCAAGCAGACCGAGTGGGGGACCATGCAGGTCCACGGCTACCCCTACTCCGCCACCGGCTCCACCTTCATCGTCGAGATGCACGAGGACGTGTGGCACCGGGCCGGCTTCTCCGGCGCCGACGGCCTTCCGCCCGGCGCGTCCGACGAGCGGGCCGTGGAACGGATCCGCGAACTGTTCGCCGACGAGCTCGACGGCCACCGGCTGTTCGCCAACAACTCGCGCTGGCTCAACTTCACCACCGTCCGCAACGAACGCTGGCACGACGGCGGGCTCGTCCTGCTCGGCGACGCCGCGCACACCGCGCACTTCTCGATCGGCTCCGGCACCAAGCTCGCCATGGAGGACGCCCTCGCGCTCGCCGCCTGCCTGCACGAACACCCGCTCCTGGACGACGCGTTGACGGCGTACGAGGCCGAGCGTCGCCCGGTCGTCGAGTCCACCCAGCGGGCCGCCCAGGCCTCCCTGGAGTGGTTCGAGAACATCGGCATGTACGTCCGCCAGGAGCCGGTGCAGTTCTGCTTCAACCTGCTCACCCGCTCCCGCCGCATCACCTACGACAACCTCCGCACCCGCGACCCTCAGTTCGCCGACCGCGTCGACGAGGCCTTCGCGAAGGCGCAGGGCGCGGACCGGGTGGTCCCGGCGATGTTCCAGCCGTTCCGGCTCGGGCAGCTGGAACTCAAGAACCGCGTCATCGTCTCCCCCATGGACATGTACTCCGCCGTCGACGGCGTCCCCGGGGACTTCCACCTCGTCCACCTCGGCTCGAAGGCGATGGGCGGCGCCGGGCTGGTGATGACCGAGATGGTGTGCGTCTCCCCCGAGGGCCGCATCACCCCCGGCTGCACCGGCCTGTGGTCCGACGACCACCGCGACGCCTGGGGCCGGATCGTCTCCTACGTGCACACCAACTCGACCGCCCGGATCGGCCTCCAGCTCGGCCACTCCGGCCGCAAGGGCTCGACCCGGCTCATGTGGGAGGGCATGGACGAACCGCTGGAGCAGGGCAACTGGGAGCTCGTCGGACCGTCCGCACTCCCCTACGGCCCCGCCTCCGCGACCCCGCGCGAGGCCACCCGCGCCGATCTCGACCGGATCACCGCCGAGTTCGCCGCCGCCGCCCGACGCGGCGCCGAGGCCGGCTTCGACCTGCTCGAACTCCACTGCGCCCACGGCTACCTGCTCTCCTCCTTCCTCTCCCCGCTGGCCAACCGCCGCACCGACGAGTACGGCGGCCCCCTGGAGAACCGCCTGCGCTACCCCCTGGAGGTCCTCGACGCCGTCCGCGCCGCCTGGCCCGCCGAACGCCCCGTGATCGTGCGCATCTCCGCCACCGACTGGGCCCCGGACGGCAACACCGAACACGACGCCGTCGAGATCGCCCGCGCCTTCATCGCCCACGGCGCCGACGCGATCGACGTCTCCACCGGCCAGGTCACCAAGGACGAACGCCCCGCCTACGGCCGCTCCTACCAGACCCCGTACGCCGACCGGATCCGCCACGAGGTCGCCGCCGCCACCGGCACCGCCGTCATCGCGGTCGGCGCCATCGCCTCCTACGACGACGTCAACTCCATCCTCATGGCCGGCCGCGCCGACCTCTGCGCCATCGGCCGCACCCACCTCTACGACCCGCACTGGACGCTGCACGCCGCCGCCGAGCAGAACTACCGCGGCCCGGCGGCGGACTGGCCCCTCCCCTTCCGCGCCGGCAGCCGCAAGCCGCCCACCTCCCGCACCGACGCCGTCCGCCCCCGCCTCACCCTGCTGCGCGCCGAGGACCCCGACCGCGCCGTCCACCTCCGGTGGACCCCGCCCCGTGAACCGGCCCCCGTCTCCTGACCCGGTGGACGGCGCGCGGAGCTCCGGGAGCCCCGGCCGCGCCCGCGCCGTCCACCGCAGCCGCGTCGAGTGGATGGACACCGACGCGGCCGGACCCCGTCACAACACCGCGATCATGCGCCATATCGAAGCCGCGGAAGCCGCGTTGACGCGCGCGTGCGGCATCACCGGCTACCTTCTTGCTCGTTGACCAACAAGCAAGTGTGTGGGGCGGGCGGTGGTACTCCCCCCGGCCACGCCGCCCCCGTCGGAAGGGAGATTCCGGATGACCGCCACAATGCTCGCCGGCCGGCTCGACGTCGCGAAGGGCGCGTTCGCCGTCGAGGAGGTGCCCGTCCCCGCACCCGGCCCCGGCGAGGTCCTGATCAAGGTCGAGGCGGCGGGCGTCTGCCTCTCCGACGTCCACCTGATCGACGGCAGCCTCAAGCCGCTCTACCTCCCGGGCGACAAGGTGACCCTCGGCCACGAGGTCGCCGGTACCGTCCACACCCTCGGCGAGGGCGTCACCACCGCCGCCGCCGGCGACCGCGTCCTGCTCCAGGCCGGCGAGCAGCGGCGCGGTGTCCTCTTCACGCGCGGCGTGGACTACGACGGCGGCTGGGCCGAGTACACCCTCGCCACCGCCACCACCCTCGTGCCGATCCCCGACGAGCTCCCGTTCGAGCAGGCCTGCTTCATCCCCGACGCCGTCTCCACCCCGTGGGCCGCGATCACCGCCACCGGCGCCGTCCGCCCGGCCGAGGCCGTCGGCGTCTGGGGTGTCGGCGGACTCGGCGCCCACGGCGTCCAGCTCCTGCGCGCGATCGGCGCCTTCCCGATCGTCGCCGTCGACCCCCTCCCGGCCGCCCGCGAACGCGCCCTGGCCTTCGGCGCCGACGCCGCCCTCGACCCGCTCGACCCGCAGTTCGCCGACCAGTTGCGGAAGGCCACCGGCGGCCGCCCGCTGGCCGCCGCGTTCGACTTCGCCGGCGCCGCCCCCGTGCGCGAGCAGGCGATGGCGGCACTCGGCGAGCGCGGCCGCCTGGTGCTCGTCGGCCTCACCGGAAAGCCGCTCACCATCACCAACAGCACCATGCTCAGCTTCCTGCGCCAAGAGATCCGCGGCCACTACGGCTCCCAGCCCCAGGACGTCGTCGACCTCGTCGCCCTGGCCGGCGGCGGCCGCCTGGACTTCTCCCGCTCGGTCAGCGCCACCTTCCCCCTCGCCGAGGCAGCCCAGGCGGTCGAGGCCCTGGAACAGAAGACGGGCAACCCGATCCGCCTGATCCTCAAGCCCTGAGGAGGTCGCTTCCCACGAGGCCGGCGAACACCGCCGCGCTGCTTTGACGTAGTGACGGGTGGGACCACTGACAAGGGCCCTCTCCCGGAAGCCGTCCGAGCCCTCCACGCCCCATCCGATCGTGCGCCACTCGCCGAACCGCCGGCTGTTCGTACCGAGGCCGGAGGGCCTGGCCCCGGACTTCACCGAATCCTCAGGTACCCCCGGCCAGGATCCGTCCGTGACCGGGCGGTGGGAGCGGGAGGAGGCAGGGGCGGTGCGGGCATCCATGCGGGACTCGGGCCGGCTTCCGGCGCGGGCGAGCCGGCTTCTCCAGCGGGCCGGGTGGTCGGCCGTCGCGCTGGCGACGGTCGTGGGCACCGGGGCCGCGGCGCGGGAGATCGCGAGCGCGGACGTGCAGCCCCTCCACGTGGCCTGCCGGCGCGCCGTGGCCGACGGGCACCACCGGCTCGCGATGCGCTTCTGCCGGGGCGATGCGGACCGCTGGAAGGCGCCGGCGGGCAGGCCCTCGCCCACCGGGCAGCACCGGACTCATCAATTCCTCAGGTTCCGGCTGCCATGATCCTTCGCAGACGGCGCGCCACCCCGGTCCCCCACGGACGCGGTGGCGCGCCGTCGACGTGCCCCACACAGGGGTCTCGCCGGTAACGCTGCTGAATTGAAGCTAAGGACGTCGGCCGTCCTGACCTGTAATCAGACGGTCTCGGTTGGATCACTTGGGCGGTGGTCGTGACGCCAGCTGCCTAGCGTGACGGATCGCGCCTGTTGAGTATCTGTCTGATGATCAGGCGCTTATCCGGACCTTCTGCGAGTGCCACCCGCTATGAGTTGGCGCTCTGTGTTGCTTGCAGTGTCAGCGAGGTGTGTGTTCAGCGGGTGTGAGAGTGGGAGTACCTCAGCCGCTTTGGGGACCAGAACGCGCGGTGGCTCCCGGTGGAGCTCCGGGCACAGAGCGTTGAGATCGCCGGGCATACCGCGAGAATTGCCCCTATGGACGATGCCTCCTCCCCCCGCACTGCTCGCCAGACAGCTCCAAACTGCTGTCCAGCCCGATCCGGTGCTCTATCCGGAGATGGCCGCCGGCGGCGGAGATCTGCAGCCGTTCCACCTGGCGGCGCAGCCGACAAAGCGGGATGTCTCACCCAAGGCTGGCAGAGAGGAGCAAGGCCGACACGCGGTCCGTCGTACCACTCCAACTCGACGATCACACGCCCGAAGCCGTCCGTGATCAACTGCGCTTCGTCCCAGGTCTCAGCCACACGCGCAGACTATCGATGACCTTCACATCCATGATCAGGATCAACGGTGGAGTACTAGCTGGTCTGGCGCGGAAGTGATGGTTCGGTGTCGGTGGGTGGCGTCAGCATTGTGGCGAGTCGGTCAACGCCGAATCCGCCGATCAGGAGGCGTTCTTTGTGGCTTCCGGTGAGGCGCTGGGTCCAGTCGACGAACCCGCCGTCCGCGATCTCCAGTTGCTGACCGTGGATGGTCGCGTAGATCTTGTAGCACAGGTCGGTGTAGTAGCCGCGTCCGGTCACCCGTTTGGGATCGTCGATGATGTCGATGCCCGGTGTTCCGGCCAGCTCTGTACGTGTGCGGGCCAGGATCGGAGCGGCGGACTCGTCGAGGCAGGTGATGCGGATCTCGGTCTGGCGCACTCCGGCACGTGCCATCGCCCGGACGGCGAAATTCAGGTGCTCGACCAGGTGCTGTTGCTCGAAGGCCCGGCTGCCGGTGTCCCGGCCGGCGGTCACCAGGGCGAATAGTTGGAAGTGGGCGAGCATGCCGGGCGCGTCGAAGTGCTGGGCGCGCACGACTCGTTGGCTGGCTGCCATCCGTACGGGCACGGCCGAGCGGGGATCGGCCGCCAGGGCCTGGGATCTCCGCTGGGCTGCCTCCAGGGCCAGGGCGTTGGTCGGGTCGGCTGCGACCTCGCTGCCACGAACGGTGGCGACGACCTTGCGCGGGTCGACGGTCGCGACCGCCGTATGCGCTGCCAGGGGAACGAGCGGAGCCAAGGTGAGCATCTGGAAGTCATCCGGCAGCGCCGAGAGCAGGAAGTCTTCGGCTCGTCGTATTTGCGCGAACCCTGTCGGGGCCGGGGTCACGAACCGGTCGGTGCGATAGCGACGCATCACCTCGGCCGGGGTGAGCCGATCGGCGCGGCGTCGGAAGACTTCCAGGAGCAGTGTGGTCAGATCCGTCCCGGTCAGGCCCTCGGCCAGCAGGTCCAGCAGTTCCGGTCCGCCTGCCTTGGCCAGAACTCGGCGCAACGCCGGACCGGCCGAGTATTCATCGCTCGTCACGGCGGACCAGTATCGCCTGGCCGGCATCGGAGAGACCATCGATTTCCGCGCATCGTGGCAATTATGCCGCCGTTCGGTCAGGCTCCATCAGGGCTCCGCGCTCGAAGCAAGGTGAGTACGACGTGACTGCCTTCGCTTCAGCTGCAAGTGGTGCGCTCAGCGGCGGACATGGCAAGGCGGAGCTCTGAGGTCTTGCCCAGCCACTTCCGAGCGCGGCCTACGCGGTGACCTGCGGCCACCACCTGATCTTCGTTCGTCCGCACAACTCACGATGACCAACGGTGGCCGAAGCCATCTCCGCACCCACCCCGACCAGCATGATCAGGATCTACGGCTGGAGCACTAACCGCTGTCGCAGCCGTCGCTGTAGCCGCCACAGCGACGGCGCGTATCACGGTCACGGCGACGCGCCGGGCGTTGCGTTTCTGCTGCGCGTGCCCGTGCACAGGCCCGCGCGTTCATCCGGGTGAGGGTCCGCCAGCCGAGGGGCGCCGACCGGGCGGGAGGTGCGACCGTCCGGCCGGCGCCCGTCGACTTCTTCGCCCTGGACGACGCCGGGGTGCGCTCGACGTCCGCCTACCCGACCACCCCGGTCGGCGACCCGGTCGACATCGCGGCCGCCGTCGCAGCGTCGCTGGACCGAGCTCCGCTTCCGTCGAGTTGACGCTCGGCCTGCGGTGCGGCAACCGGCGACGGAGCCCGCGCCGTCCCAAAGTGGGAGCCGACAACGCGAGGAGTGGGCATGAGCAACGACAGTCCGGCGCCGGACCTCCCGGAACGGCCCGGCCGGAGACAGGTGTTGCGGCTCGCCGCCGTGCCCCTCGCGGCGACCGCGCTCGCGGCGTGCAGCGGGCCGGAGCCCTCCCGGGACCTCTCTGCCTCCGCGCCCGGCCCGTCCTCCGGATCGCCCTCGACCTCGCCGACCCCGACACCGACACCGACACCGACACCGACCCCCGCCGGCCCGTCCGACTGGGCCGCGCTGGCGAAGGACCTCACCGGGACGCTCATCGGCCCGCAGGACAGTCGGTACCAGGACGCCGGCCGCCTCTACCAGCCGCAGTTCGACGGTTTCCGCCCCGCCGGGATCGTCTACCCGGCCACCGCCCAGGACGTGGCCACCTGCCTCACCTTCGCCCGCACGTACGCCGTCCCGGTCGCGGTGCGCAGCGGCGGGCACTGCTACGCGGGCTGGTCGTCGGGCAGCGGGATGGTCCTGGACGTCGGGGCGTTGGCGGCCGTCAGCGGCTCCGGCGGCTCGGCGACGGTCGGGGCCGGCGCGCGGCTGATCGACGTGTACGCGGGGCTGGCGGCCGACGGCGTGACGGTGCCGGCCGGCTCCTGCCCGAGCGTCGGCGTGGCCGGGCTGGCCCTGGGCGGCGGCATCGGCGTCACGTGCCGCGCGTACGGGCTGACCTGCGACAACCTCACCGGCGCGCAGGTCGTGACGGCGGACGGGCGGATCCGGCAGGTGGACGCGCGGACGGACCCGGACCTCTTCTGGGCGCTGCGCGGCGGGGGCGGGGGCAACTTCGGCGTGGTGACGTCGTTCACCTTCCGCACCCGCCCGGCGGTGACGTGCGCGTACGCCTTCCTCTCGTGGCCCTGGTCGGCCGCGGCGGCCGTCGTCGCCGCCTGGCAGGCGTGGGTGGCGAGCGCGCCGGACCAGCTCTGGGCCAACCTCCACCTGGACACCTGGCCGGACGGGCGGCTGCGGCTCACCAGCACCGTCAACTACCTCGGCACCAAGGCCGACCTCTCCGACCAGGTCGACCGGCTGACCGTCGCACCGGCCACCGCCTCCCTCCACTCGGCGCCGTTCCTGGACACCATGAAGGAGATGGGCGGGGTGGCCGGCTGGTCGGAGGCCGCCGCCCACCTGCCGGGCAGCCTCCCGGGCCAGAACCCCGAGGGCCGGCTGACCCGGGTCTCGTACGCGGCCCGGTCCGACTTCTACACCCGGCCGATCAGCACGGCGGGGATCGCGGCGCTCGTGGCCGCCGTCGACCGCTACGCGCAGAGCGTGCCGCAGGGCGGGGGCGCATCGGTCTCCTTCGACGCACTGGGCGGCGCGGTCAACCGGGTGGCCCCCGGGGACACCGCCTTCGTTCACCGCAGCGCCCTGTTCGCGGCCCAGTACATCGCCAACTACCCGTCCCCGGGGTCTGGTTCGGGCCCCGCCGTGGACCAGTCGCAGGCCTGGCTGAAGGACGTCTGGTCCACCATGCGCCCGTACGCGAGCGGCGAGGCGTACCAGAACTACCCCGATCCGCAGCTCACGGACTGGGCGCAGGCCTACTACGGCAGCAACCTCGCGCGCCTGCGCCAGGTGAAGCGCGCCTACGACCCGGACGGCCTCTTCCGCTTCCCCCAGGCCGTGCCCGAGGAGTGACCCCCGAAACGATCTTCCGCCGGGCCGAACCTTCGTTCGCCCGTGGACCTCACAACGGCGGCGGCGCCGGTGCCGGGCCGAGGGTGGTCGTACCGGGGGTGGCCTGGTGGGCGAGGCCGGTGCGGTATGTGTCGAGGGCCTCCTCCGGGCGGCCGGTGCGGCGCAGCAGGTCGCCGAGGAGGCGGCAGAGGTCGGCCAGGTCGGCGGTGGCACCGGCGTGTTCGAGGAGGTCGAGGGCGGTGCGGTAGTGGCACTCGGCGTCGGCGTCCGCGCCGCGCTCCTCGGCGATGAGGCCCAGCAGGCGGTGGGCGGCGCCCGCGTGCACGGCGCCGCGGTTGGGGTGCAGGGAGCCGAGGAGGTCGGCGAGCAGTGCCGCCGCCTCGGCGCTGCGGCCGGAGCGGCGCAGCACGTCGGCCAGTTCGACGTCTATCTGCTGGGTGTAGAGAGTGGCGTGACGGTTGGTGTGACGGTTCGTCAGCATGTCCCGTGCGGTGCGCAGTTCGCGTTCGGCGGCGGCCAGGTCGCCGTTCTGGGCGCGCAGGTAGCCGCGCATCCAGTGGCAGTGGGCGAGTTCGGTGCGGATGCGGAGCTGCTGGTAGAGCTCCTGGGCGCGGGCCAGTGAGGCGTCGGCCTCGGCGGCGCGGCCCTCGGCGAGGAGGGTGCGGGCCACCGAGCGGTGCAGCCGGGCCACGGCGGCGGGGTCGTCGACCTGCGGGGCCAGGGCGAGGGCGAGTTCGGCGGCCTGGACGGCGAGGCGGTGCGCGCCGAGGTCCAGGTAGGGAGCGGTGACGGCGGAGTAGAGGAGCAGCAGGGCCTGTGGGTCGGGCAGGCCGGCGGTGTTCAGCCGGTCGATCGCGCTCTCCAGGAGGTAGCAGGAGTAGCGCAGGTCGCCGGCGAGGAGGTGGGCGACGGCCCGCCCGCGCAGGGCCGGCACCCGGCGGGGCAGCGGGGCGTCCCGGAGCAGGTCCTCGGCCGCTCCGAAGTGCGCGATGGCCTGGTCGAGTTCGCCGGCCTCCAGGGCGCAGTCACCCAATCCGACCAGGGCTTGGGCGTGTTCGTCCGCGAGGCCGTAGCCCTCCGCTTCGGCCGCCAGCTCGGTGAACTGCGCGGCGGCGTCCGCCGGTTCGCCGGTGCAGAGGGCCTGACGGGCGTCGGCGAGCCGGGCCCGGAGGTCGGTGGCGAGGTGGGCGGGGCGTCCGGTGGCGAGCTGCTCGGCGCTCACGCCGAGGCGCTCGGCGAGGTAGCGCAGGGCGGTCTCGGAGGGCCTGGCCTTGCCGGACTCCAGCGTCGACACGTAGGCAGCCGTGTAGGCGGGCTCGGCCAACGCGCGCTGGGTGAGGCCGCGTTCGGCGCGCAGCTGCTGGATCCGTCGGCCGATCAGCAGCCGGTCGTCCCCGTCGTCCGTCGTCATGCTCCCCCGCCTCCGCCTCAGTGCCGTGCACAGGCTATTGCGTGCCGATGCGGCCGCCGCTAGCTTAACTCCACACGTAAGCGAGCTTAAGTCAGCAGTTGACTCCCGACGCCCGGGCCGGACTTCACCCGGCCACCGCCCTCGCCGAATGGACCCCCACATGCGCACTCGGCGCACCGCCGCCGCCCTCGCGGCGGCGCTCGGCCTCCTGACCACCACCCCCGCGGCCGCCGCGACCGCCACCGCCACGAGCCACGCGTCGGCCCCGGCGGTCCCGTCCGCCGCCCCGCTGACCGACGGCCCGGGCCCGATCTGCTGGTTCGGCGCCTGCTACGACTACGTGTCGGGCCGTCAGCAGACCGACGCCGCCGGCGCGAGCGTCCGGATGCTCCAGGCCTCCCCCGCCCTCAAGCCCGGCGACACCGACGCGCACTCGCTCCAGGAGCTCGCCGTCCAGTCCACCGACCGCAAGTCCACCGTCGAGGTCGGCTGGACCGTCGACCTCGGCCTCAACGGCGACCTCCTGCCGCACCTGTTCGTCTACCACTGGGTGAACGGCCAGGAGAGCTGCTACAACGCCTGCGGCTTCGTCCAGGTCTCCCCCCTCTACACCGCCGGCATGGCCCTCCGGCCCGGCGACGCCGGCCGGTACGCGATCCGGAACATCGGCGGCGACTGGTGGATCTTCTACAACCAGCACGCCGTCGGCTACTTCCCCGGCTCCCTCTGGAACGGCACCTACACCCGCGCCCAGACCATCACCGCCTTCGGCGAGGTCGCCCACGGCACCGGCAGCACCTGCGAGTCCATGGGCGACGGCCGCTTCGGCAGCGCCCCGGGCTCCGGCTGGATCCGCGACTTCCAGCTCCTCGACTCCGCCGACGACGCCCGCCTGACGGTCACCGCCACCAGCCCCGCCCTCTACGACGCGGGCCGCGTCACCCCGACCTCCTTCCACCTCGGCGGCCCGGGTACCGGCCCCTGCTGACGACCGCGCCCTGGTCCGCGCACCGCCGCCGGACCAGGGCACGCCCAGGCGCGTCACACGCCCGGCAAGTCACGCGCCGTCCGCAACGGCGAGCAGTAGATCGGCACCCACACCACCATCAACCCCACCGCCCCCGCCCACAGGGCGGCCCGCACCGAGGTGAGCGAAGCGAGCATGCCGGCGCCGGCGGCGCCGATGGTGAGGGCACCGGTGAGCAGGACCCGCATTGTGGCATTCATGCGGCCCAGCAGGTGGTCGGGGGTGGCGTGCTGGCGGAAGCTCACCTTGACGACGTTGTCGATGCCGACGTGGACCGTCGTGAGCAGCCACGCGCCCGCCGCTCGCCGCAGAGGCTGGTCAGCGCCAGCGGACAGCTCATCAACGTCGAGACCTGATCGAGACCAACTCCGGCACCAGCCGTCGAAAAGTCGCAAATCCTCTTTGTTCACGTAACGGTTGATGCCAAAGTCTTCCTAAAGGATCGGTGGAGCCGCTACACCTTCAGTTCTAAGTCACGACGAGACGAGCGGGACGATGACCAACGAAACCCCTGGCTACGGCTACCCGTCCGAGCCGAACCCGCAGAACCCCTACGGCCAGCAGCCCCCGCAGCAGCAGCCGGGCTACGGCGTCCCGCAGGGCCCGTACGACCCGCAGACCGGCCCCGGAACCCCGCCGCCCGGCTACGGCTACCCGCCCCCCCAGGGCGGTTACCCGCAGAGCGGCGCCCAGCTGCCGCCGTGGCTCGGCACGCCCAACCCGTACGGCCCGACGCCGCACGGCACCCGCGTCCTGGCCAACCCCGGAGACCGCTTCCTGGCCCGCCTGATCGACTTCGCAATCCTGCTGATCCCGCTGTACATCGTCCAGTTCGTGGTGGCGACCGCGGTCGGCTCGATCATGGCCACCATCATCGGCGGCGTCCTCGTCTTCGGTTACGAGGCGCTGATGCTGACCACCCAGGACCAGCAGACCGTCGGCAAGAAGCTGATGAAGCTGCGGGTCGTCTCGGCCGAGCACGGCGGTCGCCCGATCGACAACGAGCTCTGGATCCGCAGCGCCGTCTTCGGCCTGCCCCAGGCCGTCTACTGCCTCGGCTCGCTGTTCTTCCTGGTGAACGTGCTGTCGCTGCTCTGGGACAAGCCGCTCCAGCAGTGCTTCCACGACAAGGCGGCGAAGACCCTCGTCGTCAAGGAGTCCTGAGCGAGCACCCGTTGAGGCCCCCCGCCACGAATCCGGCGAAGCCCGGTTGCCCCGCCCGCGAGGCGGGCAACCGGGCTTCGCGCCGCCGTACTGCCACGCCGCCTCCGTGACCTGGCAGGATGTCCGACCGTGACACACAGCGAGAGTCCCCGGCCCGGCACCGGGAAGCGGCGAGGGGGGCGCGGGAGCGACGTCCCCTGGCCCAAGCGCCCGCTGCTGACGGCACTCTGGATACCCGGCGCCGCCGTCCTGCTGCCGATCGGCGGAGCGCTCGGCGCCTTCGGGCTCTGGACGCTGGTCCCCTCGCTGGCGCTGACCCTCACCGGGATCACCGGGCTGATCATGGCGCTCTGGGCTCTCTGCCCGTCCACCGCTCTGCGGAAGGTCTCCCTCGCGCTGCTGCTCGCCCCGCTCATCGCGGTGCCGCTGCTGAGCATGAACACCGCGCAGGCCACCGTGCTCACCATCCGCGGCGTCGCCCACCCGGGCACGGTCATGGACATCCGGGTCATCCACGGAAAGAGCACGACCTACGACTGCGACGTGCGCTACCAGGACGTCGACCGGACCAGGTCCGTCGACTGCGGGGCCGGCGACACGGCCGGCGAGCACGTCAGCGTCACCGAGGACCCGGGCGGCCTGGTCGACCCGGAGTTCTCCGACCAGGCCGCCGGCGGCCGCTTCGACCTCGTCATGGCCGCCTTCTTCGACGTCACCCTGCTCGCCGTCGCCGCCACCGCGGCGACGGTCGGCGCCCTGATCCACCACCATCGCGCCCGCCGGACCCGCTGACACCGCCACGGCGCCGGCCGGAGCTATGGTCATCACCATGGGACGGTACGAAGCGGTGCTGCTCGACATCGACGGCGTGCTCACGGTGGACTGGAAGCCCATCCCGGGCGCCGTCGACGCCCTCCGGCGACTCCGCGCCGACGGCGAGCCGTTCGTGCTGCTGACCAACACCACCTCGCGCACCCGTCGTTCGATCGCCGGGACGCTCGCCGCAGAAGGCTTCCCGGTCGGCGTCCAGGACGTCCTCACCGCGCCCGCCGCCACCGCCGAGCACCTCGCGGGCACACGGTGCCTGCTGCTCAACAGCGGCGACATCCGGGAGGACCTCGCCGCCGTCGAGCTGGTCGACGACCCGGGCGAGGCCGAGGTGGTCCTGATCGGCGGCGCCGGGCCCGAGTTCGACTACCGCACGCTCAACCGCGCCTTCACCGCGCTCCAGCGCGGGGCCCGGCTGGTCGCGATGCACCGCAACGCCTACTGGCGCACCTCGGACGGACTCCAGCTCGACAGCGGCGCGTTCGTCACCGGGCTCGAATTCGCGGCCCACGTCGAGGCCGAGGTCCTCGGCAAGCCGGCCGGGGCCTTCTTCGCCGCCGCCCTCACCCACCTCGGCGCCACCGCCGACGAGGCGCTCATGGTCGGCGACGACATCGAGTCCGACGTCCTCGCCGCCCAGCGGCACGGCATCACCGGCGTGCTGGTCCGCACCGGCAAGGCGGCCCCGGGGGCCCCGAGGCGTGGCGACGGCGAACCCGATCACGTCCTCGACTCGGTGGCCGCCCTGCCCGACCTGCTCGCCCGGCTGTAGCGACTCCGCAGGCCTGTCGCGCCGCGCTCATGATCTCGGCCACCGTCGCCGCCTTGAGCTCCGAGTAGCCCAGCAGGTTCCCCGCCGTCAGCGCCGCCTCCCGCTTGACGCGCGCGTACCGCGCGGTCGCCTCTGGGTGCGCCCGCAGGTGGTCACGGAAAGCCAACCGGCGTCCCACAGCTGCCCACTCAGCTCGACGACGTGAACGTTCGCCGCCTGCCCGGAGCACCGCCGGAGGTACTCCCGCCCCGGCACGCCGGCCTCACCCCAGGTGCTCGAACCCGAGCCCCCGCACGCGCCCGACCGCTCAGGGCTGTGCCTGTTCAGCCAGCAGGCTCGGCTCCGGCGCTGGGGTCACCGGGACTTTTTGCCGCGCAACGTGCACAGCAGCGTGACCCAGGTCGACCTGATCATGGTTGCACGGTTCTCGGAACCTCCGCTATGGTCCTGACCATCCGGAATCGAGACAGAGGGAGTGCGAGAGGCAAGACGAACAGCGAAGAACCGTGATCAGCACATCTGCTGACGACTGATCAACGGTTGAGAGGGCCGAGAAAGGCCGGAGTCGGACGAGATCCGACCACCCCATCTCCGCTGCTGATGACAGGCAGCGTTCTTCATCGAGTTCGTTCTGCGTACTCCCCGCTGTGGGCAATGCCCCTATCACGGCATCGCCTCTCGATAACAAGGATTCCTCATGGGTTCCTCTTCACCCGAACCTGCCCTTGACACTGCTGCCGCACCGGCTCCGTCAGCCAAGACCAACGTCGTTGTCCTCACCCTCATGGCGGCGGTCTTCCTCTCCCTGCTCGACCGTTCCGCGTCGTCCAGGGCATCGGCAGCGGCGGCTTGTTCATCTGCGTCCTCGCCCTCATCGGCGAGATGTTCTCCCCGCGTGAGGGCGCCCACTAATACGGCTGGTTCTCCATCACCTTCGGCGCCGCCTCGCTCGCCGGACCCACCCTCGGCGGCGTCCTGACCGATCTCACCGGCTGGCGCTGGATGTTCTTCGTCAACCTGCCCGTCGGCGCCATGGTGCTGGTCATCGTCTCCTCGATGCCCGGCGACGAAGCCGCGGCCGTCTCCCCCGCCGCCCGCGGCGAATCCTGACTCACCCACTCCACGAGTGGCCTCCCCGCACGGCGTCCGGCCGTGCCACACACCCCAAGGAGATACACGCATGATTCTGGTAACCGGCGCCACCGGCAATGTCGGCAGCGAACTCGTCGCCCAGCTCGCCGCCGAAGGCGTGCCCGTGCGGGCCATGACCCGTTCGCCCGAGAAGGCCGACTTCCCCGCCGGCGTCGAGGTCGTCGCCGGCGACTTCGACAAGCCCGAGACGCTCCCCGCGGCCCTGGCCGGCATCGACCGCGTCTTCGTCGTCCCGCCGGGCTACGGCCCCGAGGGCCCGGTCCAGGAGCGCACCCTCGTCGCTGCGGCCCGCGAGGCCGGTGCCAAGCACCTGGTCAAGCTCTCCACCAGCGGCGTCGGCTTCGGCGCCACCGACCCGCTGACCTCCGGCCACCGTCAGGGCGAGCAGGTCATCCAGCAGTCCGGCCTGGAGTGGACCATCCTGCGCCCCGGCACCTTCATGATCTACCTCTACGGGTACGCCGACACCATCGGCAAGGAGCGGACCATGTACGTCACCGAGGGCGACCCGGTCTCGGCCATGATCCACCCGCGGGACATCGCCTCCGTGGCCGCCAAGGTCCTCACCACCTCCGGTCACGACGGCCAGGCCTACACGCTCACTGGCGGCGAGGCTCTCAGCCCGCAGCGCCAAGGCGAGATCGTCGGCGAGGCCCTCGGCCAGGAGGTCAAGGTCGTCGAGCGCACCAAGGCCGAGACCCAGGCGGAGTTCGACCGCCTGGGCTGGGGCGGGCCCCGCCTCGAGGCACTGCTGGAACTGAAGCGCCAGTCGGTCGCCTGGGACTGGAAGATCTCCGACTCCGTCGAGAAGATCACCGGGAAGGCGCCGCTGACCCTGCGCGACTGGGTCGACGAGAACGTCCACATCTTCGGCTGAGGCGACCCGCGCACCGGCCCCACGCTGTTCCGGCGAGATCCCAGCCGAACACCAGGCCGGTCCGAGACTGAGCGGATCGCCGAGTGATCGGGAGCGGGCCGCCCGCCGGAGTCGGCCCGCCCCTACCGATGCGGCATCAGCAGATCCGCGGCAGCTGCTCCCCCAGCGGCAGGTCGACGACCCGCGTCCCGCCGAAGCCGGTCCGGGCGACGACCATCCCGGGGTGGTCCGCGACGCACTCGCCGATCACCACCGCCTCCGCACCCAGCGGGTGCGCGCGCATCGCCGCCAGCACCGCGTCCGCCTCACCGCGCGGCACGAAGGCGACGAGCTTGCCCTCATTGGCGATGTACATCGGGTCCAGCCCCAGTACGGCGCACGCGTTGGCCACCGCGTCCGGGACGGGCACGGCCCGCTCGCTCAGCACCACGCCCACCCCGGCCGCCGCCGCGATCTCGTTGAGCGACGCCGCCAGGCCGCCCCTGGTGGGGTCGCGCAGCACGTGCAGATCACGCGTCACCGCGAGCATGGCCTCGACGAGCCCGCCGAGCGCCGCACTGTCGCTGCGCACCTCGACCCCGAACTCCAGGCCCTCCCGCACGCTCATGATCGCCACCCCGTGCAGCCCGATCGGCCCGCTGACGATCACCGCGTCGCCCGGAACCGCCCGCTGCGGCCGGATGTCGACCCCGGCCGGGACGAGCCCGATCCCGGCGGTGTTCAGGTAGACGCCGTCCCCGTGCCCGGCCTCGACCACCTTCGTGTCCCCGGTGGCGACCTCGACCCCGGCGGTGCGGGCGGCGGCGCCGAGCGCCCGGGCCACCCGGTCGACCACGGCCGTCTCCACCCCCTCCTCCAGGATGAAGCCGCAGGACAGGTAGGCCGCCCGCGCGCCGCTCATGGCGAGGTCGTTGACCGTCCCGTTGACCGCGAGGTCGCCGATGCTGCCGCCGGGGAAGAACAGCGGCCGTACGACGTACGAGTCGGTGGAGAAGGCGAGGCGGGCGCCGCCGAGCTGCAGGACGGCGGAGTCGCCGAGCCCCTCCAGTGCCCGGCCGCCGAACGCGGGCGCGAAGATGTTCTGCACGAGCTCGGCGGACATCACCCCGCCGCCCCCGTGCCCCATCACGATCCTCGGGTGGTCGCGCAGCGGCAGCGGGCAGCTCCACCCGGAGAAGTCGGGCGCGGCCGACGGTTCCACCAGCATCTCGGTGTCAGCCAACGCGACTCGCCTCCTGAGCAGCAACGGGCACGACCGGCGCGCTCAGCCGCCGGTAGAGGTAGTACGCGGCGCAGGCCCCCTCGCTGGACACCATGGTGGCGCCGAGCGGGGTGCGCGGGGTGCAGACGGTGCCGAAGGCCTCGCACTGATGGGGTTTCAGCAGCCCCTGCAGCACCTCGCCGCTGCGGCACTCCGCCGGTTCCCGGGTCGCGATCCCCGAGACGTCGAAGCGCTGCTCGGCGTCGTGGTCGCGGTAGCGCGGCGAGAGCCGCCAGCCGCTCCGCGGGATGACGCCGATGCCCCGCCAGGCGCGGTCGGTCACCTCGAAGACGTCCTCCAGCATCGCGCGGGCGGCCGGATTGCCCTCGGGGCGCACGGCGCGCGGGTAGGCGTTGTCGACGGCGTGCTCCCCGCGCTCCAGCTGCCGTACGGTCCGCCGGATTCCCTCCAGGATGTCCAGCGGCTCGAAGCCGGTGACGACGATCGGCACGCGGTGGCGCTCCGCCAGCGCCGGGTACTCGGCGGTGCCCATCACGCTGCACACGTGCCCGGCGGCGAGGAAGCCCTGGACCCGGCAGTCCGGCGAGTCCATGATCGCCTCGATGGCCGGCGGCACCCGGACGTGCGAGACGAGCATGCTGAAGTTCCGCAGGCCCTGCTTCCTGGCCAGATGGACGGCCATGGCGTTCGGCGGCGCGGTGGTCTCGAAGCCGATGCCGAAGAAGACGACCTCCCGGTCCGGGTTCTCCCGCGCGACCCTCAGCGCGTCGAGCGGCGAGTACACCACCCGGACGTCGCCGCCCTCGCCGCGGACGCGGAACAGGTCGCGGTCGGTGCCGGGCACCCGCAGCATGTCCCCGAAGGAGCAGAAGATCACCTCGGGCCGGGCGGCGATCGCGAGCGCCCGGTCGATCACCTCCAGCGGGGTGACGCACACCGGACAGCCCGGGCCATGGATCAACTCGACCTCATCCGGTAGGAGTTGGTCGATGGCGTGCCGGATGATGCTGTGCGTCTGACCGCCGCACACCTCCATCAGCGCCCACGGCCGGGTGATCGTCGACCTGATGTCGGCGAGCAGTCCCTCCGCCAGCTCGGGGTTGCGGAACTCCTCCAGGTACTTCACCGCTCGACCTCCTCGGTCACTCCCTCAGCCCCTACCGCCTCGGCCGCCCGCGCCGCTTCCCACGGGTCGCCGAACTCCTCCTGCAGCAGCCCGAGTTCCTCGAACAGCTCCAGGGTCCGCCGGGCCGACTCCTCGTCCAGGCGCTGGAGCGCGAAGCCCACGTGGACGATCGCGTACTCCCCCACCGCCAGGTCGGGCAGGTACTCCAGGCACACGTCCTTGACCACCCCGCCGAAGTCCATGACCGCCATCCGGGTCCCGTCGCGCTCCCCGATCTCCGTCACCCTGCCGGGCACCGCCAGGCACATCCGCTCTCACTCCTCCCGGGCGGCCGACGACCGGGCGGCCACCATCAGCTGGCCGAGCGCCAGCCCTCCGTCGTTGGGCGGCACCCGGCGGTGCCGCAGCACGGTGAAGCCGTCCTCCCCGAGGCCGCTCGCGCAGGCCGAGGAGAGCAGCGCGTTGGCGAAGACACCGCCGCTGAGCGCCACCGTGGTCGTGCCGTACCGGTCCCGGGCGGCCGCGCAGATCCGCCGGACCAGGTCGGTCACCGCGGCGTGGAAGCGCGCGGCGATCAACCCGACCGGCACGCCGGCGGCGACGTCCGCCACCACCCCGGCGAGCACCGGCCCTGGTTCGGCGATCCAGCCGTCCGCCCGGTCCGCCAGCCCGAAGGCGTACCCCGCCGCCGGGCCGAACTCCGCGGCCGCCGCCTCCAGTTCGATCGCCGCCTGGGCCTCGTACCCGACCCGGTGGCAGACCCCCGCGAGCGAGGACACCGCGTCGAAGAGCCGGCCCGTGCTGGACGTCGGCACGCAGTTCAGTCCGCGCTCCAACTGCCGTCCCAAAAGCCGCAGTTCCTCCTCCGGGCAGGCCTCGACCGGCGGCAGCCAGGCCGCCCAGGGCAGCCCGGCGGCACGCAGGTGCGCGAGCGCCGTCCGGTAGGGGCGCTCGACCGCCGCGTCCCCGCCCGGCAGCGGCACGTACGCGAGGTGGGCGAGGCGGCGGTACCCGTCGTAGTCGGCCAGCAGCACCTCGCCGCCCCAGACCGCGCCGTCGTCGCCGTAGCCGGTCCCGTCGAAAGCCACCCCGAGGACAGGCCGGCTCCCGTCCAGGCCGTGCTCGGCCATCACCGCGGCGACGTGGGCGTGGTGGTGCTGCACCCGCCGCACCGACCGACCGGCGGCGGTCCGTTCGGCGTGGCGCACCGAGCGGTAGCCCGGGTGCCGGTCGGCGACGATCAGTTCGGGCCACACGCCGCTGACCGTGCCGAGCTGCTCCACCGCACGGTCGAAGGCGCGCAGGGTGGCGACGTCGTCCATGTCGCCGATGTGGCCGGACAGCCACGCGTAGCCGTCGCGGGCCAGCGCGAAGGCGTTCTTCAGGTCGCCGCCGACGGCCAGCACCGGCCGGACGGGCACCGGCAGCGGGAGCGGCAGCGGCGCGTACCCGCGCGATCGCCGCAGCGGCAGTTGCTCGCCGTCCACCACCCGCACGACGGAGTCCTCGCAGGGCACGTGGATCGGCCGGTCGTGGGTGAGCCAGCCGTCGACGAGCGGGGCGAGCGCGGTGAGCGCGTGCCGGTCGTCGGTGACGATCGGCTCGCCGGAGAGGTTGGCGCTGGTCATCACCAGGAGGTCGGGTCCGGGCGCGGCCAGCAGCAGGTGGTGCAGCGGCGTGTACGGGAGCATCACGCCGAGGTCGGGGCTGCCGGGTGCGACCGCCGGGAGCACGCCGGGACAACGAACCAGGACGATCGGCCGCACCGGCCCGGTGAGCAGTTCCCGCTCGACGGGGCCGAGCGGCAGCAGGCCCTCGACGGTGGCGAGGTCACGGGCCATCAGGGCGAACGGCTTGTCGCCGCGCCGTTTGCGCCGGCGCAGCAGGGCGACGGCTTCGGCGTCGCGCGCGTCGCAGGCGAGGTGGTAGCCCCCGATGCCCTTGACGGCGAGGATCGCCCCGCCGGCCAGCAGCCTCCGGGCCTCCAGCAGCGCGTCCTCCCCGCCCAGTTCGGCGCGCCCGGGCACGGTCAGCGCGAGCCGCGGCCCGCAGGCGTGGCAGGCGACGGGCTGCGCGTGGAAGCGGCGGTCGGCCGGGTCGGCGTACTCCCGGGCGCAGTCCGCGCACATGGGGAAGCCGGCCATGGTGGTGTTGGCGCGGTCGTACGGCAGGCCGGTCACGATGGTGTGCCGGGGGCCGCAGTTGGTGCAGCTGATGAACGGGTGCCGGTGGCGGCGGTCGGCGGGGTCGGCGAGTTCGGCCAGGCAGTCGGCGCAGACGGCGACGTCGGGCGGGATGAGGGTGGCCCGGGGGCCGTCGGCGCGGGACGGGGTGATGGTGAAGCCGCTGGCGCCGGTGGCGGCGAGCGGCGCGTGTTCGACCGAGGTCACCCGGGCGAGCGGCGGCGCGTCGCTGGCCACTCGCCGGCAGAAGGCGTCGACGGCCTCGCGGCCGCCCTCGACCTCGGCCAGCACGCCCTCGCCGGTGTTGGTGACGCTGCCGGCCAGTCCGAGCTCGTCGGCGAGCGTGAAGACGAACGGCCGGAAGCCGACGCCCTGGACGAGCCCGCGGACGGCGACCCGCCGCCGCTCGCGGTCGAGTGCCGTCACGGGGTCTCCCGCGCCACGTGGTGGTGCCCGCCGTGAGGGTGCCCGGCCGCCATCACCGGCCGGTGCGGCTCGGCACCGTCCAGGACGGCCAGGGCCCGCTCCAGCAGCGCTCCGACGCCGTCCCCGGTGCGGGCCGAGGTGTGCACCACCTCCACGCCGGGGTTGACGCGCTGGACGTTCGCCAGGAACGCCGCCTCCTCGAACCCGGCCGCCGCGGCGAGGTCGGCCTTGGTCACCAGCACGAGGTTGGCGAGCCCGAACGCGGTCGGGTACTTGAGCGGCTTGTCCTCGCCCTCGGTCACCGAGGCGAGCACCACGCGCAGCGACTCCCCGAGGTCGTAGGAGGCCGGGCAGACCAGGTTGCCGACGTTCTCCACGAACAGCAGCCGGCAGTCCTGCGGCAGCCAGCCGTCCAGGTGCCCGGCGAGCATCCGCGTCTCCAGGTGGCAGAGCCCGTCGGTGAGCACCTGCTTCACCGGCACGCCCGAACGGGCCAGCCGCAGCGCGTCGTTCTCGGTGGCGAGGTCGGCGGTCAGCGCGGCGACCGGCACCCCGCGCCGCCGGGCGAGCCCCAACTCGGCTTCCAGGAGGGCGGTCTTGCCGCTGCCGGGGCTGGAGAGCAGGTTCACCGCCACCGTCCCGCGTGCGGTCAGCGCCGCGCGCAGTTCGCGGGCGCCGTCGTCGTTGCGGGCGAGGACCGCCCGGCGGAGGTCGGCCGTCTGGCACATGGACGTCAGCCTTTCTGTTCGGCCGGGACGCCGGGGCGTTCGGCCCACTCGACGTCGAGGATCTGGAGCTCGCGCCCGCACAGCAGCTCGACGCCGCCGCCGCCGGAGCAGCTCGGGCAGCCGAGGTCCGGCGGCATGCCGACGGCCCACTCGACCTCGCAGGGCACGCAGCGGGCCCGTGCCGCGACGGACTCGGTGCGGAGCAGCGCGCCCTCCACCAGCGTTCCGGCGCAGGCGAGTTCGAAGCAGAAGTCGAGCGCCTCGGGCACGACGCCGGCCAACTCGCCCACCTGAAGCCGCACCCGCGCCACCCCGCAGGCCCCGTGTTCGCGCGCGGCCGCGTCCACCTGTTCGACGACGGCGGCGGCGATCGACATCTCGTGCATCGGTCCCTTCCCACGCCCGGCGGCAACGCGCCCCATTACAGGACGCGGTGGCGGCGACGGCTCGAAGCCGCGCCGCCACCGCGTCCGGGGCTGCACCGTTCGCAGCAATCCGCGCGTCGCACACACGTCACATGCGCGAGATCCTCAGGTACCGCCTGAGGTCCGGCAGGCTCTGCCAGACCAGCGCGCCGATCCCCGCCAGCAGGGCAGCGCAGAACAGTTTCCTCAGCATGGTGTCGTCTCCCTCTCCGGCTGCGTGGCCTCGTCCACGACCCGCAGGACCACTTGGACCGCCTCCTCGACGGCGGCGGCGACCGGGGCGCTCAGCCCGATTCCCTCCTCCAGCGACGCCGGCTCGCAGCCGACCACCAGCACCCGCCCGGGCGGCTCGCCGCCGGTGCCGGCGGCGAGCGTGGCGAGCAGTGCGAGCACGGCGTCGGGCCCCATCCGGTGCCCGTCCAGCACCGGCACCTCCAGCGGCTCGGCGGCCGCCTCGATGAGGTGGACCGTGCCGGGCGCGCCGCCGCGGCAGGTGGTGTCCACCAGCACGGCGGTCCGGTAGCCGTCGAGCAGCCGGTACGCGAGGTCCACGCCGCGCACGCCGACGTCGACCACGTCGACGCCGTCCGGCAGCGCATGCGCGGAAAGCCGCCGGACGGTCTCGACCCCGAACCCGTCGTCGCCGAGGAAGACGTTGCCCACCCCGGCGACCAGGACCCGCCGCTCGCTCACGGCTCCCCCACCCGGTCGGCGCCGTCCAGCGGGGTGACCTCGTCGGGCTGGAAGTAGCGGAAGCGCCCCTGCGCCCGCCACACGTCCGCGCCCGGGTCGTCCTCCACCGTGACGGCCAGGTGCACCGAGCCGTCGACGTCGTACAGGACCGCCTCGACGACGCCCGTCCGCCCGTCCAGGAACAGGTCCTGGGCGTCGGTGCGCCGCCGTCCGGGCCGCAGCAGGACCCGGCTGCCGGCGCCGACCGCGTGGCCGTCGACCAGCACCCGGTCCCGCTCGGGGTCGACCCCCGGATCGTTGCCGGGATCCCACCAGGGCTGCTCCCCGTCGGCGCTGCCACCGGTGACCTCGCGCAGCCCGCGGATGGCGCCGTGCAGGCGCTCCAGCACCTCGGGCGGCATCGACTCGGCCAGGTCGATCACGGCCCCGGCCCGCTCGTCGGTGCCCCGGGCCTCCCGCTTCTCCTCGTCCGTGAGGGCCGCGGTCCGCAGCGCCAGGATCTCGTCGATCTCGGTGGCGTCGTACAGCGTGCCGAGGCTCTCCGGGGCCACGCGCGGGTGGTCCTCCAGGATGATCGGCGACGACAGCACCACCCGGCGCCCGCCGTCCGGCCCGGCCAGCACGGGCCACGTCTGCTCGTTGCGGCACTGCTCGACGGCCGGCCGCGCCCACTCGGGCGGATCGGTGGCCGATACGAACCCGCCGTGCTCCAGCCCGAGCAACAGGTGCGCGGAGACCAGGGAGCGCGGCAGCGCCTCCTCGCGGCCGGTGTCCGGGCGCGGCATCCAGGTGGAGGCGTTCTCCACCACCGCCGTGAGGCGTTGCGCCCGGTACGGGCCGGGCAGTTCCTCGACCTGCAACCGCACGACGCCGTCGACCTGTTCGCGCCGCCGCACCAGCCGTCCGACGGCGGTGCCGTGCTCGCGCAGCAGCTCCGTCTCGCCGACGCCCGGCAGCCGGAACCCGTGCTGCACGCCTTCGCCCGTCAACTCCTCCACGGTCAGCAGGAGTTCGATTCGCTCCTCGGCGCCCTCGTCCCACTCGACGAGTACCCGGTCGGCCAGCTCCAGTCGTTCCACCGGCTCGAACCCGCCGGTGGCGGTGGCCCGTTCGACGGTGCGCCGCTGGACCCGCAGGAAGCGCAGCTCGACCGCCAGCCGGTCGTCCCGGCGCGCCTCCATGAGGCACTCGGTGCGCTGGTGGGAGTGCTCGCCGCCCTGCGTGGTGTACTCGGGCGGCACCAGGACGCCGAACTGCCAGCGCAGCCGGTTCTTGGCCGCCGAGGCGCGGTACGGGTAGAGCACGTAGCCCTCCAGCAGCACCGCGTCGGCGATCTGCCGGGCGGCCGCGAAGCCGCTCTCGATGCTGTCCGGGAAGGCGCTCACCGGACTCCTTCCTCGACCGCCGCCGCCGCGAGCAGCTCGCGCACCGTCGCCTCCCAGGAGGGCAGGGCCCGCCGGGAGCGGTAGGCCAGCAGGCCGTCCATCAGGTCGTCGGGCAGGCGCACCCAGCCGCAGCCGGGGAAGTGCTGGTCGATCGCCTCGCGCCAGACCCGCACCGGCATCCGCACCCGGGCCTCCTTGTCCCAGGGCACGGGGGTGACCTGGAAGCCGCCGGGACCGGCGAAGGCGGTACCGGAGAAGAGCAGTAGCAGCGGCACCTCGCCGCCGTCCAGCGCCCGGAAGTAGCGGGCCGAGGCCACCTCCAGGTCGTAGCTGCACGGCACCGCGAGGTCGGCCTCGGTCTCGCCGGTGAAGCCGGGCACCAGGAGCGGCACGGTGGCGAGCTGGATCGGGTTGAGCGTGGTCGCCCAGCGCTCCCGTTCGCCGAACAGGTCGGTCAGCCGCTCGCCCTCGGTGGCGGCGTACGACCGCCGGCCCGGTTCGATCCGCAGCTGGCACTGGAGGGCGAGGGCGTGCACCCGGGTGTCGGCCGGCGCCGTGATCCGCAGCCGGAACACGAGCGTCGGCGCGGCCGCGTACGGGTCGGAGCGCACGCCGGTGCAGGTGAAGCCGAGCACGCTCATGCGCCCTCCTCGCTGCGCTCGGCGAGCGCTTCGCGCAACGCGCACCTTCCGATGATTCGCTCACTCCGTTCGCTCATGCCGTCACCTCCACCGGCAGCGGGCGGGCCCGGGCGGCCAACCGCTCGAAGAACGCGTCGAGTTCGGCCCGCGCCTCGGTGCCGCCGTCGAAGCCGTGCCAGCACCGCCGGAGCCGGCCGACCAGCTCGTAGCAGACGTCGACCGGCACCAGGTAGCACTCGACACACCGGTCGGTGCGGCGCAGCAGCAGCGCCTCGACGTCCGGTTCCAGGGCGGCGGCCAGCCGGCTCCCGCCGAGGGCGCGCTCCCAGGCCTCCTCGTCCAGCTCGCTCTCGGTGGCGCCGGCCGGGCCGGGGTAGAAGGCGAGCAGCCGGTCCAGCACGCCGTTGCGGAACAGGAACGCGGTGCCGACCGGGATGCCCAGCACCGACCACAGCCGCTCGTCCACGTCCCCGTCCGGGTCGGCGAGGTAGCGGTCCGGCACGGTGCGGTAGCGGCCGCCGGCCGCGCCCGACTGCTGGAACAGCAGGCCGCACGCGGTGCAGGCGCAGGCGAGGGCGCGCTCCTCGACGTCCACCAGGTGGCGGTGGCCGGGAGGCAGGTCCCGGGCACAGAACGCGCACTGCTCGGGGCGCGGCGGCGCCGGCTCGCGCAGCCGGCGCAGGAGGGCGGTCCCGTCCCGGGAGACCCTTCGCGTGTTCATCGCGCCTCCGCGGGCAGCGGCGGGCGGGTGCCGATCTGGAGCAGCTGCGGGGCGCGCTCCAGCTCGACGGCCGTCACCTCGGGGGCGTGGCAGGAGAGGACGGCCTCCACGTCCTGCTCCCCGCAGCCGCAGCCGGAGGCCGTCCGGCGCAGCCGCAGGGTGCCGGTGTCCGGTTCGAAGCCGAGCACGTCGAGCCGCTCGGGCAGGGTCGCGAGCGCCCGGTCGATCCGGGCGGTGACGTCCTCGGGGTGCAGGTCGTGCAGGAGCAGCAGTCCGGCCACGGCGGGGTCGTCCAGCATCCGCTCCAGGGCGGGCGGGGGCAGGGCCGGGACGAGCCGGGCCAGTCCCTGGCCGTAGAACTCCATGAGGTCGCGGACGAGTTGCTCGCCCGCCTGCTCGGCGCCGCTGCCGGCCAGGGTGTCCAGGGCCTCCTGGATCCGCAGCCCGGTCTGCTCGGCCGTCATGCGGTGAGCCCGCTCAGGCCGGTGGGCACGTGCATGGTCTGCAGGGTGCGCCCGCCGCCGACGTACATGTGCACACCGCAGGGCAGGCAGGGGTCGAAGCTGCGCACCGCGCGCATGATGTCGATGCCCTTGAAGTTCTCCGGGGAGTTCTCCTCGAAGATCGGAGTGTTCTGCACCGCGTCCTCGTAGGGGCCGGGTGTGCCGTAGCTGTCGCGGACGCTCGCGTTCCACGGGGTCGGCGGGTACGGGTGGTAGTTGGCGATCTTGCCGTCGCGGATCACCATGTGGTGCGAGAGCACGCCGCGCACGGCCTCGGTGAAGCCGCAGCCGATCGACTCGTCCGGCACCTCGAAGCGCTCCCAGGTCTGGCTGCGCCCGGCGCGGACCTCGTCGAGCGCCTTCTCGACGAAGTGCAGGGCGGCGGCGGCCGCGTACGCCTGGAAGTAGGTGCGGGCGCGGTTGCGCTCGATGGCGTTGCTCCACTGCGGGATCCTCCACTCGAAGGTGACCTCGGGCTTGGTCATCGAGCGGGGGAGGTTGATCCGGACGCTGTGGCCGGTGGCCTTGATGTAGCCGATGTCGACGAGGCCGGACAGGGCGGTGGACCACAGGCGCGCGATCGGGCCACCGCCGGTGTCGAGGGCGAGGTGGTCCTTGCCGTCGAACCAGCGCGGGGACATCACCCAGCTGTACTTGTCGTCGAAGTTGCGCTTCTGGGGGGCCGGGATGGTGTGCTGGTTCCACGGGTGCCGCGGGTCGACCGGGTTGCCCAGCGGGTCGTGGGTGACGAAGAGGTCCTTGCCCTGCCAGTCCTCGTAGTAGGAGCTGCCGAGCAGGATCCGGATGCCGAGGTTGATCTGTGTCAGGTCGTTGGTGACGAGCTTTCCGTCCACGATGACGCCGGGGGTGACGAACATCCTGCGCCCCCAGTTCGTCATGTTGCGGTACGTGAAGTCGCAGTGGTCCGGGTCGTTGAGGCTGCCCCAGCAGCCGAGCAGGACGCGGCGCCGGCCGACCTCCTCGTAGCCGGGCAGCGCCTGGTAGAAGAAGTCGAAGAGGTCGTCGTGCAGCGGCACGACCTTCTTCATGAACTCGACGTAGCGCATCAGCCGGGTCAGGTAGTCGGTGAACAGCTGGACCGTCGCGACCGTGCCGACACCGCCCGGGTAGAGCGTGGAGGGGTGCACGTGGCGGCCCTCCATGAGGCAGAACATCTCCCGGGTGTACCGGCTGACCTGCAGCGCCTCGCGGTAGAACTCGCCCTCGATCGGGTTGAGCGAGCGCATGATGTCGGCGATCGTCCTGTACCCGTGGTCGGCCGCGTGCGGGGCCTCGGTGCGCTCGGCCCTCTCCAGGACGCCCGGGTTGGTCTCGCGGACCATCTTCTCGCAGTAGTCGACCCCGACCAGGTTTTCCTGGAAGATGTTGTGGTCGAACATGTACTCGGCGGCCTCGCCGAGGTTGATGATCCACTCGCCGAGGTGCGGGGGCTTCACCCCGTACGCCATGTTCTGCGTGTAGACCGAACAGGTGGCGTGGTTGTCGCCGCAGATGCCGCAGATCCGGCTGGTGATGAAGTGCGCGTCGCGCGGGTCCTTGCCGCGCATGAAGACGCTGTAGCCGCGGAAGACGGACGAGGTGCTGTAGCACTCCGCGACCTTCTTCTGCTTGAAGTCGATCTTCGTGTGGATGCCCAGGCTGCCCACGATCCGCGTGATCGGGTCCCAGGACATCTCGGTCAGGCCGCTGCCGTCGCCGGCCGCCCTGGTCTTCGGTGTTGCCATCGTGTGTGTCGTGCCCTTCTGTCGTGGACTGCTCTGCAGATCGGGGGGATCGGGGGCGGGCGGCGGAGACGGGCCGCACACCCGGGGGCGGGTGTGCGGCCCTCCGGCGTCACCAGGGCGGGCGGTAACCGGTGGTCAGGTGGCGGCCGGTGCGGCGCCACTTCGGTTCCTTGTCGACGGTGTGCTGCGTGATCGCGCGCAGCCGGCGGATCAGCGGTCCGTACACCGCGCTGGTGCTGGAGGAGATCCGCGAGCCGGGCGGCGGGTCCATGAAGGGCATGAACTTGTCCGGGAAGCCCGGCATCGTGCAGGCGATGCAGATGCCGCCGACGTTCGGGCAGCCGCCGACGCCGTTGATCCAGCCGCGCTTGGCGACGTTGCACTTGACGACCGGGCCCCAGCAGCCGAGCCGCACCAGGCACTCGGGCGTGCCGTAGTCGGTGGCGAACTGGCCCTGTTCGTAGTAGCCGCCGCGGTCGCAGCCCTCGTGCACGGTGGCACCGAACAGCCAGGCGGGCCGCAGCTTGTCGTCGAGCGGGATCATCGGCGCGGAGCCGGCCAACTGGTACAGCAGGTAGGTGAACGTCTCGGCGAAGTTGTCGGGCTGGATCGGGCAGCCCGGCACGCAGACGATCGGCAGCCCGGCCTTGGACTTCCAGTCCCAGCCGAGGTAGTCCGGCACGCCCATGGCGCCGGTCGGGTTGCCGGCCATCGCGTGGATGCCGCCGTACGTGGCGCACGTGCCGATCGCCACCACGGCGGTCGCCTTGGGGGCGAGCCGGTCCAGCCACTCACTGGTGGTGACGGGCTGACCGGTCGCGGGGTCGTCGCCGAAGCCGCACCAGTAGCCCTCCTTCTTGATCTTCTCGTTGGGGATGGACCCTTCGACGACCAGGACGAACGGCTCGATCTCGCCGCGGTCGGCCTTGAAGAACCACTCGACGAAGTTGTCCGCGCCCTGGGCCGGGCCGCACTCGAAGTCGATCAGCGGCCAGTGCACCGCGACCTTGGGCAGGCCGGGCAGCGCGCCGGTGACGATCTCCTCGATGCTCGGCTGCATCGCGGCGGTCAGCGCGACGGAGTCGCCGTCGCAGCTGAGGCCCGCGTTGATCCAGAGGACGTGCACCACGTCGGTGTCAGTTGTTGCAGCACCCATGAGGATGCCTCCTCGGGGATGGGAGCCGGACGAAATGGCTCAAAGTCAGTCATAGCAATAGTTCGGATCGAACGCCGGTCCGGAGACCCGGCGGCGTCGCCCGGAGGACGCCGGCGGGCGGGGCCGTTCGGGTCATGTCCGTGCGAGGAGCCCGGCGGGCGCGGGGCGTTTGCGGACGAACGCGGACCGCAGGACGTGGTACGGCGATTCGGGTGTGAAGAACTGCCGGTGCATCACCGCGAGCTCCTCCTCGCGGTACGCGGCCAGCGGCTTCGTCCGCTCGTCGGCCTCGCGCGCGGCCTTCTTCTCCGCGATCCGGCGCTGCGTGGCGGGCGAGGCGGCGAGCAGCGCGGCCAGGTGGGCCGCGCTCGGCCCGAACTCCTCGGGCCCGCACGCGAGTACGCGGTCGACCAGGCCCGTCCGGTCGGCCATCGCGGCGGACAGCGGCAGCGCCTGGCGGGTCAGCCGCTCGGCCTGCGCCGCGCCCACCCGGCGCGGGAGGGTGTACGTCCAGTACTCCGACCCGTACAGCCCCATCAGCCGGTAGTGCGGGTTGAGGACGGATCCGCCGCGGCACCACACCTCGTCCGCCGCCAGCGCCAGCATCACGCCGCCGGCCGCCGCGTTCCCCGCGACGGCGGCGACCACCAGACGGTCGGTGGTGGTGAGCACCTCGGCGACGAGGTCGTCCATCGCGGTGATGTTGGCCCAGGACTCGGCGGCCGGGTCCGGTGCGGCCTCGATGACGTTGAGGTGGATGCCGTTGGAGAAGAAGTCCCGGCCGCCGCCCAGCACCAGCACCGAGGTCGGCCGCCCGAGCGCGGAGCGGTACGCCTCCAGCAGTCGCCGGCAGTGGTCGGCGGACATCGCACCGCCCGGGAACGAGAAGCGCAGGAAGCCCACCGGGCCGTCCTCGCGGTAGCGGATGTCCGACCACGCGCCCTTGCTCGGCACGAGCGCGGCCGGCATCGCGGGCACCGGGGGCAGCAGGGCGCCGAGCGCCGTCACCGCCGGGAGCTTGAAGGTCGCGGGCCCGCCGGGCGTGCGCCGCCGCCGAAGTTCGGGGATCCACACTGCGCCGTCCGAGGTAGCCCGGCACACGGCTCCGGCCCGGGTCGCCAGCAGCTCGCCCGGACGGCCGCGCAGCTCGGGCTCGCGGTGCCCGCCGTGCAGGTACCACTCGCCGCCGCACAGCGCGTCGAGCACCCCGGGCTGCGAGTCCGCCGCGCGGAGCCTGCGCAGCACCTCCTCGGTGGAGTCGCGCGCCCAGTCGATCCGGCGTTCCTCCTGCCGCAGGACGGGACGCGTGCGCACCGTCGCCCGCCAGCCGGGGCCGTGCTGCGGCTGCGGCGGGTACGTGCCCGAGGCGACGCGCTCCACGGCGAGCAGCGCGGCGGCCACGGCCGCGTCGGAGACCTCGCCCCGGTACAGGTCGCTCTTGCCGCGCCCGGGCAGCCGGCAGGGCACCCAGGCCCAGACCGGCCCGGCGTCCATCTCCGCCTCGGCCTGGAGCACCGTGACGCCCCACTTGGTGAGGCCCTCCTGGACCGCGCGGTCGAGGGAGGACG
This sequence comes from Kitasatospora sp. NPDC001660, assembly GCF_053596725.1. Classification (NCBI taxonomy): domain Bacteria; kingdom Bacillati; phylum Actinomycetota; class Actinomycetes; order Kitasatosporales; family Streptomycetaceae; genus Kitasatospora; species Kitasatospora sp. NPDC001660. Next base: position 71,915 of record NZ_JBSFGU010000005.1, on the reverse strand, counting down.
GGCCGCGGTCGCCCGGCGGGCCGGGATGGACGATCAGGCAGGTGTGCGCCGACCACACGTCCTGCGGGATCGCGGTGCGCAGCATGGGCGCGAGGACGAGGTCCGGCCGCAGGCGACGCAAGGAGGCGCGCAACTCATCATCGTCTCCGGCCAGTTGGACATCCACGATGTGGCGACGGTCGCGCAGTTCGGCATGGAGCCGCTGGCTGAGGCTGTTGAACGCGCTGGCAAGGAGCAGGATCCGCATCTCCGCCTCCGACGGTGTGGGCGTCCGGGAACCCGGCGATCATCACCCCCGCCCCGCCGGCCCCCCGCCGCACCCGCCCCGCCGCGCCGCCCGTTCACCCGAGCAGCGGGGAGGCGTCCCGGGCGCCGGCCAGGGTCAGAACCAACGGCGGCGGCTGAGCAGCAGGACGGTGAGGGCCGCCGTGGCGACCCCCTCGGCCCAGGCGGCGAGCGTCTTGTCGGCGAACCAGACGGGCTCGTACATGTTCGGCAGCGGGCCGAGGATGCCGACGTTCACATAGCGGTAGAGCAGCAGTGCGCCGAACCCGGAGGCGGCGACGGCCCAGGCGAAGAGGTCGCCGACGCGGTGCCGCCAGAGCAGCACGAGGAGCGCGGCGAGGATCGCGGCGACGGACTCGATGCGGAACAGGGTGCCCTGACTGATGGTGGTGCCCACGGCGTCGTAGTTCTCGGCGAGTTGGGCGTGGACGACCGCGTCGATGACGAGTCCGGCGGCGGCCAGGAGGCGCAGGACGAGGTGGGCTGTCTTTCCCTGGATGGTCACGGCGGCTCAGCCGGCGGTCGGGGAATCCGGGACGCCGGTCGCGGTGTTGGCGGGCTTGCCGGAGCCGGAGCAGGCCGCGAGGACGGCGGAGCGCAGGGGGGCGGCGGCTGTCTGGAGGGATCGGGCGCTGGTCACGTTCGGGCTCCGTTCGGGTGAGGGTGCGGCGCGCGCCCGGACGTGGTGTGGGCGCGCCCGGTTCGTGGTGGTGCCAGACCGACAGCGGGTCCGTGCCGGCGGCCTCGGCGAGGCCCGCCATGGTGCCCGCCCGGCCGAGGCACGGGGTTGACGGTCACCGCTTCGCGCCGGTCAACCACTCGGCCAGGACGGCGGCCTGGCTGTGGTCGACGTCCTTGGTGGCGGTCAGGAGCGTGATTCCGCCCCCGGCGGCGAGGTCGCGCAGGTGCCCGGCCGCCTCCCGGTGCTCCGCGTCCCGCAGTTCGGCACGGTAGCGGCGGCGGAACTCGGCGAACCGGCTCGGCTCGTGGCCGTACCAGCGACGCAGTTCGGTCGACGGGGCGACGTCCCGGAGCCACTCGTCGAGGTGCGCGTCCTCCTTCCTCATCCCGCGCGGCCAGACCCGGTCGACGAGCACCCGCTGCCCGTCCTGCGGCGAGGCCTCCTCGTAGATCCGCCGGTAGACGACTCGTGCGGCCATGACGACACCCTCCCGAATTGTCCGGACACCGATCTCCACGAGAACCCGGCGCCGCACGTGACCACAAGCGGGGCACGGCCGCACGGGGTAGGACCGGCCGCCGACCAGGCCGAACGTGCGAGGTTCCGTAGAATCCACGGGCCGATCCGGCGTTGCCCACTCGCCTGCAGGAGGCTGCGTTGACGTCCGACCCCGGACCCGGTGTGCTCATCCACCTGGACGCCCTGCTCGACCGGGCCCCCGCCGACCGGAGCGGTGCGCTGTGGCGGCTCGCGGAGGAAGGACGCCAGCTGGACGCGAACGTCATCCGCCTGCTGCCGAACGCCGAGGTTCCCGAGCACGTCGAGCCCGACCTCGACGTGCTCGTCCAAGTACTCGGCGGGAGCGGCTACTTGGAGACGCACAACGGCCGGCAGGCGCTCTCTCCGGGATGCACCGCCTGGTTGCCGCACGGCGCCCGCCGGGCCGTCCGCGCAGGCGCGGACGGCCTCGTCTACCTCACCGTCCACCGCCGACGGCCCGGCCTCTCCATCCGCTCGGCTCCCGTGGAGTAGCCCGACGGGAATGGTCCGGAGGCGGTGCGCTGCCCCGCCATGGTTCGGCGGGCGCCGAAGTTTCCCACGCCTAGCGTGGCCTCATGACGATCTCCGAACCGTCCGTCCGCGGCATCCGTACGTACGCCGACGCCCGCGCGGCGCTCGAACAGCCGCTGTTGGTCCCCGAACCCGCCGCCGACGCGGACGCCGTCGTCGGCTCCCTCGCCTGGCTGCGCGCCACCGTCGCCCGGTTCACCGGGGACGCGCGGGTGCACGCCCGTCGGCGTGCGCACGCGGAATCCGCGCTGGCCGGGCTGGAGCCTCGCGAGCTCCGGCGGGCCGCGGCCGGTTCGGCGGTCGGCGCGGACGACCGGCACACGGCCGTGCGCGTCCTCGCGGAGGCACTGGGGCTGCCGGGCCCGGACGCGGTGGCCGACGCGGTCGTGGCCGTCTCGGCGGGGTACTTCGGCGGCGAGCTGACGCCCGTCGAGGCGAAGGCCGCCGACGAGGCCGTCGCTTCGCTGCTCGCCCGCGTCGCGGACGGGGCGGACCCGGAGGCCGCCGCGCAGCGGATCGGGCTGCTGGTGCAGGCGTGCGACGCGACCGCGCGACTGGTCGAGCACGCGCGCCGGGCCGCGCCGGGCGGGCTCCCCGCCGAAGGCGCGGAGGCCGTCATCGGCGAGGTGCTGCGGACGGACCCGCCGGTGGCCGCGCTGCGCCGTCGAGTGGTCGCCGACACCCGCGTCGGAGCACTGGAGCTCCGGTCCGGGGAGACGGTGGTGGTCGACGTGACCGCCGCTCAACAGGACGCGCCGGCCCTGCTCGTCTTCGGCGCCGGCCCGCACCGCTGTCCCGGTCAGGCCCAGGCACGGGCGCTCGCGGCCGGACTGCTGGAACGGGACGACCAGGACCACGCCGGGGCCGTCGCCCGACCCGGCGCCGCAGCACACACCGAGGAGCAGAAGTGACCAGCATCGCCCCCTCCGCCGCCACCGCCTTCCGCGAGCTGCACCACCGCCCCGGCGAGCCCCTGCTGCTGCCGAACGCCTGGGACCACGCCTCCGCGGCCGCGCTGGCCGCCGCCGGGTTCGGTGCGATCGGCACCACCAGTCTGGGGGTCGCCGCCACGGCCGGGCTGCGGGACGGCGCCGGCCGGACCCGCACCGAGACGCTCCGGCTCGCCCACCGGCTCGTCGGCGGCGGATTCCTGCTCTCGGTCGACATCGAGGACGGCTACAGCGACGACCCGGCCGAGGTCGCCGACCTCGCCGCGGAACTCGCCGAGGCGGGCGCCGTCGGCATCAACCTGGAGGACGGCCGCGCCGACGGGGGCCTCACCCCGCCGCACCTGCACGCGGCGAAGATCACCGCGATCAGGTCGGCCGTGCCCTGGCTCTTCGTCAACGCCCGCACCGACACCCACTGGCTGCGCGAGGGAGACGCGGAGGAGACGGCGTCCCGCCTGGCGGCCTACCAGGACGCGGGTGCGGACTGCGCCTTCGTACCGGGCCTGACCGACCCGGCGTCCATCGCGGCGGCGGTGGCCGCGACCACGCTGCCGGTCAACGTCCTCGCGTCGCCCGACGGCCCGTCCCTCACCAGCCTCGCCGACCTCGGCGTCCGCCGGGTCAGCCTGGGCGGCCTGCTCTTCCGCGTCGCCCTCGGCGCAGCCGTGGACACCGCCGTCGCCCTGCGCACGACTGGTGTCCTCCCTCCGATGCCGCACGTCCCCGACTATGCGGCGGTGCAAGCGCTCACGGAGTGATCGCGCGCAGCCCCGGCCCGGCCACCCGCGACCCCGCCGACCGGCGCGCGAAGCTCGTCGTGCCCACCCCGCGCGGCACCGCCGAGACCACCGCCGCCCGCCGCATACTCGCCGCGATCGAACGCCGCCACGCCGACGCTCGGGGCCGAGGCGTCCGGCCGGTTCCTGCACTCACTCGCCCGCGTCACGGACCTCCAGCGGCAGGCCGCTCAACGGCCCTGTCCCGTCCGCGCCGACGCCCGTGGGGAGGGTGAGGACGTGGTCGGCCAGCGGGAGGAACGTCCGGTCGTGGGTGATCAGGACGGTGGTGCGACCCTCCATCAGGCGGCGCAGCGGCGGGATGAGCTGTTCGACGGTGCGGGGGTCGAGGCCGGTGGTGGGCTCGTCGAGGACGAGGACGGGGGTGCCGCGCAGGAAGGCGCGCGCGATCGCGACGCGCTGGGCCTGGCCGCCGGAGAGCTGGAAGCCGTCGGCGCCGATGACGGTGCGGTAGCCGTCCGGGAGGGCGGTGATGAAGTCGTGGGCGCCTGCGCTCCGGGCGGCGAGTTCGATCTCGCTCGGCGCGGCGTCCGGCCGACCGTAGGCGATGTTGTCCTCGATGGTCGCCTGGAACAGCGGTGCCTGCTGCGGCAGGAGGGTGACCGCTCCGCGCAGTGAGGCGAGGGTCAGGTCACGGATGTCCTGCCCGTCGAGGCGCACCGTGCCGATCGCCGGGTCCAGGAAGCGGACGAGCAGTTTCGCGAGCGTGGACTTGCCGCTGCCGCTGGGTCCGATGACGGCCAGGACCTCGCCCGGGTGGATGTCGAAACTCACGCATTCCAGCGCGGGCGGGCCGTGGCTGCCGGGGTAGACGGCGTGCACGCCGTCGAGGGAGAGGCGGCCCTTGACCGTACCCGCGTCGCGGGCGGTCGGGCTCTCGCGCACCGGACTGGTGAGGCCGTGGAGCTCCAGGACGCGCTCGCCGGAGGCGGAGGCGGCGCCGGCGAGTGGCACGAGCCCGGCGAGCTGCTGGGCGGGCTCGAACAGCTGGGACATGAAGGCCGCGAAGGCGAGCAGCCCGCCGAGGCTCAGCTGCCCGTCAATCACCTCCAGTGCGCCGACGCCGACCACCAGGAGGCCGGCGAGCGTCTGGAGCACGCCGACGAAGGGCTGGTAGAGGTCGGCCACCCGGGCGGTGGCGAGTTCGGCGGCGAGCAGGGCCCGGCCCTCGGCCTCGACCCGGGCGACCTCGCGGTGCTCCTGGCCGTACGTCCGGGTGATGACGGCGTTGCGCAGCGACTCCTCCAGGAGCGCCGTGACGCCGCCGGCGCGGCGCTGGACCTGTCGCTCGCGCTCGCGGATGCGCCGGCCGAACAGGGTGGTGGAGAGGATGAACAGCGGGGCGGCCACGAGGGCGGCCAGGGTGAGCGGCCAACTGAGGTAGAAGGCGGCGCCGGTGAACAGCACGAGGCTGACGGTGGCCACGCCGCCCTCGACGAGACCGGTCGCGACCATCTGCTCGATCGCCGCGATGTCGGTGGTCATCCGCGCGACGAGGTCGCCACGCCAGCAGGTCTCCAGCGTGTCGGGCGGCAGTGTGTGGAGGTGGGCGAGGGTGTCCGTGCGCAGGCGCAGCATGTACCGCTCGGCGGTCCTGGTGCTGGTGTACGTGCCCGCGAAGGTGAGCAGCGCGCCGGCGACGGCCGCGCCGAGCATGGCGGCGGCGAGCAGCCAGAAGTCGCCGAAGCGGCGCGGCACGAGGACGTCGTCGATCAGGTCCTTGAACACCCAGACCGAGAGGACCTCGCCGAGCGCGCCGAGGACGAGCAGGGCCGCGCTGACCGGGAGCCAGCGGGCGTCCGGGCGCACCCAGGGCCAGAACCGGTGGAACAGCTCGCGCAGTCGGATGGCCGGGGCGTCCGCCACCGGCCCCTGCGCGGCGGTGTCGTCCCCCCAGTCGCCCGAGGGCGTCGCGCCGTGCATGGAGACACCCCGTTCAGGAAGAGGGGCCGGCGGTGGAACCGCCGGCCCCGGGGGATGAAGTTAGGCCAGGCCGCCAGGGGCAACCGGCACCAGCCCCACCGTCACCGGCCCCACCGACGACGGCGGTTGTGACGACGGCGGCGCCGGCGGTCGCGGCCACGGTCTCGACGGTCGAAGAAACTCATCTCAATTCCTTCCGTTGCATTGGCACCTTCTCGGCTCCGCGCGCGCCCCCAGCCGGCACCAGGCGCTGGCTGGGGTGAAGAACGCGGCGGAGAGTGCCATTGCCGCGGGGCGATCCGTCCGGCGGGTCCTTCAAAAACCGGACCCGCCGGACTCGTCCCGTACTCCAGTATCCGCACGGCCCGGCCGCGCGCAGCTCGGGGCGGGAAACGGCAGGTCAGGGGTGGTGCGCGGGGTGCCTGTCAGGCGGTAGCGTCGCGGAGCGTGTCCACGTGGACCCGCGCTTCGGCTCCGGGGAGGGCCCAGGGCGGGAAGATCACGCGGTGGACGATCGGGGCTGCCACCCGGTCGATGACGCCGTCGACGCCGAAGGCGCCCCCGGACCGGGCGGCGAAGGCGGCGCCGCCGCGCAGGAGGACTGCGTTGACCGGAGGCGGTGATGGTCAATCAACTCCTTTGGCCATCACGCCAGATCGGCCCATTGGTCGCCCGTGTCGGGCTGGGGGCGGTCCGGGTCGAGGCGGTAGGTCGCCAGGTCGTTGATCATGGTCCGGACGTCGCCCCAGCACCGGTCGATGCCGGAGTGGTTCGCGCCCACGGGCTCCGCGACCATCGGGACGGCGACGATGTCGCCGCCCTCGGGCTCGTCGTGCAGCACGGCGTCAGCGCGCACCGCTGACCCGAACGAGGCCTGCCGGACACGTCCTGGCTAGCGGCGCGCCAACAGGCCGCGGACGAAGGCCGCCTGGCCGGCGTGCTGGAGGTCGTCGACGATCACACTGATCAGACGCACCCCCAGGGTGACCGGGGGCTGCCACGACTCGTCGACGATCTCCGCGAGGGCCCGGCCGCTGAGGCCGCGTACGTAGCGGACGGTCCGCGCGTGGACCGCCTCGTGGTAGCCGAGCAGCAGCTCGGCGGTGGCGGTGACCTTGGCGACCTGGGCGGGGCGGTGCCCGTACCCGGTGGACGACGCGGCGAACGGCAGGCCGAACCGGTCCGCCCAGCCCTCGGCGGTCCAGACCTGGTCCCGGCCGGCCGCGTCGGCGAGGTGATCGTCCTGCACCCTGGTCAGGTGCCAGACCAGCCAGGCGATCGAGTTGGCCGAGTCCCGTACCCGGAAGGCCAGTTGCTCGGGAGTCAGACCGTCGACCACGTCGGCGACCCCTTCGCGAATCCTGCCGAACGCGTCCACGAGAAGATCGGCGCTGGTCACACCGGTCACTGTCGCCTCCCGGCCGAGTGCTCCGTCCCACTGGCGCCGGAGGACCCGCCGCTTTGACGATCGTGTCCCGCCACCGGCCCCGCGGCCACTCGAACCCGGGGCGCAGTCGCCCGGTTGGGCACCCTGGATCAGCCGGTCAGGACGCGGAGTGCCTCCTCGGAGGAGGAACCGTCCTCGGCGGTGTGGACGACCAGGGTCGGGGCGCCGCTGATCGCGGCCGGCAGGCTGTATATACGGGGGCACGGCGGCGAGCGGTCGGCGGGTTCCGCCACGACCCGGGAGGATGTGGACGGTGCCGCCGACCATCGACAGGAAGCCGCGGTTCCCGGCCAGGCCGCCGGCCTCCGCCAGGGTGGCGGTCAGCTGCGGCAGGATCTCGCGCTCGCCGGCGGGGGTGAGGACGCCGCGGGGCGCGGTCACGGTGATGGGCATGGCTGTCCACGGCCGGGATCGCAGAGCCCGTCCAGCACCTCCGCCGGCACGGCCCGCAGCTTGCCGCGCCCAGCCTCAGGACGTCGTCACGCACAGGTTGGCGAGCAGTGTGGCTCCGTCCGGGGTGGTGGCCAGGACGCGGCCGCTGCGGTGCCAGAGGGTGACCGCGCCGGCGTGGTGGCGGATACCCGCCGGGGTGCCGGCAGCGCCAGGGAACACGGCGGTGAAGGCGGGCGTCGTGCCGGAGCCGGCACGGACGTGGGCGCCTGTCGCGTTCGACGTGGTGCACGCCCACCACGCGCCGTCGGTGCGCACCTCGCCCTCGCCGTCCACGTCCAGGGAGGCCGATCCGCCCTCGCTCGTCCAGTGGAGTGCGCCCGGCTCGACGCTCAGCACACGGCCGTCGGCGAGCGGCTGCGCCGCGACCGGAGCGTCCTCCTCCAGTCCGAGGCGGCGACGCAGCTCCCAACCCGGCTGGTCCCAGCGCCAGAGTTCGGCCCTGCCCGGCATCCGGCCCTCGCGGCGGGTCCGGACCAGCGCCGCACAGCTGGTCGCCGAGCGCACGATGGGTCCCAACAGCCGCTGTTCGTGGCCGAGTTCGCGCCAGACGGCGGTGGGGTGCGGGGTGTGGGTGTCCAGCACGGTGATGCCGTCCTCGTCCGACGTGACCAGGTGGCGGCCGTCGAAGGACGGGACGACCTCGTGTGCCCGCAGCGCGGTCCACGGACGGACGGCTCGCGTGGCGAGGTCGAGGCGGACGATCTCGTGGACCTCGCCGTAGCGGGCGACCAGGAGCACGGTGCCGCCGTGGTCGGCCACGACGAGCTGGTCGGCGGGCACGTCCCAGCGGGCGCGGGTGCGGCCGTCGGGCGCGAGCAGCCGGACGCCCGCGTGCCCGCAGGCGATCAGGACCGCGCCCGAGCCGAGCCGGACCGCGTCGAGGACGGGGAGCGTGCCGGGGCGGTCGGCGGCGGTCAGGTGCGGCACGCCCTCGGCGGAGCGCTCGCCGGCGTGCTCGGCGCGGCGCAGGCGGGGCAGGTCAGCAGCGACGAGCGGGTCGGCGCGCTTCAGCAGCCGGTCGTGGAGCGTGCGTTCGGTGTGCGCGTCGCGCATGCCGCCCAGCCCGCCGAACCCGCCGGCCCGGACGGCGGCGCGGAGCGCGGCGGTGGCGAGCTCGCGGTCGGCGGCCGGATCGGCGGCGGGCAGGTCGGCCAGGGCGGCGGCGAGGGCGAGGCACCCGGCAGCCTCGTCCCCGCCGTCAAGGACGGCCCGGGCGAGCTTGTGGGTGGCGTCGCCCGCGCCGAGGGCGAGCAGGTGGGCGAGCGCGCGTCCGCGGGCGGGCCCGCCGAGGGCGACGGCGTCGCGCAGGTCGGCGGCGACGGTCGGGCGCAGCGCCGGGTCGGGCCAGGCGGCGGTGACGGCGCCGAGCCGGTCGCCGCGGGAGCGGCAGTGGTCGACCCAGGCGGCGCGCAGTTCGCGGGCGGCGGCGGGGTCGGTGTCCTGGAGGCGTTCGACGGCGCGGGCGAAGGCGCCGCGGCGGTAGGCCGCCCGGACGGCGCGGCCGCGCTCGCCGGCCCGCCACCAGAGGCGGACGACCAGGTCGGCGGCGAGGCGACGGCCATCGGCGAGTTCGGCGGCCTGGGCGGTGCGGCCGTGCCGGTCGAGCAGGGCGACGGCCTCGGCGGGTGCGTTGAGCAGGTCGGCGAGGACGAAGGCGGCCTCGTCGATCCGCCCTTCGCCTTCGAGGGCGCGGGCGGCTTCGTGGTAGAGGTCGGTGAGGTGCTGGTGGACGGTCGGGCCGCTGACGGGGCTGGCGACGAGCGGCCCGTCGGCGGTGTGCGGGGTGGGCTTGAGTGCGCCGGTGAACCGGCGGGGCAGGCGGCGCCCGAACCACGCGGGCCGTTCGCGGGAGCCTGCGGCGGCCAGCGGGACGGCGTCCCGCAGGGCGTCCTCCCAGCGTCGCTGCTCGAAGGCCCGGGTGAGGCCGCGCAGGTAGCGGAGGTGCCGCCGACGGAGCACGCCGGAGGTGGACGGGGTGCGGCGGGTGCCGCGCGGAACGGCGGCGGCGCCTCGACGTGGACCGGCGGCTCCTCGGGCGGCGCCGGCCACGCGCGCCCGGCGCCGGTCGAGCAGGACGAAGCCGAGGAGGACGGCGCAGCCGCCGCCGACGGCGAGGAGGAACGCGCCGAGGTCGAAGCCCCTGCGGGCGATCAGGCCGGCGAAGGGGACGGCGATGATCACGGTGCCGAGGGACACCGCGGCGGCGACGGCCCACGCCTCACCGGACCGCTCCCGGCTCGGAGCCGTGCGGCGGCGGGCGCGGCCGGTCAGCCCGGGGACGCGGGCGGCGGCGCGGAGGTCGACGGCGGGCGCCTGCGGGACGTCCTCCCGGACGGGCTCCGGCACGACCGGGGCACCGACCGCGCCGAGCCGGTGGAGGGTGATCCCGGACAGGTCGAGCCAGTCGGCCGGGTTCAACTGGCCTAGTTCGAGGATGACATGACGCTCTATCAAGCCACCTACAGCGAGCGAGAGTTCGCCCGGCGAAGGAAGATCACCGCTCCGCACGCCGACGGCCGCCAGCCCGCCGCCGACCGCGCGGAGCGGCTCCCCCGGAGCACCGTCGACGCGGGTCGACATCGCCTCAGGGAGCGTGAACAGCCATCGCCCGTCCGGAAGTTCGCGTAGTTCGGCGCCGGGACGCCAGGACGCCAGGACGCGGTCGACGGCCTCGGCCGCACCGATCACGGGCACGTCGAGCACGAAGCCGGCGGCGTGTATGACGGGACTCATTCGTCGTTCTCGATCGAGAGGAGGGTCTTTCCGGTCACGGCATGTCCGGTCTTCAGCCGGCCCGGCCGGGGCTCGGCGGCGATCACCGGCCAGAACGGGTGGACGGCGGGCGGCACCCGGCCGTCCGAGAAGCTGGTCAGTGTGCGGACGAGGCCTTCGCGGACGCTGCGGACCAGGTGAGCATCGCGGGTGCACGTGATGAGCACGGGTGTGCCGTTGTCCTCGGTGATCGCGATGACCTCGCCGCCGCTGGGGAGTTCGAGGTAGCGGCGCTCGCCCTTCCGGGTGCGGATGTCCCACCCGAAGCCGTCCTCGGACCACGCGAGCAGACCCGCGCCGTGCACGAGGTGCTCGCAGTCCGCCACGCCGGGCGGGAGCTCGCCGTCGAACAGCCGCGGCTCGCGGGCCCGGACGAACGGCCGGCCGCCGGCGGTCGACACGACCGGCCCGTCGAGCGTGACCCGGCCGCCGGGCGCGATCCGCCGCCAGTGCCCGGCGAGCGGGACGACGAGGTCGTCGCCGTCGCGCAGGAGCGGCAGGACGGGCTGGTGCGCGAGCGCGGGCAGCGCGTTGTGGTCGAGTCCGACGTCGGCCAGGTCGACGTCGTAGCGGCCGGGTTCGCCGAGGCGGCTGCCACTGACGTAGAGGAGGAGGCGGCCCTGGCGGGCGTAGAAGGCGAGCAGGCGCCGACCGGTCCGTCCGGCGGCGACCACCTGTCCGCGCAGCCGGTGGCGGCGCGGCCGGGCGCTCCCGGCGAAGTGCGCCGTGCCCGGCGACAGCCGCACCGCGAGCAGCACGGAGGCGTCCCGGCCTCGCGCGAGCAGCGTCGGGGAGTCCGTGGTGAACGCGGGCAGCGCCCCGGTGCCGGTGGGCAGCGGCGCGAACATCACGCCGGTCCGACGGAACTCGGCGCCGCGCAGCGCCCGGACGGCGATGCGGCCGGCGGGCAGCGGGAGTTCGGCCGCCGGGCCGCCGTCCACGCGGACGGCGACGCGGGCGGCGCCGTCGGCGCTCCAGCCGGTCTCCTCGGTGGTCAACACGCCCTTCCGCTCGGGCAGTTGGTCGGCGAGGTGCGGGGAGGTGAGCAGCCAGGCCCGGTCGCCGTCGGCAAGCACCTCCCGCGCGCGGCGGACGTCCTCGGGGGTCGGGTCGGTGTGCCGACGGGCGGCGAGCCAGCGCGGCAGCACCTCGGCGAGGTCGCCGCGCAGCAGGCGGTCGGACGGATCGCCGAGGACGCCGACCAGCAGCTCGGTGCCGACGGCGGCCGCCCGCCGGTGCAGCACCAGCAGGACGGCGAGCTGGACCAGCCGGCCGGCGCCCGCCTGCGCGGGGCCGGTGTCGACCAGGGCCACGATCCGTCCGCGACTGGCTTCCGTGGTGAACTCCGGGGCAAGGTACAGAAGTTCGCGGTCCGCGTAGCGGCGCAGGAACTCGTCCGGGGCCTCGCCGGCGAGCAGCCATTCGGAGGGCAGCAGCTGGTCGGGCCGCCCGGTGCGCGCGAGGCCGCCGTGGCCGTCGGGCGTGCCGAGGACGTCGGCGGCGGGCTCGTGCCCGCCGATGAGGGCGTCCAGGCGGCGCAGCAACGGGCCGAGGGCGTCGGCGAGTTCGGGGCTGAGGGCGCCGAGCGTGGCCGCCCAGCCCGCGAGCGGGCCGGGCAGGCGGGCGGTCATCACGGCAGCCTCCGCTCGCTGCGCACAGTCGTCGCCCCGGCGTTCTCCAGAGCCGCCGGGTCCGTCCCGAGCGGCGGCCGGTCGGCCACCAGTGCGTGTCCGGGCACCAGGGCGCACAGCTGTCCGTCGCCCGCGCCGAGGGCGGTGCGCCACAGGGCGGCGGCGGGCTGCGGCCTGGCGGTGGTCGGCACCAGCAGTTCGCCGTCGACGCCGAGGTAGCGGGCGCCGGGGACCCAGGGCAGGTCCTCGGTCGCGCCGAGCACGAGCAGTGCGCCCGGGTCGGCGGCGACGCCGAGGCGGGTGCCGGTCAGGAGGCGGTCGCGGGTGGCGGTGGCGAGGGCGGGGACGTCCTCGCCGAGCGCGAGCACGGCGGCGGCCGGCAGCGGCGGTTCGCAGGGCTCCCACCGGAGCCGGACGGCTGTCATGCGGGGGCGACCGCGGCGGCCAGGCCGGCGCGTATGCCGGCGAGCGCACCGGGCAGGTCGGCCGGGTCGAAGCCGGCGTCGATCTCGCGCAGGACGGCTTCCAGCCGCAGCCGCGAGTCCCGCCCGTCGGGCAGTCCGGCGTGCTCGGCGAGCAGGGCGGCGCCCGTGCGCACGAGCCGTTCGGCGCGCGCGGCGGTGCTGCGGGAGAGCTCCTCGGCGGTGTGCGCGAGGCTGCGGTTGGCGGCCTGGTCGATCAGGTCGGCGAGGGTCTCGCGGGCGAGCGCCTGGGTGTCGGCGGTGGGCGCGACCAGCGGCAGCACCCACAGGTCGCGCGCGGAGGCGCTGGTGCGCCCGTCGAGGACGGCGGCGGCCGCGACGAGGTTCTGCGAGCGGACGGCCCGGCGGTCGCTGATCGGGACGCCCGCGGCCCGCAGGCGTCGCAGCGCGGTGCCGAGCAGCGGGGTGACGGCGTCGAGGTCGCAGGCCTGCGCCGCGGCGGCGAGGCGGTCGAGGGCGCCGAGCAGCTGCGCCGGTCGATCGGGTGCGGTGCAGGGACGGCGACCGGCCTCCAGCAGGTCCTCCAACTGCCCGTCGGGGACGGGCTCGACGAAGACCCGGGCGAGGAAGCGGTCCGCGAAGGCGGCGAGGGCCGGGTCCTCGGGCAGGTGGTTGGCGGCGCCCACGCAGACCCGCAGCGGGCTGGCGAGCACCGTGCGACCACGCCGGAACACCTTGTCGTTGAGCAGGCCGAGCAGCGTGTTGAGCACCGCCGTCGAGCCGAGGAAGACCTCGTCGAGGAAGGCGAACTCGGCCTCGGGCAGCATCCCTTCGGTCGCGAACTCGACGCGCCCCTCGCGCAGTCGCCGCAGGTCGACGGGGCCGAAGAGCTCGCCCGGCTCGGTGAACCGGCCGAGCAGGTACTCGAAGTAGCGCCCGCCCAGCTGCCCGGCGACCCGCCGCACCGCCGCGGACTTCGCCGTCCCGGGCTCGCCGATCACCAGCACGTGCTCGCCGGCGACGGCACACAGCGTCACGACCTCGGCGACCGCCTCCCGGCCGATCAGTCCGCGACCGGCGGCGGCCGCGGCGGCGGCGACCACCTCGGCGTCGGAGGCCGGCCCCGCGCCGCGTCCGTCACCGGCGAAACCGGACGCGGTGTCGGAATCGGGCGTCGAGGCGGCACGGGACGTCACGGGAAGGGACGTCAGGGCGGGACGGGATGACAGGGTGTCGGTGGCGTCGGTGGCGTCGGTCACGAGCACGGGAGTCTACGGGTGCCCCGTTCGCGCTCACCATCGGGTTTCCCGCCGGGCGCCGGGAAGGCGGCGCGGTACCCGGCTCAGCCGATCCGGCTGAGCCGGGACCGCGCCGCCGTCGGATCGCCGGTGGTGGTCGGGACCGCGACGGGACGGTCCTGCTCAGGCCGCTCCGGCCCGGCGACCAGGATCGATCGCTGCAGCCGCCGGAGCCCGGCCGAGGGCTCCATGCCCAGCTCCCGCACCAGGGTGTTCCGCAGCCGTTGGTACGCCTCCAGCGCCTCGCCGCGCCGTCCGGAGCGGTGCAGGGCGAGCATGTACTGGCCGTGCAGGCTCTCGTGGGTGCGGTAGCGGTCGACCAGGACGGTCAGTTCGGCGAGCAGGACGCGGTGTCGACCGAGCCGCAGGTCGGCCTCGATGCGCTGGTCCAGCGCGCAGAGTCTGGTCTCCTCCAACCGCTTGGCCTCGACGGCGAGTTGGCCGCCGAGCGGGACGTCCGCGAAGGCCTGGCCGCGCCACAGCGCCAGGGCGTCGGCCAGCTGCCGGGCGGCGAGCGCGTGGTCTCCGCCGTCCATGGCGCGGTAGCCGAGGCCGGCGAGCCGTTCGAACTCGTGCAGATCGACGGTGCCGCCGCCGGTGTTGAGCATGTATCCGCCGGGCGAGGTCACCAGGACGTCCTTCGCACACGTGGCGCGGAACCCCTCCTCGGCGTGCGCGAGCGCCCGGTCGATGAGGTCGCGCAGCTGGAGGACGTAGGTCTGCACAGTCGTGCGTGCGCTGCGCGGCGGGCGGCCGGACCACAGCTCCTCCGCGAGGACACCCGCGGGAACGACCTGATCGGCCCGTGAGGCCAGCAGGGCGAGCACCTGCCGCGGTTTCGGCGCCGAGGGCACCACCGACTCCCCGCACACCTGGACCCCCAAGGCCCCCAGCACCCGGATCTCCATGATGACCACCCCACATCCAGACGCGTCGGCGGCCCCGACGGCCACCGGTCGGCCGAGTGCCCGTCAGCCACACCGCAGGGCACCCATGGCCCATCCAAAAACAGGGCAGACGGTTTGTCAATACAAAACCGACCAAGCTGTTTGTTTTTCGCCGAACGACTCGTCACCCGGGCCCGACGGGGAGACCCGGAGCCGGCAGACCGCAGCCGTCAGCCGGCGCTCGCACCGCCCGTGGCCCCATCTCCCGGCTCCCCCAGTCCCGCTGAACTCGCGCCAGCCGTCGCGCCGGCCGGATCCGTGCCGTCCGCCGCCATCCGCGCCGCCACCTCGGCCGCCACCCGGGCACCGCGATCCGGCGACAGGTCGAGCGTGGCGAGCACCCCGGGCACCGCGATGCTCGGCATCACGAGCTGGTACAGCCCGGCCACCCGCCGCTCCAGGTCCGCCCGTCCGGTGAGCTTCTGCGACTGGATCTGCACCCCGGTCCACGCCCCCATCAGCAGCCAGGCGGTCTCGGCCGGCGCCACGTGCGGCAGCAGTTCACCCTGCTCCTTCGCCGCCGTGAGCATCCCCTCCCCCCGGGTGATCCACCCCTCGAAGGCGCCGCCCCGCAGGTCGCCGAAGACGTCCTGGCCGAGCGAGAGCCGCGCCCCCGCGCTCAGCAGCGCGTCCCGCGGCATCAGGTACGCCACCACCATCCCGGTGTCGACGAACTCCTGGAGCTTGCAGCTCCGTTCGGGCAGCGGCCCCTGCACGAACTGCTCCTCCACCACACCGAGTGCGAGGTCGCGCTTCGAGGCGAAGTGGAAGTACAGCGCCCCGCGCGTCACGCCCGCGCGCGCGACCACCTCGCCGATGGTCGCACCCTCGTAGCCGAACTCGTCGAAGACCGACGCCGCGGCCTCCAGGATCGACCGCCGGGTCTGGACCGCCCTCTCCTGCCGAGCCACCGCCACCACCCCTGAACCGTTCGGAGAACCAAACCAAACACCCTGTATCTTACCCGTACAGGAACCGGCCGGTCCCCCTCCCCGGCCTTCTTGCATCCGCCTCCGAGCGCGGTAAAAACCGCATGGACGGTATTGGTCGGCCAGGCAACGGGCGGCTCACGCGCGATCAGCCGGTACGGAATGCCGCCTCCCACTTCCCGGCGCCACGCTCCGGCCCGGACATGGTCAACCAACGCCCAAAAGCTCTTCAAGTACTGATTTCGCCGCAGGTCAGACGACCGCAGACAGGCTCCGGCGCCACTCCCGGACCTTTCGGCACGGACCCGGAGCGACGACGACGCAACGCTCGGTCGCCGACGAATCGTGCTCCGGACTCCTTGAAAACCAAACCGGAAGGTACGTATCTTACGAGCCCTGAGCAGCCCTTCCCGCCCGTCACGGCCTTTCGGAGCGCTCCCATGACCCAGCTTGCCTACCGCGCCCCCGCCCCCTCCCGCGCCGCCGCCGGTTTCCCCCGCGGCCTCGGCACCGGCCTCTCCACCGGGCTCTCCTCCGGGTTCTCCGACGACCTTCCGGACGACCTCTCCACCGGCATCCCCGGTTTCGGCCCCGCGCATGCCGCGCCCGCCGCCGGGCTCGCGGACCGCCCGATCGGCGCGAAACCCCGACTGACCACCACCGTCCCCAAGGAATACGTGCACCGCGCCTGCCACGCCGAGGTCTTCCTGACCGGCAGCGAGCAGTTGACCGACACCGCCTTCACCGTCACGGCACAATGGCCGCGCGCCCACACCTTCTTCAGCACGCCGGACGGCACCCGGCACGACCCGATGCAGGCCGCCGAGACGGTCCGCCAGGCCGCGCTCTACCTCGCCCACACCCGCTTCGGCGTGCCCCTCGACCACAAGTTCATGATGTGGAACCTCGACGTCGCCACCCGCCCGCGGCAGCTCGTGATCGGTGCGACGCCGACCGACCTCACCCTGGAGGCGAGACTCGTGGCACAGCCCAGAAGTCGCACGACGATCGACTTCACCATGTCCGTCACCGTCCGCCGCGGCCCCCACGTCGCCGCCACCGGCCAGGGCTGCTTCACCACCGTGTCCGACGCGACCTACCGGCGCCTGCGCGGCGCCCGCCGCAGCCCCGGCACGGACGGCACCGCCGGCACCGCCGGCACCGCCGGCATCCCCGGGTCCGACGCGTCCGAGCAGCTCGCGCCCGCGCCCGCCCCGGTGGACCGGCCGCTCCCGCCCGCCCGGGTCGGCCGGCTGCGCCCCGCCGACGTGGTGCTCACCGCCTCCGAGGAGCCCGGCACCTGGCACCTCACGCCCGATCCGTGGCACCCGATCCTCTTCGACCACGCCATCGACCACATCCCCGGCATGGTCCTGCTGGAGGCGGCCCGTCAGGCGGCCAACGCCCTCACCTCCCCGGTCACGATCGCGCCCACCGCCATGACGACCACCTACCACCGCTACGCCGAGCACGACGCGCCCACCACCGTCACCGCGCGCCTCACCCACGCCGACGACCCGGACGCGCTCACCGCCGTCGTGACCGGGCGCCAGCACGGCGCCCCGATCTTCACCACGGTCATCACCGGCCGCCCGGAGCACGGTTGAGGCACGCCCGAGCGACGGCCCGCCCGGTCGGCCCGGCGGACGGGCCGCCCCCACGGCGTCAACGACCAGGTCCACCAATGGGATTGGCATCGGGCGAACACCTGCGCGAGGATGAGCACCCCTTGGATGGCCGTCACCGGGAGTGCACGATGAGTGAAGTCGCGTCGCAGCAGAACGAGTTGATCAGACTCGACGACCGCCCGGGCGGCGCCGGGAAGAGCCTGCGGGTCCGTGTCCTCGGACGGCACGCTCCGGGCTCACTGCTCGGACACGACTGGCTGGACTGCGAGATCGTCGCCACCGCCGAGGAGCTGACCGCCCGGTTCGTGACGATCCTGACGGATCGTCATCTCATCGAATGGGAGGCGGCCCTGGAGCGGCTGTCCCGCCGGGAGGCGGTCCGCTGGCTGGACGAGGAGCACGGACCGGAGCTGCGGGTCGAACCCGGCCGGCCGGGCGGGGTCTGGGTCACCGTGTCCGACGCCGAGGACTCCGGCGTCACCGTCCGCTTCATCCTCGCGCTCGCACCCGGGTGGCTGGAGGAGCAGCACGCCCTGCTGAAGGTCGTCCGGGACGGCTACCCGGCCGAGGTGGTCGAGATATCCCCCGGCGTGCACGAGTGGCGCGCGAACGTCGGCGGCGCCGAGTGACGCCCGATGGACGGCTGTGGAACGCCTGAGAGCCGAGTGAACTACGGCTTTTCACCGATCAGTTGTGCGCGCCAGGCGCAGGCCGTCGCAGCGAGCGGTCGGGCAGGACGAGCGCGAGCAGGAGGGCGGCACCGCCGAGCATGAACAGCGCGAGGTGGTGCAGCCCGGCGGTGGTGGCGCCGTGCGGGAAGAACGCGGCGTTGGCCGCGGAGGCCGCCATCGCACCGAGGTACGTGAAGGTGCGCAGCAGGCCGGCCGCGGAACCGATCCGGGCCGGGTCGGCCTGGTGGTAGAGGGCGGCCTGGTTGGCCAGCCCGATGAGCCCCTGCGGGATCCCGGCGAGCACCCCGACGACGATCAGCAGCCAGGTCGCGCTCCCTGAACCGACCAGCACCATCGCCGAACAGGCTGCGAGTTGGACGACGGCGCCGACGACCAGCTTGCCCCGGAGGGCTGTGCTGCGGCCGGTGGCGGCGGAGACGGCCAGGGCGGCGCCCGAGAGCGGGAGCAGGACGAGGCCGGCGGTCGAGGGCGCCAGTCCGCGGCCTTCCTCCAGCCACTGGGTGTAGCCGTAGAGGAAGGCGTAGGAGGCGGTGTAGCCGAGGAGTTGGCGCAGGTAGGTGGCGACCAGCGGGCGGTTCCCGGCGAGCGTTCGCACGTCGACGAAGGGGTCGCGGGCGCGCAACTCCCGTACGGCGAAGGCGCAGGCCGCGGCGCCGGCGGCCACCGGCAGGTACCAGCGGGCGGCCTGCGGCTTCATGAGGAAGAGCATCAGCGCGACGAGCATGGCAGCGAAGAGCGCGATCCCGGTGCCGTCGAGGCGGGCGTCCGTGCGCCGTTCAAGGGCGTCCGCGCCCCGTTCGCGGGCGTCCGCGCCCTGTTCGCGGGCAGGAAGCCCCGGCAGGCGGGCCGCACCGAGCACCAGGCAGGCCAGCGAGAGCGGCACGTTGACGGCGAAGACCGCCCGCCAGCCACCGGCGCCGATCAGCAGGCCACCGAGGGTGGGGCCGATGACGGCGACCGTCTGGTTGGCGACGGCGAGCGCGGTGAGCACGCCGGCCGGGCTGTCCCGGCCGGTCCGCACGGCCTCGCTGCGGGTGAGGTGCATCGCGGCCGGGTAGGCGGCCGAGGTGCCGAGGCCGAGCAGCCCCCGGGCCGCGATCAGCAGCCCGAGCGAGGGCGCGAGCGCGCCCAGCAGGCCCGCCACGCCGACCAGCGCCGTCCCGGCGAGGTAGAGGCGCCGCGGTCCGTACGCGTCGACCAGCCGCCCGATCACGGGCTGGCCGACGGCGGTCGCGAGGTAGAGGGCGGAGACGAGCCAGGCCGTCTCGGCTGGCGGGGCGCCGAACGCGGTGCCGATGGGCACCAGGGCGACGGCGATCATCGAGGAGTTGACCGGGTTGAGCACCGAGCCCAGGACCATCGGCGCGATCAGCCGCCGGTCGAACTCCCCCTCTCGGCCCGGCCGTTGTCCGCTCCGGGACGAGGCTATGGACCGGATCCGCGCGCGCAGGGCGCCGGGGCCGTTCATCGGACGGTCAGCCGGTCGAGCAGGGCCAGCGCCTCCAGCACGGTGGCGCGTTCGGGCTCGGTGTAGCGGTCCTGGAGGGCCCGGGCCAGCCACTCCTCGCGCGCCTGGCGGCTGTCCGCGATCATCGCGCGCCCGGCCTCGGTGAGAGCGACCAGGAGCCGCCGCCCGTCCTCGGGGTCCGGGCGGCGCCGGACGTACCCGCGCTCGGCGAGCGCGGCCAGCGTGGCGGCCATCGACTGCGGGCGGACGCGCTCGGCGGCGGCCAGCGCGGCGGCGGAGGCGGGCCCGTCGGCGACGAGCCGGCTGAGCACGGAGGTCTGGGAGGGGGTGAGGTCGCTCGTGCCGTCGGCCTCCTTGAGGGCACGGCGCAGACGACTGAAGAGGGTGCGCAGCTCGCGGGCCGCGCGGGCTGCGGACTCACCGACGTCAGCAGGTTTCTCGCTCATACCGCCCACGGTAATTCCATCAGTCCAGACTGTCCAGCCTTGCTGTACAGTCTGGGACGGATGGAATTGGTACGGGACCCGGCCGGTCGGACGCCGACCGTTCGCGGTGGCCGCCGGTCAGGCCGGGCGCGGGATGTAGGCGAGGCCGTGGGCCCCGGCCTCGCCGGCCCGGGCGACGTCCAGCCGGGACATCCGCTCCAGCGTCTCCAGGTCGACGACGTCGACGGTCGACGACACGACATTGGCGACGTACGCGAGCCGGCCGTCCGGCGAGGACGTGATCGTCAGCGGGAAGAGCCCGACCTCGACCGAGCCCACCTGCTTGCGCGTCCCGGCGTCGAAGACCGTGAGGCGGCCCGGCAGGTGCCGTCCCAGCTGCGACTCCGATCCGGCCTCCGTCCGGAGCTCACCCGCGAGCAGCCTGCCCGACGACGTCAGGTGGACCGGCAGGACGAGGCCGTCGGTCGGCAGCACGTCGACGACGGACGCCGAACGGGCGTCGACGACCCGGATCCCGGTCGTCGGCCGCTCCGCCCCTCCCCCCGAGAACGACGCGTACGGCCCGGCGACGAAGGCGTGCGCGCCGTCGGCGGAGACGGCGAGCCCCTCGCTGCCCGGCACACCGACCTTCGCCGTGAGGACGCCCCGGTCGAGGTCGACGACCGACACGAAGGGGGCCTCCTTGTTGGTCGCGAAGCCCGTCCGTCCGGCCGGGTCGATCGCGAACCAGTGCGGGCCGGGCGCGTCCGTGTCGATCCGGCCCACCGGGCGGCGCGTCACCGTGTCGATCACCACGACACCGCCGGGGCGGTCCGCCGAACCCTCCACGCTGACGTAGAGGCGGCGGCGCACCGGGTCCAGCGCGAGCCCGTGCGGCCCGTGCTCCGGCGCGAGGTCGACGACCTCGACGATCCGCCGCGTGTCCGGGTCGATGACGGTCAGTTCGGTGCGACGGCCACTGTTCGCGTGGTAGTAGCCGGAGTGGTACGCCGTCGTGCACCACAGCAGGCGCTGGGTCGGATCGAAGCACAACTCGTGTGGCTCGGCGAGGACTTGCACCGCCCCGAGGTGCCGGTCGGAGGCGGCGTCGAAGAACGAGACGGTCGGACCGCTCTGGCTGACGACGGCCAGGACGTCTCCTTCGCGACCTTCACGCCCGGCAAGGGGGGACTGCTGCACGGAAAGCTCCTTGAACGGAGTGACGGAATTGGAGAGACGCCCTTCCATGGCGTCTCCGTGGACAGCTCCACTCTCACCGCTCCCCACGTGCCACGGCAATGCAATGATGGGTACGCAATCATTGCCTCAGATGCAAAAATGCAGCTCAGGAGCCATCCATGGACCTCAACCTGCTGCGCGCACTGGACGCCCTGCTCCAGGAGAACAGCGTGACGCGCGCCGCCGAACGCCTCGGCACCTCGCCCGCCGCGGCCAGCCGCACGCTCGCCCGGCTCCGCCGCGCGGTCGGCGACCCGCTGCTCGTCCGCGCGGGCCAGGAGCTCGTCCCGACCCCGCGCGCGCTCGAACTCCGCGAGGAGGTCGGCGCGTTGCTGCGCGCCTGCGACAACGTCCTGCGGCCCGGGGCCGGTTTCGACCCCGTCCACCTCAACCGCACGTTCACCGTGCAGGCCACCGAACTCCTCCTCGTCGGCCTGGCCGGGACGTTGACCGACCGGATCCGCGCGGAGGCCCCGCACGTCGACGTCGTCTTCCTCCCCGAGGCCCTGGAGGACGGCCCCGCGCTCCGCCAGGGCCGGGTGGACGTCGAGCTCGGCGTCCTCGGACACCTCGACCCGGAGATCCGCACCCGCCCGCTCACGCGGGTGCCGCTGGTCGGCGTCGCCCGCGCGGGCCACCTGCTCTTCGAAGGCCGCGACGGCCGGGTCGACGCCCACCGCTTCGCCGCGGCCGACCACATCGGCGTCTCCCGGCGGGGAAAGCGCCTCGGCCCGATCGACGGCGCGCTCGCCGAACGGGGCCTGCGGCGCCGCGTCGCGGTCGTCGTCCCCAGCCACACGAGCGCGATGCTGCTCGCCCGGGACACCGACCTCGTCGCGCTCAGCCTGGCCGACTGGCTCCCCGACACCACCGCCGCCCTCGGCCTGCGCACCTTCCCCATCCCCCTCGACCTCGCCCCGCTCGACCTCGGCATGGCCTGGCACCCCCGCAACTCCGCGGACCCTGCCCATCGTTGGTTCCGCGACCACCTGGCGGCGGCGGTCCTGGCCCGCTGCGGCACGGCGGAGGACGGCTGAGCACACCCGAGCGCCTGACCACACCGAACCGCCGGGGCCGCCGGAACCGCCCGAGCCCGTTCCGGCGTTGGTGAGGGCGGGAGGGAAACGACATGACAAGGAAGCCGTACCGGATCACGGCCGCCGCGGTCGCACTGCTCGCGGCCGCCCCGCTCTTCACCGCCTGCAAGAACGCCGACCAGGCGCTCGACTGCGGGAAACGGGCCATCAGCGTCACCGGCGACGTCCAGGACCTGATGGACTCGGCGATCAACGTCGGGCAGATCACCGACGACAGCAAGCGCCGGCACACGCTCGACGCCCTCAAGAAGATCAAGGACGACGCCCAGAAGGTCCGTGAGAGCGGCAGCAACGGCAAACTCGACAAGGCCACCGACAAGCTGTCCAAGGCCATCGACGCCGCCCGGGACAACGTCGACAACGGCAGGCAGCCCGACGTCGGAGCCATCGCGAGCGCCGCCGGGGACGTGACCACCGCCTGCGGCTCGTCCTGACGGCGCACGCCGACGACCCGCACCGACACGGCGGCCGGGTGCGGCGGCAGCCCGCCGCCCACCCGGCCTGTCGCCGCACCCGGCCCCCGGCCGGGCGGTAGGAAGGGACACCGGGTCCACGCCCCCGGCACCCCACCCCGCAGCCCTTCTCCACCCGAACGACAGCCGCTCCGCCTCGTCCGTCAAACCTCCGCGGCGGTCATGCGGCCGACGGCCCTGATGACCTGCCGCCGGGGAGCCAGGCGGACGAGGAAGGCCATGACACGGTTCATGCGCCCGGCGATCACGCTCGGCGGCGGATTCCTGCGGTCCAGGGCGGCCAGCGCGGCGCGGACGACGTCGTCCGGCGCGGCGAGCCTGGTTCCTCCGGCGGCCCGGTCGGTGCCGATGACCTCGAAGAAGTCGGTGCGGGTCGCGCCTGGGCCCGCCTGGACACCACCCCCCATCAGGGGCCCGACCCGCGCGCCAAGGCGATCGTCGCGACGGTCTTCGCCTGCGTCGACACCGCGACCGAGCTCTGGGCCGAACACGAGGGCCGGCTCGACCTGGCGGACCTCTACGACCAGTGCCTCACCGCGGTCCGGGCCGGCGGCTGAGACGCCCTCGGTCAGCGGGCTCATCCCAGGCGTTGAGGGTGATCCAGCGGTCTCCGCAAGCCAGGTGCACACCTGTCACCCCGATCTGCAGTGTCACCCCGATCTGCAGCAGGACGAACACGGCAGCCGCGGCCACGGCCGGCCGGGGTCCGATGCCGGTCAACGGCGACAGGAGCAACCGGCCGGGTCCGCCGTGCAGGAGCAGGACGGGGGTGCCGTGCCCGCTCTCGCGTACGGCCAGGGTGACGCCGGGGCGCAGGAGCACCTGCCTGCTGGTCGGGGTCGGGGTGGTCATGTGGTGGGCTGCTGACTGGTCGGGCGGGTCACGCGGCCTGTTCCTGGCGGGAGCCGAACTGGTCGACGAGGCCCTGGGGCGCGTCGGCGGCGAAACACAGGGCGAGGTTGGCGGCGGAGTCGGCGGCGGCGGCCTCGGCGCGGGGGAACATCGCCTGTTCGTAGCGGACGAGCGCGGTCTCAAAGTCGCCCGGGTGGTCGATGATCGCCCGGGCGAGCTCGGCCGCGTCCTGCATGGCGTTGTTGGCGCCCTCCCCGGCGAACGGGGACATGACGTGCGCGGCGTCGCCCAGCAGCGTGACGCCGGGCACGCGCTCCCATCGGTGGCCGACGGGCAGGGCGACGATCGGGCGCGGTACGAGCGGGCCATCGGCGTCGGCGACCAGGGCCCGCAGGTCCGGGTGCCAGTCGGCGAACTGTTCCAGCACCGCGGCCTTCGCCGCGTCGGAGTCGCCGAAGTCGATGCCCTCCAGCCAATCGGGCGACGTCCTGACGGCGGTGTAGATGTGGAGGCTTCCGTCCCACTCGCGGTGGGCGAGGAAGCCCTTGCCGTCGCCGAGCGCGAAGAGCATGCCGCCACCGACGATCGCGGCCGCCCGCGGATGGTGGGCGTCGGCGTCGAGCAGGTCGGCCTCGACGACGGACACCCCGGTGTAGGCGGGCACCGCGTCGGACACCAGCGGGCGGACCTTCGACCAGGCGCCGTCCGCGCCCACCAGCAGGCCGGTGGTGAACGCGGCGCCGTCGGCCAGGGACACCTTGTGGCAGCCGTCCGCGAGAGTGCGGGTCGCGGTGACCTTCGCGCCCCAGCGGACGATGCCGTCGGGCAGGGAGTCGAGGAGCAGGTCGCGCAGCCGGCCCCGATCGACCTCGGGGCGGGTGTGCGAGGAGTCGTCGTCGTTCTCCTCGAAGCGGACGGTGGCGTGCCGGTCCAGGACCCGCATGGCCTCCCCGCCGGGCATCACGAGCCGGAGGAAGTCCTCGTGCAGTCCTGCGGCGCGCAGGGCGACCTGGCCGGACTCCTCGTGGATGTCGAGCATGCCGCCCTGGGTGCGGGCGTGCCGGTCGGCGTCCAGCTCGAAGACGGCGGCCTCGACTCCGGCGGCGTACAGGACGCGGGCGAGGGTGAGGCCGCCCAGGCCCGCACCGACGACGGCTATCGGGTGGTGGGTGGTGGTCATGGTGGTACCTCGATTCGACGGGATTCGACGACCGGGAACGGGATGACCCGGTGCGGTGCCGGCTGCGATCAGTCCGACTGCCGGGGGGTGGCCTGCGCGCCGTTGACGACCGCGCGGAAGATCCAGGCCAGGCGTTGCTCGGGCGTGCCGGAGACCAGGTCGGCACCGAGGGCCGCAATCCGGGGATGGGTCTGAGCGGTGGCCTGTCGCAGTGCCTCCACCAGCGCGTTGTGCTCGTCCGCAGCGGCGATGTCGCGGTCCCGGACGGACTGTTCGGCCGCGGTGGCGGTGGCGACCTGGAGCAGGACGTCCACGCCCCAGGCGGCCTGCCCGTCGGGAACCCCACCCTCGTGCAGGAGGGCGAGGATCGCCTCGACCAGTCCCAGGTAGTTCGCCCCCGAGGGCCGGGCCACCAGCGCCGAGTGTGCGAGGCCGGGGTGCTCGAACAGCACCCGCGTGTAGGAGCCGAGGACGGCCACGAGCCGGTCGCGCCATTCGCCGGCCGCACTGACCGGACCGAGGTCGACCGCGCCGAGCAGTTCTTCCAGGATCGCCGCGTGGAGCTCCGCGGTGTTGGCCAGGTACACGTACAGCGAGGCCGGGCCGGTGTCGAGCTCCTGCGCCAGGCGCCGCATCGTGACCCGCTGGAGTCCTTCCGTTCGCATCAGGCCGACAGCGGTGGCGACGATGCCCTCGTAGCTGAGGGCGGGCTTGGCGGGCCGCTCACGGCGGCTGCGGGGTGCGGGGTGCCGGGGGTTCATGCCGCCAGCCTAGCGAACATGTTCGTCACGAACAAGATTGCTACGAACATGTTCGTCAAATCCCCTCGCCCGTGATGCCTCCAGACCCTCCGGGTCCGCTCGGCTGCGCCCCGGCAGAACCGTGGCCGTCGAGGGCGCGCCGACCACGCCCGCCCGGGTCCACCATCAGCAGGAGACCGCTCGGCGCCGTGCTCCGCCGGGTTCCGGCAGAGCGAAGGCTCGCTCCGCCGCTTCCGGGCCAGGTCCGTGATGGCGTACCGTCACACGCGTCATCTTCTGGTCAGGGGGAGTCGACATGGGAGTCCAGCGAGAATGGGCGGCGGGGCTCGATCCCGTCGACGAGAGGCTGATCGACGAGTCCCTCGCCTCCGCCCGCAGTGCCGACGCCGACGGCGTGTTGGCCGGCCTGGCCGCAGGCCTGACCCAGCAGCAGCGGGACCGGCCACCCACCCGCGCTCACCGGCGGGCCGGACGTCTACCGGCGCGTCGCCGAACTCGCCGAACACGGCCCTTGGGGTAAATGCACAGCGAAGCTCCCGGGGCCGTGAGCGGAGACGAGTGCCCCAACACATCCGCGCCCGGGCCGCCACGGCGAAGGGCCCGAGGGGTCACCGTGCCGGGACCTTCAGCCCGCTCTCCCCCGCTCGGACCGTATCCGGGCCGACCGCCCCACTGGCCGGGGCCGTGGGTCCCTGGTCCCGAAACGGACGGTGCGGTGCACTGGGTCCCGCCCACCGGCCGACGCCCTCGCCCACGGCACCCTCCCCTGGGGCCCGCTCACCGTACTCCTGGCCGTCGGCGTCGCCGGCCTGGGAACCGCCGCCCGCTGCTGCTCCGCCGGGACCTGGCGCCATGACGGCGTGAGCCCGCGCCCGAAGCCTCCTGCCGGCCAGCCCCACCAGCAGGCAGGAGGCCTTTCCCGGGGCCGAGCGCGGTGCGGCCCGTCGGGGCCGCAGGACCCCGGACGGCCGGGACCGTCGATCCCTGAGGGGTGACCAACGGCCCACAGACCCGGGCGCCCAGCCGACCCGAAGCTTCTACCACCGGCCCCACCGGGGGCCGGGCGCGCCGGGTTGGCGACCACCGCTGGCCGATCGGCAACCCGGCTGCGCAGAGCGAGAGTTCAGGAGACCGTGATGGCCAAGGCGTATCTCGTCGGAAGCGGCATCGCCGCCCTGTCCGCGGCGGCGTTCCTCATCCGCGACGGCGGCTTCGCGGGCGGTGACATCCACCTGTTCGAGGAGCAGGAGGAGGTCGGCGGGAGCCTGGACGCCGGCGGCACCCCCGAGGCGGGCTACACGATGCGCGGCGGCCGGATGTTCGAGGCCCAATTCCGGTGCACCTTCGACCTGCTGGCCGGCATCCCGTCCCTGGACGACCCCGGCACGTCGGCCACCCAGGACATCCTCGACTCGCACGAGGAGTCCCCGTGGGACGACGCGGCCCGCCTGGTGCGCCGGGGCGGGGCCATCGTCGACGGGCACACCATGGGCTTCTCCGAGCGCCACCGGCTCGAACTGGTCAAATGCCTGGCCACGCCCGAGCGGATGCTGGACGGCAAGCGGATCACCGACTGCTTCGCCGAGGACTTCTTCACCACCGACTTCTGGTACATGTGGTGCACCACCTTCGCCTTCGAACCGTGGCACAGCGCGATCGAGTTCCGTCGCTACCTGAGGCGCTTCGTCCACCTGTTCCCGGAGTTCGACACCATGTCCGGGATCTACCGCACCCGCTACAACCAGTACGACTCGATCGTGCGCCCCCTGACGGCGTGGTTGCTGGAGCAGGGCGTCACCATCCACACCGGCCGCCGTGTCGCGGACCTCGCCTTCCGGCCCGGCGACGCCACCACCGTCGAGCGGATCAACTTCGCGGGGAACCACGACGACATCCCGGTCGAACCGGAGGATCTGGTCTTCGTCACCAACGGTTCGATGACCGCCGACTCCGCCCTCGGCTCGCACACCCAGGCCCCACCCGCCCAACGCACCGGACGAAGCCCCGGCTCCTGGCTGCTGTGGCACCGGATCGCCCGGGGCCGCCAGGACTTCGGCAAGCCCTCGGTCTTCGACGGCAGCGTCCACGACTCCACCTGGGAGTCCTTCACGGTCACCGCCAAGGACCCGGCGTTCCTCGACTGGATGGAGAGGTTCACCGGCCGCACCACCGGCCGTGGCGGCCTGCTCACCCTCACCGACTCACCCTGGCTGCTCACCGTCGTGATCAACCGCCAGCCGGTCTACCAGCGGCAGCCCGAGGGCGTCTCCGTGTGGTGGGGCTACGGCCTCCTCCCCGACGAGCCCGGCGAGTTCGTCAAGAAGCCGATGTCCGAGTGCACCGGCGAGGAGATCCTCCAGGAGGTCCTGCACCACCTCGCCGTCGACGCGCAGACCGCCAAGCGTGTCGAGGACACCTCCACCGTCATCCCGTGCCTGATGCCCTACATCACCAGCCAGTTCCTCGTGCGCAGCCACGGCGACCGCCCGCAGGTCGTGCCGAAGGGCTCCACCAACCTCGCCTTCATCGGCCAGTTCGCCGAGGTCCCCGACGACGTCGTCTTCACCGTCGAGTACTCGGTGCGCACCGCCTGGACCGCCGTCGCCCGGCTCCTGAAGCTCGACAAGCAACCACCGACCGTCCACAAGGGCCACCACGACCCGCACGTCCTGGTCCAGGCCCTGCAGACCATGCACCGCAAGTAGCCGACCCGCGCGGCCGGGTGCGCTCCGCACCCGGCCCCTCTACCGCCCTGCGCTGGACACCACCCGCCATCCCGGCGGCCAGGACCATCGACGCCCGACCCGGGCCGCGCGAACACGCCACCACGTGAACTCCCCCTGCACGAACCCGACGACCCGACCACCCGCCCGAGGAGACTCGTCATGGCCACCCACCACGCGCACACCACCGGCTTCACCCACCGGCTCGGCATCACGTTCCGACGCACCTCCGTACACACCCCCCATGACGCCCCAGGCAGCGCCGTCATGACCGCCACCGCGGCCCGGACTCTCGCCGCCGCCCGGATCGGCCTCGGCTTCGTCTTCCTCTGGGCCTTCCTCGACAAGACGTTCGGGCTGGGCTACGCCACCAGGAGCGCGAAATCCTGGCTCGACGGCGGCTCCCCCACCAAGGGCTTCCTCGGCCACGTCTCCGCCGGCCCCCTCCAGTCCGCCTACCACCACATGGCAGGCCAGGTCTGGGCCGACTGGCTGTTCATGCTCGGCCTCCTCGGTATCGGCCTCGCCCTGATCAGCGGCACCGGACTTCGGATCGCCGCCGCGGGCGGCACCCTCCTGCTGGCTCTGATGTGGGCGGCCGAATGGCCACCCGCCCGCCACCTGGCCACCGGAGCCGCCAGCGGCTCCACCAACCCGGTCGCCGACTACCACCTCGTCTACGACCTGCTGCTCATCGCGCTCGCCGCCACGGGAGCCGGCGACACCTGGGGCCTCGGACACCGCTGGGCCGCACTCCCGGTCGTCCGCGACCACGCCTGGCTCCGCTGAACGCCCCGACAGCGCACCCGGCCGACCGCGCTCCACGGCGGTCGGCCGATCCGCATGCCCTCGCGGCGAACCCGCCCGCCCGCCGGCCGTAGGCGACCCAACGAGCCAGCGCGTCCTGGAGGTGCACCAGCTCCGCCTCCGTCAGGGAGTCCCTGATCTCCCGCTGGTCGAACAGCGCCCTCGTCACGTACGGGCCGGCTGGCAACGAACGACTCTCCAGCACGCGCGGGGCGGCGCCGCGGCCGCCACCGTTCTCGGCTCCGAGCCCTCGATCCCCACCACCACGGAGTGCGACATGTCGTGTCCTCTCTCGGTCCTACGGGACGCGGCCATCCGCGTCCCGCTGGTACAGCATCACGGCGCACCCCAGGGCCGTGGCGGCCGCGCAGCCCTGCCCCCGAGCCGAAGGTCCCGGCGGCGTGCGGGTGGTTCACGCGTCGGGTACCACCGCCACCGGGCAAACCGCATGATGCAGGACCGCATGGGCGACAGGGCCGAGCAAGCCGATCCGGACGGTGGGACGACGGCCGACCACCAGCAGGGCCGCCTTGGCCGACGCCTCCACCAGCGGCAGTCCGGGAGCCGCGCGCTCCGTCACCTCGACGACCTCGACGCCCGGATGCGCGGCTCTCCAGGGGGCGAGGGCTCGGGCGAGCAGCCCGGCCTCGCCGTCCCTTCCCCCAGCGGCCCGGTCAGCCACCGGAACGGCGGTGGCGTGCACGGCCCGCAACAGCAGGCCGTACCGTGCTGCAGCGGCGAACGCGAACTCCAACGCCGCCTCGGCGGGGCGGCGGGCGTCCACGCCCACCACCACCTGATCGCGCTGTTCCGGGCCCGCCGACTCGGCCGGGAGCAGCACAGTAGGGCAGCCGGCCCGGGCCGCGAGGTACAGGGCAGTGGACCCGACCCGCAGCCCGGCGAAGCCGCCGTCGCCGCGAGTCCCGACCACCAGCAGTTCGGCGTCCTCGGCGGCGGCGCAGAGCGCCGACGTGGCGACGTCCTGGATCTCCTCGGTGTGGAGGAGCGCTCCGGGGTGGCGCACGGCGAGGATGTGCTGCACCTCGTGCAGCAGGCCGCCCCCGTCGGACGGCAGTCCTGCCGCCCGGCCGGGCAGCGGGTGGGCCATCGGGGGCAGGGCGTGCAGGACGCGCAGCGGCCGGCCGCGCAGCAGCGCCTCGCGCGCGGCCCAGTCTGCGGCCGCCAGGCTCGCCTCGGAGGTGTCGATGCCGACGGTGACGGGCAGGTCCACGGTGGTTGTCTCCTCGATGACGGCCCCCCCTGATCCTCGGTCAGGAACCCTGGGTCCAGTCTGCGACCTCGGGGAGGTCGGTGCCGTGTTCGCGGATCCAGTCGTGGTGTCGGGCACGCTGGTCGGCCATCCGCCGCCGGACGGCGGCCGCCCGTACGGCGAGGCCGGGGGTGCGGTCGATGACGTCCATGACCAGGCGGTAGCGGTCGAGGTCACCGCCAGCGGGTCCTGCCCGGACACGTACAGGGGGTCTCGGCACCATCGTCACCGCCGGGACGCGATGGCGCACGGGGCCGGTCGGGGCACGTCGGGACCGGACGGACAGGACCTGTGGCCCTGCGTTCCCGGGCTGCCCGGCCCTGGGCCGGCGCCCCCCGAGGACGGAGGCTGGCGGAGCCTGCCGATCGGTGCAGGCGCGCCGCACGACGCCGCTCTCCGACACCCTGGACGGAACATGATCGACAGCACTCGCGAGACCAGGGCCTACCTGGTGGGAGGCGGGATCGCCTCGCTCGCCGCAGCCGCCTTCCTGATCCGGGACGGCGAGTTCCCCGGCACGAACATCCACGTCCTGGAGGAGCTCCCGCTCGCGGGCGGCTCGCTGGACGGGCGCGGCGCGGCCGAGCGGGGCTACGTCACCCGGGGCGGGCGGATGCTGGAGGAGGAGGCCTACACCTGCCTGTGGAACCTGCTGGAGACCATCCCCAGCCTGGACGACCCGGACACCAGCGTGCGCCAGGAGATCCTCGACTTCAACCAGGAGTGGCCGACGGATGCGAAGGCCCGTCTGATCGACCGGGAGCACCGCGTCCTCGACGCCTCCCAGCTCGGCCTGGACACCCGCGACCGGATCGAACTGGCCCGGCTGCTGGCGCTGCCGGAGTCGGTGATCGGTGCCCGCCGGATCGACGACTTCTTCTCCGAGCACTTCTTCGCCACGAACTTCTGGGCGATGTGGCGCACCACGTTCGCGTTCCAGAACTGGCACAGTGCGATCGAGCTCAAGCGCTACTTCCTGCGCTTCGTCCAGGAGTTCCCGCGCATCCACACCCTCTCCGGGGTCCGCCGCACGCGGCTCAACCAGTACGACTCGATCGTGCGCCCGCTCACCCGGTGGCTGGTCGAGCACGGTGTGCGGTTCGAGCACGGCGTTCGGGTCACCGATGTGGACTTCACCGAGAACGACGGGATCCGTCGCGCCCGGCGCCTTCACCTGGTCCGCGACGGCCGTCCGGAGAGCGTCGAACTCGCGGAGTCGGACCTGGCGCTGATCACGCTCGGCTCGATGACCGCGGACGCCGCCTACGGCGGTGACGACACCGTGCCCGAGCTGGTCCGGGACAAGCGCGACGGCGGATGGGCCCTGTGGGAGACGCTCTCCCGCAAGGCCCCCGACCTCGGCCGGCCCGCCGTCTTCAACGGCAACATCGCCGAAGCCGCCTGGGAGTCCTTCACCCTGACGATGCGCAGCCCCGCCCTGCTCAAGCGGATCGAGGAGTTCAGCGGCAACGCGCCCGGCACCGGCGCTCTCATGACCTTCAAGGACTCGCCGTGGCTGATGTCGATCGTCGTGCCTCGCCCGCCGCACTTCGACGGCCAGCCCGAGGACGTGTTCACCCTGTGGGGCTACGGGCTGTTCATCGACACCCCGGGCGAGCACACCGGCAAGGCCATGGCGGAGTCGACCGGCCGGGAGGTCCTGGACGAGTTGCTCGGCCTGCTCGGCTTCGACGACATCGCCGACGAGGTCCGCGAGACCACCGCCGTGACCACGGTGATGATGCCCTACATCACCAGCCAGTTCGCACGGCGCGGCGTCAGCGACCGTCCGCTGGTGATCCCGCACGGCGCCCGCAACTTCGCCTTCCTCGGGCAGTACGTGGAGATCCCCGAGGACGTGGTGTTCACCGTCGAGTACTCGGTACGCGGCGCCATGCACGCCGTCTACCGGCTGCTCGGCCTCGACAGGCCCGTCCCGCCGGTGCACCACGCCCTGCTCGATCCGAAGACGGCGTTCCAGGCCCTGAAGACCGCCTTCGGCTGAGCCCCGTCCCATTCCCAGGTGGCGGGGGAGTGCCGTGCCACCCGGCACTCCCCCGCCATCGCCCGAGAAACCGGAGCATTCCCCGCGAGCACATACGTACTGGCCGGCGTCGACGGCTCGCCCGAGAGCACCGCCGCGGCCCGCTGGGCTGCCGCCGAGGCGGCCTTCGACGCGGAACTGCTGGTCCTCGGTTCGCGGGGACTCGGGGGCTTCGCGGGCCTGCTGGTCGGATCGGTCGGCCTCGCCGTCGCCGGCTGGTGCGAGGTGTCGGCGATCTTCGTCCGCGCCGGGGAGTCCGAGCGGCCCGGCGGCCCCGATCGGCCCGAGGTGGTCGTCGGCGTCGACACCCGTGGCCCCTCCCCGGGCGTGGGGCCCCCGCCGCCTCCCCGGGGTGAGCGGTCCGTACGGCCGGCACCGGGTCCTTGCACCGGGTTCCGGAACGGCACGAGCCGGGGACGGTCTCACCCGTCCCGGGCCCCACGTCCTCCGCGCGGGTGTGATGAGGCCCCGGTTGAAGCGGTTCGCCCTCGGTTCGCCCGCCATGCCCCGAACTCGATCGCTCCCAAGGCCGTCAGAGAGCAGTGTCCTCTACCGTGCGGGTTTGCTCGTCGTTGCTGAGCAGTTGGTAGCCGACCAGGACCATCAGAACGGCGAGCAGGGCACTGGAGGTAACGGTGGTTCCCACCCCGAGTCCGCCCTGCACGACGGGCTTCTCCACCGCGTTCTCCGCGACCGCCCCGAGTGGGCGGGTCAGCACGTAGGCCGCCCAGAACAGCACGGTGCCCGAGACCGCGGTCAGATAGTGTGCGGCGAGGATCAGCAGCATCGCCCCGGAAAGCAGCAGAGCGCTGTCGCGGAAGCCGAGACCCAGACCGTTCGACAGGAAGTCACCGCTGGAGGTGCCCAGCGTGTTGGACACCAGGGTCGCGGTCCAGTACAGGATCTCGCCTTGGGTGGTGTCGATCCGTTCCACGTCCATGGTCTGCCCGGTCAACCGCCACCCGACGAGCACGGCGACCAGCAGGCTGGTCAGCACGGTCGCACCGCCGGCGTAGCCCAGGCCGAGCGTGCGGTTCATGAAGTCGGACATCGCGGTGCCCGCGATGCTGGTGGTCAGGATCACCGACCAGAACACCACCGGCTGGAACCGGTCGAACTTCAGCTGCACCGTCAGGGTGAGCCCGAATGCCACCAGGAAGATGATCGCGGCAGCGGCGTAGCCGAGGTGCAGCGGTGCCATCGACACGAAGTTCGATACCGACTCGCCCAGGGTGGTCGCCACGATCTTGATCGCCCAGAACAACGCGCCGACCCTCGGCAACTTGCTCACGGCGGCCCTGCTCACGGCAGTTCCCATACGCATCACCCACGAGGCCGATCGTTGGATCGCTGACAGCACCACCGGCGGTCCTGGGGTCGGCGTGCTGCCAGGTCCTCGTGTTGTGCCTGGTCACCGGTATATGCCGAGCCGTCACGGAACGCATGACTCGACGGCTCGGCAATCGGGTGTTTCAGGGCCGCCTGCGGTCGGCGTCGATCGGCGTCCTGGACGGGTGATGCCGCGTACTGCCACGTCGGGACCGGACACAGGCATCCCACCAGCAGCCGTCGGCCGAGGGCCCGGGCCGACCAGGTGATGGACGCCTCGCACGTCTACGTCGGCGCCTGCTGCCCATACCTCATCGCCGTCCCGACCGCTGCTCATCGGCCACCGCATCGCGGCCCCGGCCCCGCCCTCCAGCCGCCACGTCTCGTGCCGCGCGGCGCACCCACCGCTGACCAACGAACAGAGCCGGGGCCCGCGCAATCGTGCGCCGGCCCCGGCCCTGGTGGTAGCGGGGACAGGATTTGAACCTGCGACCTCTGGGTTATGAGCCCAGCGAGCTACCGAGCTGCTCCACCCCGCGTCGGTGAGATCACCCTAAGCGATGACCGCGCCAACACGAAATCGGTTTCCCGCGCGGGGCCGCCGGGCCAGCCCACACTGGACGCCCACGGTCGGTGGGCAGTGGCAGCATCAGCGGCTCGCCGCACGCGCCGGCGCGCTCCACATCGCAGTCCGGGCACTCGGCGGCCTCGGCCGTCGCCTCCTCACCCAGCTCCAGCTCGGAGCCCGGACGGCCGCCGAGCGGTCCCTTGCACGTCCAACACGGTGGCCGCGCTTCGCATGGGCCTCACGGGCGGCCCGCAGGACGTCCAGGAGCACGGCGTCTGGGCTGTGCGCCGTTCAGGATGCGGCCAGCTCTGCCTCTCTTCGCAGTCAGGACGCGCAGTCGCGGCAGATGGGCCGGCCGTTCCCGTCCTCGCCGGCGAGCTGGGCGCGGTGGTGGACCAGGAAGCAGGTCATGCAGGTGAACTCGTCCTGCTGAAGGGGCACAACCTGGACGGTCAGCTCCTCGCCGGACAGGTCGGCGCCCGGAAGCTCGAGGCCTTCGGCGGCCTCCGTGTCGACGTCGACCGCGGAGCCCTGCTTGTCATCACGCCGGCTTTTCAGTTCCTCGATACTGTCGTCGCTGGCGTCGTCGCCAGTGTTGCGCGGGGCGTCGTAGTCGGTTGCCAAGGCGTACCTTCTCATCAAGGGTCGGTTCCGGAAGGCGGGTCGTACCGCTTGCCCGGCCGGCGCAGTGCCGGCACGCCGCGAGTTTGAACGGGCCGGTCGCAAGGCCAGTACCGCGCCTGGGACCGACCCTACGCCGTCCTGGCCGCCGATCCCCACCCCGACGCCGGGCCCCGGCACAACGGCCGGCCGATGAGCCCCGAGGAACCTGCCGCGCTCCACCACGCCGCCTACACCAGGCAGGCCGCGGCCGACTGGGCGCGCCGGCAAGCCGCCCGCCGGGAGCACCGGCCGGCAGCGTCACCGCGTGCGGCCATCTCCTGGGAAGCGGCGATGAACGCCGCTCCCCGTCCGCGGAACCAGCTGAGGCGTAATGCGGCGTCCGGGGCGAGGCACTCTCGCATGAGGTCCCACCAGCCGCGGTCGCGGGCCCGGCGTTCCTGGAGGATCACCTGGGCCACGGCGGTGACGTCGTTCATGGTTGCTCCTGCCGGTTCACTGGGCCCACGGCGGCGCGAAGGTGACCCCGCCGGCGGTCGCCTTCATGCCGGCGCTGGTCACGGCCGTGAGCTTGGCGGGATTGTGTGGGCAGCCGTTGCGCAGTTGCAGGGTCGCGTGGGCGGGCCACGACGATCGCGTCGCCCGCCTCTGCGCGTACGTCCTCACCCGCGACCGTCGCCGAGACCTTGCCTTCGATGACCACGAAGACTTCCTCGCGGTCCATGCTGTGGGTCTCGCTGTGAACGCCGGGTGCCAGTTCCAGCGCCCAGATGGCCAGCTCAGTGCTGCCGCGGGAGGGGACGGCGAGCGGGCGGAAGGTGAAGAACGGCGCCCGCACACCACCGACAAACGGGCCCAGGTCCTCGGTTCAGCCCCGGCCGGCACCTGCTCGTGCTCGCCGGCGGTGAGGGCCGGGGACTGTTCGACGACCAGGTAGGTCGCCCCGAGCCGCCACCGCGCAGGAAGTGGCCGGGCCGACTTCCTGCGCGGCGACACGGCCGCGTCAGGCGATCCCTCAGGCCTGCCAGTGCGGCTTGCCGCTGACCATGCGGCAGGTGATCACCCGACCGTCGGCGTCGTGGGTGCTCCGGCCGAGGTCGGCGTCGCGGCAGAACTGGCCGGCCGCGTAGCAGTTGCCCGCGTTGGAGCGGATCTCGCAGCCGCCGCCCGCGGCCGCCGTCTGCTGCGGCCCCGGATCGGTCGGCGGCTGAGCCGTCGTCACCTTCGGCTGCGGTTGCGGCGCCTTGCTCGCGGACGGCTTGCCCGCGGGCGCCTGCGAGTGCGTGGCGGGCGGCACCGACGGCTGCGGAGCGGCCGCCGTCGGCCCGGCTGCCGAAGGCGTGGTCGTGGGCGCCGCAGCGGCCGGCATGGAGACGGCGGCCGTCGGCGAGGGCGACGCGGAGGCCTTGGCGCCACCATCGGCAGCCGACGGGTCGCAACCGGTCAGCGCCAGGCCGACGGTGAGGACGAATCCGGCGAAGACGGCCAGACCCGCGCCCCGACGACCGCCGTCGCGGCCTACGCGTATCCGTGAAGGCATGAGAGGAGAACGCTCCGTTCCGATTGGGTGAGGTGGGCGATTCAAGCAGAACTTCCTCACCGTCCATGCACGGATTGCACACTCGTTGGCAGATCGAGACCTATCGACTACTGAGCGTTGCCCCTCCCCGCCCGCCCCTCACCACCGCGGTCCAGCCGGGATCAGCCCGCGACCCGACCGCCCGTCATCGTCTGCATCGCCGGGCCGTCCAGGTCGGCCGGCTTGTCCTTGCATGTGCGCACACGCACACACAACGCCGGGAGCTGCCCGTGAAGCACCCCTCGGCCACAAACCCGGCTCCGCCCAGTCAAGATTTCCCCCACTTCCGGGCGCGCCGCGCCCAAGGGCGTGATCATGGGCGTATGCAGTTCCGGCACGGCCACCGAACAGAGGACGCCGCCCCAGGCGGAACCGGCACGCCCGCCACATCCGATCCCCGGTCCGCGGCGGCAGCGACGGCGGCCCTCACTGCGCACTCCGACGCCGTGACCGAGAGTGACGGTCCGGACCTGCTCCGCGACGTCCTCGTCGCCGCCCCCGTCGCGGTGGCCCTGCTCGACACCGACCTGCGCTGGCAGTATGCCAACCCCGCCTTCACCACCGTCACCGGCCTGCACCGCACCGACCTCCTCGGCCGCCCCGCCCGGGCCACCGCCTTCGCGGACGCCACCGCCGTCCTGCGCCGTGTGCTCGCCGACGGCCGGGACCGCGAACAGGTCACCGGAGGCCCCGACGCCCCGGGCGCCCCCGTGCCGCCCGGCCTGCGCGTGCGCTACCGGCCGCTGGAGCGCGCCGGGCGGACCGCCGGCGTGGTCGTGGTCGTCCTCGACGACCCCGGACCGGCCCGCGAGCAGCTGCACGAACTCGAACAGGCCCGCGCCCGGCTCGTACTCCTCGACACGGCCGCCGAGCAGATCGGCACCACCCTCGACGTCGACACCACGTGCGCCGAGCTCGCCGCCTTCGCCGTGCCCCGGCTCGCCGAACTCGTCACCGTCGACGTCCTGCCGCCCGAGGCCACCGCCGCCCGGGCCCGCCGCGGCGGCGCCCAGCGCCTGCACCGCGCCGCCGCCGGGTCCGTCCCCCGGCTGCACACCGCCCTCGCCGAGCTGGCCCGCCCGGGCGAGTCCGTCCGCCACCGCGAGGGCTCTCCCGGCGCGCGCAGCCTCGCGAGCGGCGTCGCCGTCCTCACGGACGGAGCGGACCTCGGCCCCGGCCTCGCCTCACTGCTCGTGCTGCCGCTGGCCGCCCGCGGACAGGTGATCGGGCTGCTCACCCTCGGCCGCACCGATGCCGTGCCCGCCTTCACCCCGGACGAGGCCGCGCTGCTCGCCGACCTCGCCGGCCGCGCCGCCACCAGCATCGACAACGCCCGCCGCCACACCCACACCCAGGGCATCGCCCTCGAACTCCAGCACGCCCTGCTCGACGAACCCGGCAACCCGCACCAGAACCTCGGCCTCGCCTTCCGCTACCTGCCCTCGGGCACCACCTCGGTGGTCGGCGGCGACTGGTACGAGACCGTCCGGCTTTCGTTCGGGCGCACGCTGCTCGTCATGGGCGACGTCATGGGCCACGGCGTGGAGGCGGCGGTGGACATGAGCCACTACCGGTCCACCCTGCGGGACGTCGCCGGGATGGACCTGCCGCCGCACCGTATCCTGCGCCAGCTCGACACCGTCATCTCCGCCGACGACACCGCCCGGCCCGCGACCTGCCTCCTGGTGCTGGCCGACCCCAGCCGCGGCCGGTGGACGCTCTCCAGCGCGGGCCACCTGCCGCCCGCCCTCATCACCCCGGGCCGCCCCACCGAGCTCCTGCAGGTCCCCACCGGCCCGCCCCTCGGCACCGGCCTCGGCGACTACGAGCAGACCACCCACCTGCTCACCCCCGGCCAGACCCTCCTGCTCTACACGGACGGCCTGGTCGAACGACGCGACGAGGACATCGACGTCTCGCTCGCGCGGCTCGCCGGCCTCCGCCTCCCCGCCGAGGGTGAACTGGACGACCTCCTCGACGCCCTCCTCCACTCGCTCGCCCCGACGCCGGCCGAAGACGACATCGCCCTCCTCGCCGCCCGGCCCCGGCCCCGCTGACCGCCCGGCCGGCGACGCCGGGCGGTCAGCGGGGCCGGGCCCTGAAGGAGCGCCCTACGCCTTCGCGAGTGCCTGCTCCAGGTCCGCCCACAGGTCCTCGGGGTGCTCGATGCCGACCGCGACCCGGACCGTCCCCGGGCCGATCCCGGCCGCCGCCAACTCGGCGTCGGACAGCTGCCGGTGGGACGTACTGGCCGGATGCAGCACCAGCGTGTGGACACCGCCCAGCGACGGCGCGAGCGATGCCACGCGGACGGACTCCGTGAACGCGCGCGCCGCCTCCCGCCCGCCCACGAGGTCGAAGGCGAGGACGCCGCCGTGCCCCTCGGGCAACAGCCGCAGGGCGAGCGCGTGGTCGGGGTGGGCCGGCAGGCCCGGGTAGTGGACGGCGGTCACCGCCGGGTGCGCGGCGAGGCGACCGGCCAGGTCGAGGGCGGTGTCGCAGTGGCGGCGGACCCGCAGCGCGAGGGTCTGGAGGCCGCGCAGGGTGAGCCAGGCGGCGAACGGGTCGGCGGTGGCGCCGAGTTCGATCGCGTGGTGCCACACCTTCCGGTGCAGTTCCGCGTCGGCGAAGACGGCGAGCCCGGCCAGGACGTCCGAGTGCCCGCCGAGGTACTTGGTGGCCGAGTGGATCACGATGTCCGCGCCGTGCTCGATCGGCCGGCACAGCAGCGGTGTCGCGAAGGTGTTGTCCACGACGGTGACGACCCCCGCCGCCTTCGCCGCGCCGATCAGGCCGGACAGGTCGGTGACCCTCGTCGTCGGGTTGGAGATCGTCTCCAGGTGCAGCAGCCGCGTGTTGGGCCGCAGGGCCGCCGTCACCTCGGCCGGGTCGTCGCCCCGGACGTGGGTGACCTCGACGCCCCAGCGCTCGGCGAGGTCGGCCAGCATCGCGAACGTCCCGCCGTACAGGCTGCGTTGGGCGATCACGTGGTCCCCGGAGCGGAGCAGGGCGAGCAGCACGGTGTTGATGGCGCCCATCCCGGAGGCGGTGGCGAGCGCGCCCGTCCCGCCCTCCA
The DNA here is from genome assembly GCF_053596725.1 of Kitasatospora sp. NPDC001660. NCBI lineage: Bacteria > Bacillati > Actinomycetota > Actinomycetes > Kitasatosporales > Streptomycetaceae > Kitasatospora > Kitasatospora sp. NPDC001660. The sequence continues at coordinate 32,476 of NZ_JBSFGU010000005.1, read as the reverse complement.
GCCCGGCGACGGCCTCCTCCAGCGAACGGACCGTCGGATTGCCGTACCGGTTGTAGAAGAACGCGCCGCCGGGGCCGTCGAAGGCCGCCACGAGGGCGTCGCTGGTGTCGAAGGCGAACAGGTGGCTCTGGTGGAGCGGCACGCCCATCGGGCGGCTGCCGTTCACCTCCGCGACGGGTGGGTGGACGATCCGGCTCTCGGGGCGCAGGGTGCGGTCGAAGTCGCTGTCGAAGTCGCTCATGCCCGCCATCCTCGGGCCGGACGGCCGCGCCGCCCAGGGCCAATTGCGGTCAACTGGCCCCGGACGGCGCGGCGCGGACTCGTCCGGAGGCTCAGCGGCGGCGGCTGAAGATCCGCTTCACGAGGTAGATGATGCCGATGATCAGCAGCACGAAGAACAGGATGATCAGGATGATCACGACCAGTAGGAACTTGCCGAGCTTGGCGAAGAACCCGGACTTCTTCTTCTGCTGGGTCTGCGGCGCCGCCAGGTGCGCGGCCGCCCCCGACCGGTCGACGGCCCCCACGGCCGCGACGGCGGGCGCGGCCGGTCCGGCGGCGCCCGCCGTCGCGGCCGTGGTCCGGGCGGCCGTGGTCTGGGCGACCGCCGCCGCGCGGGGTGCGGCCGTCGCGGACGCGCTCGACGCCACGGCGGTGAGGCCGACGGCGGCCAGCAGTGCCACCAGGGCGCCGGCGATCGAACGTGCGATCCGGTGAGTCATCGTGCTCCTCGTACTTCGGCACCCGGGTCCTGCCCGGGCGTCAACCATGGAGGATGACGACGTGCCGGGCCGCCCGGGTTCCCGCCGCCGGCCGGAAATCGCGGGAGCGCGCCGCGGAGCGAACCCGGGAGCGCGCCTCGTCACCCCCCGACGTCACCGCCTGGTCCCGCAGGACGGACAGAACGCGGCGCCGTCCGGCACCTCCTTGTGGCAGCTCGTGCACTCCGCCGGCTGCGCGAGCCGGTGCCCGCAGCCCGGGCAGAACGGCGTGCCGTGTGTCTCCGCCGAGCACTGCGGGCAGACCAGCTGTCGCCGCGCGTTCACGTCGAACTCCGCGCCGGACTGCTGGCCGACGCTGTAGGCGCGCTCGGAGACCACGTCGTTGAGGCCGCGCCGCTGCGCCGCCATCGCCTCGGCGGCGGTGTCCGGGGCGCAGTTGTGGCACAGGCCCTGGGCCGGGTCGAAGCAGCGGCCGCAGACGTAGGTGGTGCAGCGGGCGCAGCGGTTGAAGTGCGTCTGGGCGTTGGTGATCGCGCGCTGGAACGCGGCGTCGCGCGCGCTGCCCCAGGTGTGCCCGGCCAGGCCGTCGGCGGCGTTGCTGATGGTGTTGGCGTTGCCGCCGATGAGGTTCCAGGCGGCGCTGACGCCCTTGCCGATCCACCCGGCCACCTGGCCGGTGGTGAACGCCTCGAACGGCGAGCGCCAGGTGTCGGAGCAGCGGTAGCAGTAGAACTCGAACTGGAAGCCCGCGCCCGTGCCGTACTGCTCGCACATGTCGCGGTAGTTGCTGCTGAAGTAGATCTCGGAACTCACGTCGTCCCCGGGTGGTGAAGAAATGGCAGGTGGGCGGTCCTCACGTCGACCGCGCCCGGAGGGACGTTCGCACGACCTGGGCCGGTTCCGCCAGGTCCCGCAGGACAGTTGAGTCACGAACGGGACCGAACCGGGACATTCGCGGGGCCGGGATCCACCCGGCCGGGCCCGTCACAGCCCCGCGACCGGGAGCAGCACCACGCGCGACGGGTCGAACCGCTCCCAGGAGGCCGGATGGCCGCTGCGGGTGACCCGCAGCCGGCACCAGCGGTCACCGCCCGCGTCCTGCCACCAGCCGCTGATCCGCCCGAGCGCCCAGGAGCCGTCCGCGAGGTGCACCTCGACCGGCTGGTACACCCACTGGACGTCCGGCTCCGCCGGTTCCCCGCCGTCCACGGCACTGCGCCGACTCTCCACCACGGTTCCGCCTCCCGGCCCGGACTTGGCCGTCGGCCTCCCCGGGTCGGGCGGCCACGCGACCAGGCGTGCAGCTCACCCGTCGAACTCTACAGGCGTGTAGAGCGGCGCGGGCGGGGTTCCGGGGCCCCGTTCCGAGCCCGCCTCAGTCCTGGCGGCGGGCCCGGCGACGGCGCCGCCACAGCGTCAGCGGCACGGCTGCGACCAGCGCCGCCGCAGCCGGGGCGGACGGCGCCTCCAGCGGGGACTGCGCGGCGAGCCCCTTCTGGTCGAAGGTGTCGGGCACCGGCAGCGTGCTCCAGTGCGCGATCGGCCAGGCCACCACGAAGGCCCGGCCGACGACGTTGTCCACCGGGACGAAGCCGTCGCCGGTCTCGTTGTGGTGCGGCCGGGAGTCGCGCGAGTTGTTCCGGTGGTCGCCCATCACCCACAGGTGGTCCTTGGGGACGGTCACGGTGCCGACCGGGTCGTTGTCGCAGGGCGTGGAGCCGGGGAAGATGTACGGTTCGTCCAGCGCGACCCCGTTGACCTTCACCGGGCTGCCCTTCTTGCACTCGATGGTGTCCCCGCCGACCGCGATCACCCGCTTGATCAGGTCCTTCTCGTCCGCCGAGGGCATCAGGCCGACGGTGCTCAGCACCTTCTGGACGGTGCCCGTCACCGAGCCGCCCGACTGCGCGGGCGGGCCCTCCAGCCAGCCGCCCGGGTCGCGGAAGACGACCACCTCGCCGCGTTCGGGCTTCGCGCCGAACCAGGGGGTGAACTTGTCGACGAGCACCCGGTCGCCGATGTCGAGGGTCTGTTCCATCGAGCCGGACGGGATCGAGAAGGCCTGGACGAAGAAGGTCTTGATGCCGAGCGAGAGCAGCAGGGCGATCACCAGGAGTATCGGCAGCTCCTGCCAGAAGGGCCGCTTCTTCCTCTCCTTGCCCTTGCCCTTGCCCTCGTTCTCCTTGCCCCCCGGGTCCTCCGCCGCCCCACCGCTGTCACCGGTCTCCGTGCTCTGCTGGACACTCATCTCCTCGGCCCCTCCCGACGGCCTGCGGGAGCCCGGAACGGAAACCCCCCGCTGTCAGGAAACGAACCTACCGAACAGAGGTTCCCGGGCGTGCCCTGACGTGGATGCGCTCGCCCTGCGGCCCGAACAGGCTGAGGAACTCCACCGGCTGCGGACCGGCGTTCCCGAACGCGTGCGGGGTGCGGGTGTCGAACTCCGCGGCCTCCCCGGCGCCGAGTACGAGGTCGTGCGGCCCGAGCAGCAGGCGCAGCCGCCCGGACAGCACGTACAGCCACTCGTAGCCCTCGTGCACCTTCAACTCCACCCCGGGTCCGGCCCCGTGCCCCGGCGGCATGACGTGCTTGTACGCGTGCAGCCCGCCCAGGTGCCGGGTGAGCGGCACGATGGTCTGCCCGTTCCTGGTCACCGGCCGCGGGTGGATCCGCGGATCCCCGGTGGCCGGTGCCCCGACCAGCTCGTCCAGCGGCACCCGGTACTCGCGCGCCAGCGGCAGCAGCAGCTCCAGCGTCGGCTTCCGCTGCCCCGACTCCAGCCGCGACAGCGTGCTGAGCGAGATCCCGGTGGCCGCCGCCAGCTTGGCCAGCGTCGTCCCCCGCTCCCGCCGCAGCGCCCGCAGCCGGGGCCCCACCGTGTTCAGGACATTCTCGAAATCCGCGTCGTCGCCCATACCCGCCATTCGCCGCCACGGCAACCCCGCTTGTCAAACCGGCACAGCGGACAGTCATCGGATCGTCAGCGGATCTCCTCGCACGACCACGCCGAGGGGCCCGGTGACGGTTCGTCCGTCACCGGGCCCCGCTCCGGGCGCTACCGGTACTCGCGCAGGCGGGGGCGCACGCCGACGGCGACCAGGAGGAGTGCTGCGGCCAGGACCGCCGCGCCCAGGGCCGCGGTGGTGCCGTCGAGGGAGTCGTCGGTGTCGGCGACGGCCGCGTCCATGGCGTGCGAATTGACGTCGATGGTGTCGCCCATCGCCTTGCTCAGCTGGTCGAACTCGTAGTTGGACTGGCCCTGCGAGAGGCCCGTGTTGAGCGTCACCGCCTCCTTGAGCCGGCCGGCGTCGTGCAGCTCGCGGATCTTGTGGTCCACCTGCTGGTAGGACAGGAACGCGGTCAGCACCCGCTCGACGGCGTCGCGCTCGCCGGGGAAGGTGATGTTGCTCAGCTCCGTCCCGAGGTAGCCCCCGAACGGTACCGAGCGGTCGGCGTGGTGCTTGGCGATGGCGGCCGCGAGCCGGCCGTTGTAGCCGGAGATGGTCGCGCCGTCGAGGCGGGCGATCGACTGGGTCTTCTCCAGGTAGGTCCGCTCGTACGTGGCCGCGAGCACCGGGTCGGTGAGGTAGCGGCTCTCGTCGGCGTTCATGTCGAAGGCGACGGCGCGGGCGCGACTGAGCGCGATCACCGAGTCGTAGGCGTTGCTCTTGGCCGTCACCAGGTTGTCGTCCGACTTGGAGACGAGGTGCAGGCCGATCCCGAGGACGATGCCGGTGAGCAGGGTGACGGCCGCCAGCGCCGGGTTGACGACGCGGCGGTAGCGCACGGTCAGCGTCCGCTGGAGCGCGAGCAGCACGACGAGCGTGAACAGGCCGACGACGGCCAGCTCCCACCAACCGCCGCTCAGTGCGGAGCGCTGCTGGGAGTAGACGTGGTCGACGACCGCCTCGTTGGCGGCGGTGACCTGGTCGGCGGCCGGGAGCAGCTGCCGGCGCAGCAGGTCGGTGGCCTGCCGGTAGGCCGCCAGAGCGTCTTCGGAGGGCTTGCCGGCCGGGGCCTTGGCCTGGTCCTCCAGCAACTGGGCGCGGGCCACCAGGGCCTCGTAGCTGCCGAGTTCGCCGAGCACGCGCTGGACGGCGTGCTGCGAGGCCGGGTCGGCGCCGGCGGCCTGGGCGGCCTGCTGGAGGTCGTCGTCGGCCTGGGCGCGGCGCTGCTCGTAGGTGTCCAGGGTGGTCTTGTGCAGCGCCGTGTAGTCGGGATCGGCGCCGATCAGGAGCAGGTTGGCGGCCTGGGCGTCCATGTCGCTGAGCGCGAAGTAGAGGTCGGCCGCGCGGGCCGCCTGCGGGGCGGCGTTGTGGCCGATGGTGTCGGTGCCGTCGCGGGCGCCACCGAGGACGCTGGTGGCGGTGGCGCCGAGGCCCAGCAGGGTGGCGAGGCTCAGCGCGGTGAGGCCGCGGACGAGGCGCGGGGTGGTCCAGTAGGCCCGGCCGCCGACCCGGCGGACGCCCTGCGCCAGGCGGGGGCCGAGGCCGGTCGGGAGGTGGTGCGGGACGCGGGGGGCGGTGGGTCCCGGCGGCGCCGGCGCCGGGCTCGCCCCTCCCGGATCGGCCCCTGCTGGGGCGCCCTCCCCCGACGTGGCCGTTCTGCCCGTAGCCGCCGTGGTCATGACCGCACGTCCTTTTCCCCGTTGCGGGTCCGCGGGAGCCTCGTCGTGGGGCCTTCGCGGAACCGTTTCTCTCCGCCGAGCGACGCTGTTTCGCGCCGTCGACGATGAGACGCCTCCGGATGCCTCCTTGGCAGCACCGGACGCCGATCTTGACGAGTTCTTAGCGCCGTCTCTCGACGCGGGCTGCGCACAGGCTGCGTGCAGCCCGGGTGCGGGAGATCGGGTGGCGGAGGCGGGAGCGGGGCGAAACGTCCCCGGGGTCCCCGCACCGAGCCACGCGCGAGCCGGCCCGTCGCCGCTCATCCCGGCGTCAACCGGACCACCAGGCGCGCGCGTTCACCGCCGCGACCCGACTACGCGCACACCACCTCCCAACTACGCTACGTGTCATGACTTCCATGGAGAGGGCCCCCGGGCGGGGCACGGCGGTGGTGATCGGCGGCGGACTCGCCGGAACGGTGGCGGCCTGGGCGCTGCGCGGCTACGCCGAGCGGATCGTGGTGGTGGAGCGGGACCGCTATCCGGCGGAGCCGGACTTCCGCGCCGGCGTCCCGCAGGGGCGGCACGCGCACCTGGTGCTGGAGGCCGGACACCGGGCGCTGGAGGAGATGATGCCCGGAATCAAGCAGGAGTTGACGGACGCGGGTGCCTCGCACGTCGCCACGTCGGGTGAGCTGCGCTGGCTCAGTTCGGCCGGCTGGATGGCCGACTACCCCGCGGAGATGGCCTTCCTCTCGTGCACCCGCCCGGTGCTGGACAAGATGGTGCTGGACCGGGTCCGGGCCGACGCGTCGATCGAGTTCCTGGAGGGCACCGAGGTGGTCGGCCTGCTCGGCTCGGCGCACGCGGTGACCGGCGTCAAGGTTCGCGAGCGCGGCCCGGAGCGCGGCGAAGTCCGGGACATCCCGGCCGAGTTGGTCGTCGACGCAGCGGGCCGCTCGTCCTCGCTGCCGGGCTGGCTGGCGGAGCTCGGCTGCCCGGCGGTGCCCGAGGAGCGGGTGGACGCGGGCGTCGCCTACACCTCCCGGCTGTTCCACCGTCCGGCCGGCGCCGAAGACCTCGGCTGCAAAGCGATCTACCTGCAGACCAAGGCCCCCGACGCCCCCCGCCTGGGGGTGCTGCTCCCGGTCGAGGGCAACCGCTGGATCGTCAGCCTGGCCGGCATGCGCGGCGCCGAACCCGAGCCGGGCGAGGCCGGGTTCGACCGGCAGCTGACCCTCCTGCGCGACCCGAGCCTGCGCGAGGCGCTGCGCGACGCCGAACCGGCGGGCGAGGTGCGCGGCTTCGTCCCCGGCCCGGGCGTGCGGCGCCACTACGAGCGCCGCTCCCCGGAGGGCCTGGTCGTGGTCGGAGACGCCGCCTGCACCTTCAACCCGGTGTACGGACAGGGCATCACGGTCTCGCTGTTCAACGCCAAGGCACTGCGCCGCGCGGCACTGCGGCACGGCGGCATCGGCCATGCGACCGCACGCGACGCCCGGCGCGAGGTGGCGGCGGTGTCCAAGAACGCGTGGGCGATGTCCTGCACCGAGGACGTCCGCTTCGCCGCGACCACCGGCGGCCCGTCCGGCGCCATGCTGAAGGTGCAGCACGCCTTCCTGGACAAGGTCCTCGCCGCCGCGACCCGCAACCCGGCGGTCACGGCGGCCTTCCACGAGGTGATGTCGCTGGTCTCGCCGCCGACGATGCTGTTCCGCCCGGCGCTGCTCGCCGCGATCCTGCGGAGCTGAGTCCCGCGGGGGGCTGAGCCGAGCCACTGCCGAGCCGGTCACCACGGGGCCAGTCACCACGGGGCCGGTCAGCGCGGAGGCGGTCACCACGGAGGCGGTCAGCGCGGAGCCAGGCTCAGGACCGCAGGTGCGCTGCGACGTACGGGACGGCGACCTGGTCCACCCCTCGCGTCCGGCCGAAGGCCGGGTGGACATTGACCTCGAAGACCACGCCGCCGCTCTCGGCGGCGAGGTCGACGCCCGCGAACGGGAGGCCGAGGGACTTCGTCGCCGAGACCGCCAACTCCGCGAGACCCGGCGGAAGTCCGTCCGCCTCCAGCAGGGTCGAAACGGCCCCCCGGCACTCGTTGCACGGCGCGTCGGCGTCCGGCTGGACGTGCTCCGTCGCGCGGACGACCCGGCCGCCGAGGACGACCACCCGGTACTGGTGGCGCTGCCCGTCGGCGGTGAAGTTCCGGGCGTCCCCGGCGATCAGCCAGTCCGCGCCGAAGCCCGCGTAGTGCTGCGCGGCGGCGGCGAGTTGGGCGTGGGTGGTGACGTGGAAGACGTCGTCACCGCCCATGCCGACGCACGGCCGGGCCCAGACGTCGCCGCCGAGCCGTTCGAAGGCCTCGGCGGCGGCCTCCGGGCTCGGCCGGGACAGCGCGACCGTCGGCATGTGCGGCACGCCGTCGCGGGTGAAGCACGCGACGGTGACGTCCTTCTCGGTGGCCGCGCGCCAGGCCTCGGCGTCGGTGCCGAGCGAACGGACGCCGTGTGCGCGCAGCAGCCGCTGACAGTGCGCGAACGCGCGGCGCCGGTGCGGCGGGATCTCGTAGACGACCACGGTGTCCGTGGTCACGACGCGTCCCCCTGCTTCCAACCGCACCGCTCCGACACCCTCGACCTCGATGCGGCCGGTGCCGCCGCACCCGTCGGCGCCGTCCGTCATGAAGTGCCGCGCGTCCACCAGGACGGGCTCGCGGCCGGTCAGCCTCCGGACGGCCGTGGCCATCGCGTCCCGGGTGCCCTCGGTCGAGCTGTGGTCGGTCAGAAGAACGATGTCTCGTCGGCCCATGCGGCCATGGAAGCGATGCGCATCCGCGCCCGGCAAGGACGCCTCGCGCGCCATCCGCGTGACGCCCTGGCCGAAATCACATGCGCCGGTGACGGAACGGCCGCGCGCTGTCGGCCGCACACTGCCGACCGCGTGCCGTAATTCGGATGCGACCCCCACCCGCCCCCGGTACCCTCGGCCGCATGTCCACGCCCCGAATTTCCTAGCTGACGGACCCGCCTCCACGCCACCCGTGTGTCCGTTCGCTGTTTCGGAGCGTTATCCCATGATCACCACTCGTGGTGTCGACGTGCGCGTCGGTGCCCGCCTCCTCCTGTCCGACGTCAGCCTGCACATCGCCCCCGGCGACCGGATCGGCCTGGTCGGCCGCAACGGCGCCGGCAAGACGACCCTGCTCGCCACCCTCGCCGGCGAACTGGCGCCCGCCGCCGGCACCGTCACCCGCACCGGCGCGGTCGGCTACCTCCCGCAGGACTCCCGCGCCGCCGACCCGGCCGTCACCGTCACCGACCGCATCCTGTCCGCCCGCGGCCTGGACTCCGCCGTCCGCGCCCTGCGTGCCGCCGAGGAGGCCATGGCACTGGCCGACGGCCCGGCCGCCGAGCGGCGGGCGATGGACGCCTACGTGCGGGCCGAGGCCGCGTTCCAGTCGCGCGGCGGCTACGCGGCCGAGGCCGAGGCCGCCCGCGTCGCGGCCGGGCTCGGGCTGCCCACCCGGGTGATGGACGGCCCGGTCGGCGCACTGTCCGGCGGTCAGCGTCGCCGGGTCGAACTGGCCAGGATCCTGTTCGCCGACCGCGGCACCTTGCTGCTCGACGAGCCCACCAACCACCTGGACGCCGACTCCCTCACCTGGCTGCGCGGCTTCCTCGCGGGCCACCCGGGCGGGCTCGTGCTGATCAGCCACGACACCGGCCTGGTCGCCGACACCGTCAACCGGGTCTTCCACCTCGACCCGCAGCGCGCCACGATCGACGTCCACAACACCTCCTGGCGGGCCTACCTCGCCCAGCGCGGGGCCGACGAGCGCCGCCGCGCCCGCGAGCGGGCCAACGCCGAACGCAAGGCGGCCACCCTCAACGCCCAGGCCGAGAAGATGCGCGCCAACGTCGCCACCGCGACCGCCGCCCGCACCATGGCCCGCCGCGCCAACCGGATGCTCGCCGACCTGGAACCGGTCCGCCGGGCCGAGCGCGTCGCCCGGATCCGGCTGCCCGAACCCGAGCCCTGCGGCCGCATGCCGCTCGGTGCGATCAGCCTCGCCAAGGCCTACGGCGGCCGGCCCGTCCTGCGCGGTCTGGACCTCGTCGTCGACCGCGGCTCCCGGCTGGTCGTCCTCGGCCTCAACGGCGCGGGCAAGACCACCCTGCTGCGGATCCTGGCCGGCCACGAGACACCGGACGCGGGCCGCGTCGTCCCCGGGCCCGGGCTGCGGCTCGGCTACTTCGCCCAGGAGCACGACACCCTCGACCCGACGCGCACCGTCCGGGACAACCTCGCCCTGGCCGCGCCCGCCCTCACCGACGGCGAACTGCGGCACGTGCTGGGCGCGTTCCTGTTCCGCGGCGACGACGCCGACAAGCCGGCCGGCGTCCTGTCCGGCGGCGAGAAGACCCGGCTCGCGCTCGCCGGGCTCGTCCACTCCGGCGCCAACGTGCTGCTCCTCGACGAGCCCACCAACAACCTGGACCCGGCCTCCCGGGCCGAGGTCCTGGCGGCCGTCGGCACGTACCCGGGCGCGATCGTGATGGTCACCCACGACCCGGGCGCGATCGAGGCGCTCCGGCCGGACCGCGTCCTGCTCCTCCCTGACGGGGACGAGGACCTGTGGAGCGACTCGTACCTGGAGCTCGTCGGGCTCTCGTGACACCCGTCCGGTGGCCCCGGTCCTGGGGCAGGACCGGGGCCACCGGACGTCGCGGACTCGATATCGTGCGCGACCCCATGGGAGAACTGATAGTTGTCCGGCATGGTCAGACCGAGTGGAGCCTGTCGGGCCAGCACGCCGACGCACCGACGTTGCGCTGACCGAGGCGGGTGAGGCCGCGGCCAGGGCGCCCGCTCCGAGGCTGGCCCAGCGTCGTCTGGCCGCTGTGTTCAGCAGTACGCTGAGCCGTGCGATGCGGACGGCCGAGCTTGCGGGTCTGACGGGCGTCAAGGCTGATCCGGATCTGGTGGAGTGGGACTACGGCGGCTACGAGGGGCTGACGGCCGAACAGATCCAGGAGTCCAGGCCGGGCTGGGATCTGTGGCGGGACGGCGTCGTTCCCGGGAATGCCGCCCATCCTGGCGAGCAGCTCCGGCAGGTGGCTGCGCGCACGGACGCGGTGCTGGCCCGGATCCGGCCGCTGCTGGACCAAGGCGATGTCGCCGTGGTCGCTCACGGGCATCTGGCGCGGGTGATCGCCGTGCGCTGGCTCGGGCTCGATGCGCCCGCCGCCCGCCTGCTCGGGCATCCGCACCCGGGCCCGCTCAGTTTCCTGGCTGCCGAGAACGGGCAGCCAGTGGTCTCCGCCTGGAACGTCCCGTAGCGGCAGTCCGGTGTCACGCCTGACGCACGAGACGCGGGTATCAGATGAGAGCCGCGGCGGTGCTGGCGAATTCGGAGAGATGGTCGGCCTTGTACTCGTAGCCCAGTGGAGGAGCGGAAGCCGTTGGGCATGCCGGGTTCTCTCGATTGCCCAGCGGTACGGCCGAGGCCACGGCCGACAGGGGGTCGCGTCCCTGATGCAGGTGATCGAGGCACCCCTGCCCCGGCGCCTTGGGCTGGTCAGCGGCCGGCGAATGCGAGAAGACCTCGAACCGTGGCCGGTTCGGGGGCTTTCGGCGTCCGGAGGGGGTGACATCGGCCGATCTCGGTGGGGGCGGGAGCGACTCAGGATGCGCGGGGGCGGCGGTGTGTGCGGTACACCGTCAGTGCGGCGGCGGTGAGGGCGGCCAGGGCGAGAGTCAGACCGGCTACCAGGACCGGGTTGACCCAGGACGGGACGAGTTCGCCGTCGGGACCGCAGCGCATGCTCAGGGGGAACGTCCGGGTGGTGATCCGGTCCTCCGGAAAGCCTCGGAGGCCGCAGTACTTGCGGGCGGACATCCACACCGGACCGGACATCAGGCCGGTGGTGACGGCCTCGTACGCCGCGCAGAGACCCAGGAAGGACAGCCGGACGAGTGTGCCGGTGTCGAGGGCCGGCCGTCGTTCGCGACGGGCTCGCAGTACCCGGTACGCGATCACGAGGGCACCGATCAGGAAGAGGACCGGTGCGATCAGCGGGCCGAAGAAGACGAGGCCGGCGACGACCGCCCTGGCGTCGTCGGCACCGGAGGCCGTGTGGAGCAGGGAGAGCGCTTGGGACACGAACGGTGGACGCACCGCCGCTGCCGAACGGTTCCCCGAGCGGGGGCTGCGCCCACCGAGGCGCCGTCAAGCGGTGCCGGACGCCTACGCCTCACACAGAGGCGCGATCGACTTCACGAAGTCCGTGCCTGAGCCCAATCGACCTGTCGAAATGACCGCGCCGATGCCGACGCAGTGAAGGGTCATGCAGCTGTTCCCCTGCGCGGGTCACCGGCCGCTTGAGCGCAGTTCCTTGGACCCGCACCGATAGCAGCGAGGGATCATTGCGGTCGCCCGGGACTCCGGGCGTCCTGGCTCTGCTGCCACTGCCCCATGACCTTTTGGAGGGTTTCGCTCACGAGGAGAAGGAATTCGGCGGAGGATTCGAAGCGGGCGCCGGCGGGGGTCGCGGACCCGAGGATCTCGGCCGCTCGCCGTGATGCGGTCACCAGGGCCTCGTTCATCTGCAGCGCTGCAAGAGTGGACCGGAGCCAGATCTCGTCGTCGATGACATAGCGTTCGCGGCGCCCGCCCGGGTCTCGTTCCCGCCTGAGCATTCCCTGCTGTTCGAGGAAGGTGACGGCGTGCGAGATGGACGCCGGGCTGACGCGCAGCCGCTGGACCAGGTCGGCGGCGGTGAGCGCGCCGGAGTCGGTGACGTACAGGCAGACCAGCACCCTGGCCATCATCCGTGGCAGGCCCTGCTGTTCGAGCAGAGTGGTGAAGGACTCCGTGAGGTCCAGGACAGCTCGGGGATCACGCCCGTGGCCGCAGTCGGGGACGGACGGTGCCGCAGGCTGAACCTGCTTGCACCGACGCGCGCGATCCCGTGTGGCCTCATGCGCCCGGTCCGCGCCGTAATCGTCCGGTCCGCCGTTGCGGGCGACCTCCCGCATGACGGTCGAGGCGGGCCGCCCCAGGCGCCGGCCGATCTCCGCGTATCCGAGCCCCTCGGCCAGCCCTGCGGCGATGTGCCGGCGGTCCTCGTCAGTGAGCCTGCCTCCAGGCATCGACGCTCGTCTCCCCTCTGTCCCGTACGGGGCCCGGGCGCCCGCACCCCTCCCGCACAGTGTGCATTCACTCCGATCCCATTGCAATTCGAGCTTGAGTCCCCTTTGCATTCAGCGCCACCGTCATTGCAATGATGAACCATATAACGCCTGCAGATCGGGTTAGTTGCATCATCTTTCGTGTTGACCGAACACTGAACGCAATGTAGCGTCGCACTTGTTCAGCGAATCCCGAACGTTGCGGATGCCGACGGCGCCGCAGAAGGAGTACACGACCGTGTCCATCACCCTTTCCGACCAGGACAAGCTCACCGTGCGGACCGCCGCGTACGGCGCCGTCTCGCTGTTGGCCGCCGCTGACGCCTCTGGCTCGCCCCACAAGATCGCCACCGACGGCTCCATCGCCCTGTCCTCCGCGACCGGTCTGGTCGGGCACGTGCTCGCCGAGAAGTCGCAGGGCGCGAAGCTGAACAGCAAGTCCGTGGCCGCAATCGCCGACCAGGTGCTGCCGGCCTTGACGGAGGCGATGAGTCTGCTCAAGAAGCAGGACCCGGCAGAGGCCGACGACTTCCGCAGCACCGTCGTCGTCGCCATCGAAGCCGCCATCCGAGCCCGCAAGGGCGAGCCCGGCCCTGTCCTGGCCGAGATGACCCGCAAGATAATCGAGGCCCTGGACGGCGCCTGACGGGACGGGGCCCGGGAACCATCCGGCCAGCCCGCGGCGATCGAGAGCAGTCGCCCAAGACGCCCAACGCAATGAGTGAACACATGACGAAGAACAGCACGTCCTCGACCACTTCGAAGTGGACCGGCATGGTGCCGGTCGACGACACGGCCCTGGCCGTCACCGAACACCGGTGGTCCCGGAATCCCCGTGATCTACCTCAACGGCCACGTCGCCACTCAGGGGTACTGACGGCGGGTCCTCACCGAACTGAGGCCGGGGTGGCGGCACATCACCTACGACATGCGGGCCCGCGGCAAGTCGAAGCGCTCGGCGGACTCCAACTCGTTCGAGACACACCTGAGGGATGTCGATGCCGTTCTCGCGGCCACGGGGGTGGACCGGGCACTGGTGGTGGGCCGGTCCTACGGAGCCTTCCTCGCGGCGCATTGGGCCAGCCGCAATCCCGGCCGTACCGTGGGCGCGGCCCTGGTGGAGGGCGCGCAACCGGACGACTGGCTGGACGAGGCCATGGAGCAGCGGATCCGGAAGCTGTTTCGGCGCCTGAGCCCGTTCATGGTGCTGCTGCGCCCGACGGGCCTGACCCCGCGGATGACCGCCGAACAGATCGCGAACAGCAACATTGAGGTCGGCGTGATCGCCCGCGCGCGCAACCTGGGTCCCGTGCTGGACAACATCACCGTCCCGACCCGGTACGTGATCGCCTCGGGGAAGTCCTTCGGAAGCAAGGTGATGAGCACGAACGGCACCGCGCCACCCTCCCCGCAGTAGCCGCCCGCAACCCGAACATCGAAATCCACGCGAAGGTCGCCAGCAACCACGCTTCGATCCTGAAAAAGGACTTCCGCGCCGTTGCTGCGGCCGTGCGCGAGGTCGCCGCCCTCGACCGTAAGGGGCGCTGAAGACATAACCATCGCGGCTGACGACAACCACGCGAGGCCTTCGGTGTAACTCCCCACCATGGATTTAGAACCTGATGAGTGACGTGGCTCGGGAGTACCTCGAAGGGTTCTGGAGGACGTGGAGCTTCCTCCACGGAACGACCGGATCAGCTCCGCGAAGGGGGAAAGCAACGATGTCCGACGTCGAGAACAACGGCATCCTGCCGAAGGCGATCGGACCCAAGAAGCGCTGGAGGGCGTACAAGGCGCAGGTCAAGGAGTTTCCCGGAAACCACCGCACGGCGGTCGAGGCGATCGAGCGGTATCTGATGCACTTCGTGCCGACCGGCGGCGAGAGCAACGCGTCGATGTTCGAAGACCTCGTCGACCTCTCCGAACACGCCGCGGCGGACGGAACGCCGATCCGCGAGGTCGTCGGGCAGGACCCGGTGGAGTTCGCCGAGGCGTTCGCCCGGAACTACACCGGGGGCGGCTGCGTTTCCGCCCGCGCCCGGAAGCGGCTGACGGACGACATCGAGCGCACCGCCGGCAGCGAGACCGGAGCAGAAGACCAGACGGTCTGATCGCGCCTCAGCACATCGGCCCCTCGGGGTCCGAGCACCACTTTCATCACCTGTCTGCACCACACGGCTGCCGGGGCCATGCCCTGCCGGCCGCCGCTCGCCGCATGCCCGCGGCACCGTCGAGACCGACCACTGCGTGCAAGGAGATTCATGATGGGAAACGGCAACAACGGCTTGTCCGAAGCAGGACTGCGCCGACTGCGCGAGGTACTGGAAGCGCATGTGGAGTCCGGGAAGATCCCCGGACTCGTCGCCCTGGTCGGCTGGGGCGGGGAGACCCACGTCGAGGCGATCGGGACGATGCGCCATGACGGCGGCGCGCCGATGCGCCGGGACACCATCTTCCGGATGGCCTCGACGACCAAACCGGTCGCGGTCGCCGCGACCATGGTCCTGCTCGACGAGTGCCGGCTGCGACTTGACGACCCGATAGACCCGTGGCTGCCCGAACTGGCCGACCGACGGGTGCTCAAGGCGCCCGACAGCCCGCTGGACGACACCGTCCCGGCCCGGCGTCCGATCACCGTGCGCGACCTGCTCACCTCCACCTGCGGCCTCGGGCTGGACACCACGGCGATGGGCTCCCCGATGATGAGCGCCTACTTCGAGCAGAAGGTCTACGGCGAGAACGGATGGATGCTACCGGCCGTGGAGCCGGATGAGTGGATGCGCCGCCTGGGCACGCTCCCGCTGATGCACCAGCCCGGAGAGAGGTGGCTGTACAACGTCAGCGACGACGTGCTCGGGGTGCTGGTGGCCAGGGTCACCGGCCAGTCGTTCGAGACCTTCCTGCGCGAGCGCATCTTCGATCCGCTGGGGATGAAGGACACCGGCTTCCACGTGCCCGCCGACAAGATCGACCGACTGCCGCCCCTGTACTCCCCCGATCCGCAGACCGGAGAGTTCACCGTGGAGGACCCGGCCGAAGGGGGACGCCACAGCAAGCCTCCGGCGTTCCAGTCGGGCGGCGGCGGACTCGACTCGACCGTCGACGACTACCACGCCTACTTCCGGATGCTGCTCAACCACGGGATGCACGGCACCGAGCGGATCCTGTCCCGGCCGGCCGTCGAGCTGATGACCACCAACCGCCTCACGTCCGAGCAGACGGCCGCCATCCAGGCCTGGGCGCGCAGCGTCGTCCATCTGTCGTACGGTCAGGGGCAGACCGGCGGCTGGGGCTTCGGGATGACGGTGCGCACCTATCGAGGTGACTACGCGCCCATCGGCCAGTTCGGCTGGGACGGCGGCGCCGGCACCACGACCTACGCCGACCCGGAGAACCAGCTCGTCGGCATCCTGCTCACCCAGACCGGGATGACCACCCCGGACTCGGCGCGTGCCATGCAGGACTTCTGGACCACCCTCTACCAGGCCATCGACGACTAACTGCGAGGATGTAGATGGCACCGCTCGGGGGTCCGACCCGCCGACTGACTGACACCCCAGCTGTCCTTAGCTGGAATCGTCGGCCGTCCGCGCGGTGCCGCTCTACACGCGGCCGGACGGGCGTATGTCACTTCATAGGAGCCCGGCCAAAGGTCCCATCACTGTCGTGTCCTGCCGCCCGACCGGCGCGTGCCATCCCTCACGCGTCGTACGGCAGGACAGCAGGACCAAGCATGGCAGAGCAGATAGCGGTGGTCGGCGGCGTGGACACCAACTGAGCCTCACGTACCGGACCGAATCGCTGCTCGCTGGCATTCCCTCACGTTGGGCGCATTCCTGCCGCGTCCTTGAGCAAGCCCGGCTTCTCGCTCCGGTGCTCGGCGCGGATGCCGAGTTGGTCGCCGTCGCCGCGGTCCTCCACGACCTCGGCTATGCCGCCTCCGTCGTCGGCTCGGGCCAGCACATGATTGACGGTGCACGCTATCTGAGCCGTCTCGGTGTCGATCCGAGGGTCTGCTCGCTCGTCGCCTACCACTCCTCGTCGGAATGGGAAGCGGCCGAACTGGGCTTGTCGGCCGAGCTGGCGGCCTTTCGCCGGCCGCCGTTGGAGCTCCTGGACGCGATCACCTACTGCGACCTCACCAGCGGCCCCGACGGCACCGTCGTCGAACCCGTGTCCAGGCTCGACGAAGTGCTCCGGCGGTACGACGCGGACCACGTCGTCCACCGCGCGGTGTCCGCGGCCCAGCCCGCCCTCCTGGCCATGGTCGACCGCGTGGCCAAGCGACTCGCCGAAGCCGGCCGTGCCTGATCAGCCAAGGTAGGGGGCCTCTTCCTCCCGGAAACCGTGGGCAAGGCGAAGCCTGGTCGTCGGGGCGATGTCCAGCGCCTCCAACTCCTCACTCGGTACCCACCGAACCTCGAAGGACTCGGAGCTGGCGCTCAGTTCGCCGCCAACCCGCCTCGCCCGGAAGCACAGCGAGAACTCCTGACGGACCTCCCCGTCCGAGAACTCGATCACGTGCCCAGGGTCGCTGTAGGTGCCGACGAGGCCGGTGACCTCGACCTCGATGCCCGTCTCCTCAAGTACCTCGCGAACGACGGCACTCGGGAGGTTCTCACCGATCTCCAGGACTCCGCCCGGCATCCCCCACCGGCCGTTGTCGGAGCGCCTTTCAAGAAGCAGCTCGCCGCGATCGTTCACCACGAAGGCGGTGACGGCGGGGACGATGCGCTGGGCCTTCGGGGCACTCGGGTCGTCGAAGTAGTCGGTACGGCTCACGATGCCTGCCTCGGTAGGGGAACAGCACTCGCCCAGACCTTTTCGAAGCTGCGCTGGTAGGTCAAGGCGAGCTGGGCGCCGGCGACGCGCCTCAGGTGGAGCACCGGGGTCAACGGGGCGCTCACGCCATAGATCTGGGTGTTGACGAGCATCTCGTCGTCGAACCTGTACAGGGAGTTGTGCAGCGTAGAGCGATGGGACCGGAACTCGATGCCGGGCGTACCGTAGAGCGGGCGGTAGAGCTTCATGACCTGGCGCACCTTGTACGCGACGCCCTCGCCGATCTCCTCTTCCTCGCCTCGGCGGGCGATCTCGGTACTGTCCGGGTCGCCCAGCAACAGACGAACGCGAACCCCCGCTCGCGCCCGTTCGACGAGCGTGCGGTGCCACCGCGGGTTCTCCGCAAGATGGACGCCGGCATGGACAAGGACACCGATCTCGGCTGTGGCACGCTCGGCGAACTGGAGCCACAGCTCCGGCGGCACGGAGGAGCGGTGCGGGTAGAGGTGGACGATCTCGGCGTCGGCCTCGTCAAGGCGTTGCGTCTCGGACTTCGCGCCCGGCCAGAGGTAGTCCTCGTCGATCTGCAGCTTGGCCGCTGCCGCCTGCCGATGACGCCGGTACGGTTCACGGTTCTTGAGGATCCAGCGCTCCACCGTCTTGGCGTCCACGCCGCAGTGCGCCGCCAGCTCCTTCTCCGTAACGCCTCGGATGACGAGAGCCGATCGGAGACGTTCGTTCGCCATTGCGCTCCCGAGTGGGACGTCTTGGGACGTACTGAGGCCTCAGGACGATACAGAGGACGTCCCGAGACGTCCAGCTCAGACCTGATCATGTCCCCTTTCTGAAAGGCATTCTGAGCTTCCATCCGCTCACCCGGCTCTACCGGATGAGCGGAACTCACCTGCGCATCTGCGGAGACTGGCCATGAACTCGCCCTCTCTCAGTGGCACCGCCGTCGCACGGCGCGAAGCTTGCGAGGAGATCAGCGGCCTGTATTCGGGCAATGGTTCGCAGCATCGGCGAGCGCGGGCCTCCAACCGCTTGGAAGCCGCTCTCGAAGCGGGCTGGCTGGCCGGGAACCTCCTGGGCCTGATGTTGTTGGGCCTGCTCGTCGACCACCAGTTGGACAGGCCCGAGGAACCCACCGGTGGTCCTCGCCCCGAGCGCCCCCGACACCTCGTTCGCCCGAACGACCGTGTAGCCAAGTAACCACGCCCGTAAGCATCTTCGCGCCAGGTCAGATCTGTCAGCCGTTCGAGAAATTCGGCTGACCCCCTGGCCATGCCGCCCGAACTCACTCCGCCCTCCGTGCTGGAGGACTACGAGAAAGATGTATGGAGATGACTGAACACGCGCCCCCGCGCCACGCGGTGATGATCGCCTCTGGTGGGCTGGACAGCTCCACCGTCGCCTACTGGCTTGCCAGCAGCGGCAGCAGGCTCACGCTGCTCTCCTTCGACTACGGGCAGCGGCACCGGAAGGAGCTCGACTTCGCGGTGCTAATCGCCGACCGTCTCGGGGCCCGTCACGAGCTGGTGGACCTGAGCGGGCTCGGCCGCCTGCTGTCGGGCTCGGCGCTGACGGACTCGGCATTCGAGGTGCCGGACGGCCACTACACCGCCGAGAGCATGCGCAGCACGGTGGTGCCGAACCGGAACGCGGTCATGCTCTCGATCGCCGTGGCCGCAGCGGTCGCCGCCGGGGCGGACGCGGTGGCGTTCGGCGCCCACGCCGGCGACCACGCCGTCTACCCGGACTGCCGAGCCGAGTTCTTCGACCTGTTCGCCGTGTTGGCCCGGGTCGGCAACGAGGGGTTCGTCGCAGAGGACTTCCGGTTGCTGGCGCCGTTCATCGATCAGTCGAAGGCCGAAATCGTCAGGGTCGGCGAGCAGGTCGGGGTGCCGTTCGCGGACACCTGGTCGTGCTACCGCGGCGGCGCGCTGCACTGCGGGACGTGTGGGACGTGCACCGAGCGGATCGAGGCGTTCGAGCTGGCCGGCGTCGACGACCCGACCGTGTACGCCACCACGTCCTCGGGGGCTGTCCGATGAACGGCGCCGTCGTGTCCGGCCGGCACCAAATCAGAAAAGCGTTCCGGTTCGAAGCGGCCCACTTCCTGCCCGGGCTGCCGGAGGGGCATCAGTGCGCCCGGATGCACGGCCACTCCTACGAGGTAGCTTTCATGCTCACCGCCGACCGGTTGGTGGAGCCGGGCTTCGTCACCGACTTCAGCGACCTCGCCCCGGTGAAGAAGATGATCGACGGCACGCTCGACCACCAGGTGCTGAACGACGTCCTGCCGGTCGCGCCGACGTCGGAGAACCTCGCTGCGTGGCTGGCCGCCGCCCGATCACCCGGGGCTGGCTGTTCCTGGTGTTCCCGGCCTGCGTGCTGAGCTACCTCGGCCAGGGCGCGCTGATCCTCGGGGCCCCGCACACCATCAGCGGGCCGTTCTTCCTGCTCGCGCCGGGCTGGGCACGGTTGCCGATGGTCGTGCTGGCCACCGCCGCGACCGTGATCGCCTCGCAGGCGGTGATCACCGGCGCCTACTCGGTCGCCTCCCAGGCCGCCCAGCTCGGCTACCTGCCGAGGCTGCGGATCGCGTACACCTCCGAGTCGACCATGGGCCAGATCTACGTTCCCTGGATCAACTGGCTGCTGATGGCCTCGGTCCTCACCCTGGTCTTCGCCTTCCGCAGCTCCGCGGCTCTCGCCTTCGCCTTCGGCATGGCGGTCACCGGCACCATCACCATCACCACCCTGCTGTTCTTCTACGTCGCACGGGCACGTTGGGGCACACCGATGTGGCTCGTCGCAACCGGCGCGACACTGCTGCTCACCATCGACCTGCTGTTCGTCGCCGCCAACGCCACCAAGCTCCTCCACGGCGCATGGCTCCCCCTGCTGATCGGCATCACCGCCTTCACCGTCATGACGACCTGGCAGCGCGGCCGCGCGATCGTCACCGCCGAGCGGGCACGGCACGAAGGCCCGCT
This sequence comes from Kitasatospora sp. NPDC001660, assembly GCF_053596725.1. Lineage (NCBI taxonomy): Bacteria > Bacillati > Actinomycetota > Actinomycetes > Kitasatosporales > Streptomycetaceae > Kitasatospora > Kitasatospora sp. NPDC001660. The sequence continues at coordinate 12,176 of NZ_JBSFGU010000005.1, read as the reverse complement.
GCGTGCTTTCATCGAGGACCTGCGCAGCGGCAAGGTGCCGACACTGCAGGTCCCGGGCACAGCCGTCTTCCTCAACCGGGGCAAGCAAACCGCGCCGCTGGCCCTGCGGGCCAACGTCGAACACAACCACGTACGGCACGACCACGTCGTGATCCTGTCCATCGAGACCGAGACCGTGCCGCGCGTCCCGGCCGATCAGCGGATCACCGTCGACGACCTCGGCTACGCCGAGGACGGGATCGTCCACGTCACCGCCCGGTTCGGCTACATGGAGACGCCGGACGTGCCCGCCACGCTGGCGATGCTCGATCCGGCCGAAGCCGAGGGCGGGCTGCAGCTGGACCAGACGTCGTACTTCCTGTCGAAGATCGAACTGAGGCGCGGGAAGGAACCGACGATGGCGCCCTGGCGCAAGCACCTGTTCATCGCCACCTCCTACATCACCGCCGACGCCGCCGAGTACTTCGGCCTCCCCCGCGAGCGCACCGTCATCATGGGCTCGCACATCGAGGTGTAGGCGCACCGGCCGCAGACGGTCACGTTTCGACCCGGCCGGTCCTGGTCACAGCCAGTCGTTGCGGCGGAACGCCCGGAAGATGAACACGCAGACCGTCGCGGTGAGCACCAGCACCGCCGGATAGCCGAACGTCCAGTGCAGCTCCGGCATGTAGTCGAAGTTCATGCCGTACACACCCGCTGTCATGGTCGGCACGGCCGCCAGAGCCGCCCAGGCACTGATCCGGCGCATGTCGGTGTTCTGCTGCATCGACAACCGCGCGATGCTGGCGTCCAGGATGCTGGAGACCAGCTCGTCGAAGGCCAGGATCCGCTCCTTCGCCTGCGCGTGGTGGTCCGCGGCGTCCCGGAGGTAGGCGGCTATCGCGGCCGGCACCTCCGGCAGCGAGCCGTCCGACAGCCGTTGCAGCGGGAGCGTCAGCGGCGCGACCGCCCGCTTGAACTCCAGCAGCTCGCGCTTGAGCTGGTAGATCCGCGCCGAGTCGTCGGTCCGCTCCTGCGAGAACACCGCGGCCTCCAGCTCCTCCACGTCCCGCTCGAAGGAGTCCGCCGCCTCCAGGTACCCGTCCACCACGTGGTCCGCCACCGCGTGCAGAACGGCCGCCGGCCCCAGCGCCAGGAGCTCCGGTGCGGCCTCCAGGTCCCGCCGCACCCCCGTCAGCGCCCGAGCGCTCCCGTGCCGCACCACGATCGCGAACCCCGGCCCCACGAACACCATGATCTCCCCGGTGTCCACGATCTCACTGGTCGCCGTCACCTTCTCGTGCTCGACGTAGGTGATCGTCTTCAGCACCAGGAACAGGGTGTCCCCGTACCGCTCCAGCTTCGGCCGCTGATGCGCCCGCACCGCGTCCTCCACCGCGAGCGGGTGCAACTCGAACGCCGCCGCGATCTCGGAGAACTGCTCCGCCGACGGCTCGAACAGGCCGATCCACACGAACCGGCCGTCCTTCTCGCCGATCCGCTCCAGCACGTCCGAAAGCTCGACCTCCCCGGGCAGCCGCCGCCCGTCCTCGTACAGCGCGCAGTCCACCACCGCTCGCGTGACCATCACCCACCGCCCTCCGGAAACCACCGCCGACGACCCGCCAACCTACCGGCTGCGCCCCGGGCGGCCGTACCCCACCTACCGGCTCACGTCCTGCCCCTGCCCGGGCGACACCGGCGCACTGGGCGCGATGCCGCCGTCCGCTCCCTCCCAAGCACCGGTTCCAGATCAACCGGTCACCAGATAGGCCACCAGGCTGATCAGACCGGAGGCCACCGCCAGAGCGGCAAGGCCCTTGAACAGGCCCACGGCCTCCCGCCACAGCGCTCGCAGCAGGCTGCGTTCGCGTCAGCGCAGCCCGCCGGGGCGCGGCCAACTCGACGGCCTGCGCGACGCCGACCGGGCCGGCGACCACGGCGAACAGCCCGGCGGAGATGCCGAGGGCCCGGCCACCGGTGTAGGCGACGCCGATCCGGTAGGTGTCCTCGGACTCGACGTACTGCACAGGCACCTGAGCGCCGACCGGCAGACTCCCGTCGTACGAGACCGGGTGGGATTCGTGCCGGAGGCCGCGTCCGCCTCCGCCGCCTCGTGTGCATAATCCCTACCGTGATCTCAGGAACAGCCCGCCGCAGGTGGCAGCGCGCGCTTCGCGCCTTCGTCTTCTTCTTCGTCGGCGGTGGAATCGGCTACTTCGTCTGCACGCTGGTGACGCACCGCACCGGCGGCGGAGTGCCGTGGGTCGGCATGCTGTTCGGCTCGACCGTGTGTGCAGCCCTCACCGCGTTCGTCCCGGTGCGACGCCGCAGCTGAGCGTCCTGCGCCCGAGCCCGGCCTCCGCGGTCAGGCGAACTCGCGCAGGCGCGGCCGCGTTCCCAGCGCGGTCAGGGCGAGTGCCACCGCCAGGGCCGCCACGCCGAGGCCGGCGGTGGTGGTGTCGAGATCGTCGTCGGTGGTGGCGACGGCGGCCTCGAAGGCCCGCTGGTTGATCGCCTGGTTGTCGTCGAGGGCGGCGCTGAGGACGCCGAAGTCGGCGTTCGACTGGCCGGGGGTGAGACCGGTGTTGTAGGTGACGGCCTCCTTGAGCTTGCCCTCGGCGTTCAGCTCTCGGATCTTCCGGTCGTCGCGCTGGTACTGCTGGAAGGCGGCCAGCACCCGTTCCGCCGCGTCCTGCTCGCCGGGGAAGGTGATGTTGCGCAGTTCGTCGCCGAGAAACCCGCCGAACCCGACCCGGCCGTGGTCGGCCCGGTGCTGGTCGGCCAGCGCGGCAAGGTTGGCGCTGTACGTGGCGAGGGTGGCGCCGTCGACCCTGGCGAAGGACTGGGTCTTGTCGAGGAAGCTCTGCTCGTAGGCCGCCGCCCGGGACGGGTCGGTCAGGTAACGGCTCTCGTCGGCGTTGAGGTCGTACGCCACCGCACGCGCCCGGCTGAGGGCGATCACCGAGTCGAAGGAGTTGCTCTTCGCGACCACCAACTGGTCGTCCGCGCGCGAAGCCAGCGACAACGCGGTGACCAAGCCCACGACGGTGAGCAGCGTGGTGATGGCCAGCGGAACGTTCACCAGCCGCCGGAAACGCATCGCGAGCAGCCGCTGCAGCAGCCCGAGCGCGACCAGGGCGACCAGGCCGGAGAGCAGGATCCACCACCAGCCGCCGGCCAGGGCTCCGCGCTGGTCCGCGTAGCTGCGTTCCACGACGGCCGCATTCGCCTTGGTCACCTCGTCGACGGCCGGCAGCAACTGCTGGCGCAGCAGGTCGGTCGCCTGCCGGTAGGCCGCGAGGGCGTCTGCGGACGGGCGGCCGGCTGGGGCGTGGGCCTGCTCCTCCAGCAGCTGGGCGCGAGCAACCAGAGCCTCGTAGCGGCCGAGTTCGCCGATGACGGTCTGCACGGCCCGCTGCCCGGCCGCGTCGCCGGCCACTGCCTCCGTGACACGCTGGAGGTCGGTGTCGGCCTGGGTGCGGCGCTGCTCATAGGTGTCGAGGGTCTCCTTGCGCAGCACCGTGTAGTCCGGATCGGCGCCGAACAACAACAGGTTCGCCGCCTGGGCATCCATGTCGTTGAGCGCGAAGTACAGGTCAGCCGAGCGCACGACCTGCGGGGCGGCCTGGTGGCCGATCACGTCCGTGCCGTCGCGGGCGCCGCCCAGGACGGTGGCGGTCGCCGTGCCGGCGGCGAGCAGCGCCACCAGGCTGAGTCCGGTCAGCCCGCGCACCAGGCGCGGGGTGTTCCACCAGGCCCGGCTGCGCCAGGAGCGGCCGAGCCGGTGATGGGGGGCACGCGGCGTGGGGAGTGGCACGGCCGTCTCCGGTCGAGCCGTCTCCGACGCGACCGTGTTCTCCACGACTGCCGTACCGCTCGACGTTCCCGTTGGCATCGCCGCGCGCCCTCCCCCTGTTTTTCACACTGGCCGCCGAACCGTCCCCGGCGGAGCCCGCCGGGGATCGGAGTTCGGCAGACGGTCCGCCGCCAGGCCCCACGCCCGGGCAGTGAACCGTTTCCTCGCAGCTCACACTAGGTGCGACCGAACACCCGTCCGCCTGCACTGACGCGTCCTTGACGCGGACGACGGCCATCTTGACGAAGCATTGGCGGCCCCTGGAGTCCGTCGTCCGCCACAGTCCGGACGAGGCCACCAGGGGCCGGTGGGGATCACCCGGTGCCGGTGGCACGCGGCACCGGGTGAGATCACGGGGTCAGCTCTGCCCGGCCTTGCGGCCGTGATTCGCCTTCTTCTTCCGGCGGGCCTTCTTCTTGCGGGCGCGCTTGGACATCGTGTGCGTTCTCCTCGGTACGGTCAGGTACGGGTCAGGCCTGGGCGACCAGCTGGTCGGCGAGCTTGGCGAGGCGACGCTGCGATCGCTCCTCCTGCGCGATCGCGGCGGTCGGGGCGAGGTCGCCGCCCTCGTAGTACTCACCGTTGATCAACGCCGTGTCCGGCAGGCAGAGCTTGACCACGGCCGCCGCGCCCTCGGCGGCCGGAGCGCCGACCCGCCCGTAGAGCGGGAGCAGCGCGGTGTCGCACTGGCCCGGGTTGAGGCTGACGGCGGTGATGCCCGATCCGGCCGGGGCCATGTCGCGGGTGTCCATGGTGAGCGCGAGCTGCGACTGCGCATAGGCGGCGACCCGCGAGTACTTCTTCACCCGGTGCGGGTCCGACCAGTTCATCGAGGCGGTGCGGTGCAGCGAGGAGGAGACGTTGACGATCCGGGCGTCGCCGGCCGCCGCGAGCGGGGCGCGCAGCAGCTTGGCCAGCAGGTGCGCGGCGAGGAAGTTGACCTGCAGCGAGATCTCGTTGCCGTCGTCGGTAAGGGTGCAGCGCTCGGGTGCCATGACGGCGGCGTTGTTGACCAGCAGGTCCAGCGACGGGTAGTGCTTGACGACCGTGCCGGCCAGCACGGCAATCTCGGCGAGGTGGGTGAAGTCGGCGGCCAGCTCGACGAGTTGGTCCCTCCGCACGCCAGCCGCGACCAGCCGCTCGACGGCGTCCCCGGCCTCGGCGGCCGTCCGGGCATGCACGAGGACGGTGGCACCATACCCGGCGAGGAGACGGGCGGTCTCCCAGCCGATGCCGGAGGAGGCGCCGGTGACGAGGGCGGTGCGGGCGGACAGAACAGCGTCGGACATGACCCATCCAAGGGTGACAGGGCACGGACGGGGTGCCGCCGGGCGCGAGGCCGCGCCCGGCAGGTGCCGTCCGTGCGGAAAGTGTGCTGCGATGAGAGGCTCACCGGCCCTGATCCGTCCATGGACGGCTGCGCAGCGATGCGCTGGGGCAGGTGACGCGAGAGGAGCGAACTCCGGCCGTGACGGGCGCAGTTCGCCCGGGCCCTGGAGGTGCGGGCGGAAGTCCCGCGCTACCGGACCGTGTTGAGGACCGCGACAGCAACGACCTGCGGCCGCGTATGCGGCGGGCGGTCGTGGTGGCGTGTCGAGCGGTTCATGCCCTCCATCAAAGTCGGCCCGGACGTCCGGGGCAAGTCCGCCCTGCCCCCCTTACGGAACTTTGATGCTCACTGGACGATTCGTCAGATCTTCAGAGTCGTCAACCGCACTCGTCGTCGCGGCCACGCGGCAGGCAGGGAGGTAGCCAGCGCCGCGGCGGCGAACAGGGCGAGATGACTGGCCTCGGCGCCCGACCAGCCGAGTTCGGCGTAGCGGTGTTCGGTGAAGCCGTCGAAGAACAGCCAGGCCGAGAAGGCCGTGAGCGGCGCGGCCTGCGGTCGAGAGACGATCCCCATCAGGGCGCAGAGCGCGGCATACGCGCCCACGGCGGACCACCCGGCGCGCACCCCGGCGGCCAGGGCGAGGGCGGCTGCGAGAACTGCCCCCGCGACCAGCACGGCGGCGACGGACGTTCCGAGTGACAGCCGCCGGAGCACCGGGTAGTACGCGCGGCCGCCGGGCCGGGCGGAGTACATCTGCACGGACGGGTGCTCCTCGGGCCACTCGTGCCGGTTCGGCCGGCAGGCGCCGGCGGTGCGGGTCTCCTGGCTCATAACCCAAACGGGAGGGGAAGGCGTGATCTTGACGCGATCCTGATGCTCGCGGCCATGATCCGAACGCAATCTTGACGGCGTGCCGCGCCAGGCACCCGAATGCCGACGGCCGGACCGGACATCAGGGATTCGTCAGAGCCGGGCCGGTCGGCGCCAGGCTTCCGTCAATCCGGCGCACTGGAGCGGTGTTCGGTGAGCCACTGGTGCCGTGTCCGCCGCTACCGCTACCACCGCCCTCCTGCCCTTTCTCAGTCTGCTGCCGTTCGAGGAGCCCGGCACCGAGGCGATCGCCGCCCACGTCGAGCGCACCGGCCACGGTGGCTGGTGGGCCGACCGGCCCGACTCCGCCCGAGTGTTCCTGGTGCACAGCGGGCCCGAGCGTTTGCTCCGCGGCGACCCGCGACACCTCGAACCGGCGGCCCTGGCCCCGCTCGGACGCGGCCAGTTCACGGCGCCGGACCGCTTTCTCCCGCTGCTCGGGCGCACCTTCACCCATGTCACTCCCTGGATCCGCACGGTCTACGTCCAGCAGACGGCACCCCGACCCGTCTCTCCTCATGTCGCCCAATGGGTAAGGCCGTTGACCCCTCCGGACGCACCGCGGTTCGAGCGGTTCGCCGCCCGCTCCACGCCGCCGGGGCCGCCGACACCCGGCCTGCCGCACTGGCTGGCCAGGACCTGGGGCGGGCACACGGGCCTGGCCGCGGGCGGCTTCGCCTGGGGCGCGTTCTTGGGCCCCTGCCTGGCGGCGGTGGCCTGCGGGTACCTCGTCGGCCGCCGGCACCTGGACATCGCCGTCGCCACCGACCCGGCGTTCCGCCGGCTGGACCTCGCCCTCGCCTGCGTGACGGCCGCCGCCGGCGCCGCGCGCGACGCGGGCCTGACCCCGACCTGGGCCGCCTCCCGGGTGAACCTGGCGAGCCGGGCCCTGGCCGTGGCCGCGGGCTTCCGCCCGGTCCGCGACGAGGTCGTGTACTGGACCGGCCCCGCCCTCGCCCATTGAGGGCGCCGATCCCCCTCGCCCCAGGTGCGCGCCGAGCTGCCTAACCGGGGCTCGCCGCCGCGGCGCGGCGGAGGCCGAACACGAAGGTCGTGCCGCCGCCGGGGGTGTTCTCGACGGTCAGCTCGCCGCCCATCGCCTCCGTGAAGCCCTTGGCGACGGTCAGTCCGAGTCCGACGCCGGCGACCCGCCCGCCGGCCCCGTGACGGCTGCGGTGGAACGGCTCGAAGAGGTGCTCGCGTTCCCGGTCGCCGATGCCGGGGCCGTGGTCGACCACCCGCACGTCCACCCGGTCCGCCACGGCGCCCGCGTCCACCCGGACCGGGGCGCCGGGCGGTGACCACGTCTGCGCGTTGGCGAGGACGTTCGCCAGCGCCCGTTCCAGCAGGCCGGCGTCGGCCTCCACCGGCGGCAGCCCCTCGGGGAGGTCGAGGACCACCGGGGCGCCTGCGTGCGGAAGGCTGCCGACTGCGGCGACCAGGACGTCCGCCACGTCGGTCGGCCAGTGGGTCACCGGCACGCGACCGGCCTGCAGGCGACTCAGGTCGAGCAGGTTGGCGACCATGCGGTTCAACCGGTCCGCCTCGGCATCGATGATCGCCGAGAAACGGCGGACGTCCTCCACCGGCCAGTCGACATCGTCGGAGCACAGGCTCGACGCCGACGCCTTGATCCCCGCCAGCGGCTCGCGCAGATCATGGGCCACGGCCTCCAGCAGGGTGGTGTGCAGGGCGTCGGTGCGGGCGAGCTCCTGCGCCGACGCCGCTTGCGCGGTCACCCGTTGCAGCTCCCGGACAAGGCGCAACTGGGTCACGAAGGGGCCGAGCAGCCGGGTGTTCTCCTCGCTCAGCGTCGGGCCGGCCAGCACGAGGACGGCGCCGGTGTCCAGCTCAGCCGCGAACGCCGCGTCCTCCGGACGGCCCGGGACCGGCCCGCCCGCGGTCGTGTCCGGCCGCCATCCCTGGCCGTCGCGCACCAGGATGCCGGCCGCGAACAGGCCGAACGCCAGTCGCAGCCCCTCCAGCAGCTCGGGCAGCGAACGTTCCCCGTCCTGCACCGACTCCCCGGCCAGCCGAGCGAGCGCCTGCGCCTCCGCCCGGGCCCGGACCGCCTGCTGGGAGCGGCGGGCGAGCCCGTCGATGAGGTGGCTGATGATCCCGGCGACCGCCAGGAACACGGCCAGGACGGCGACATCCGCCGCCCGTTCGATCATCAGGCTGTGCCAGGGCGTCGTGAAGAACCAGTCCGCCGCCAGCGCCGAGGCCACGGTGGTGGCTGCGGCCGGTGCGAGCCCTCCGAGACGGGCGACCCCGGCCACCACCAGCAGCAGGCAGAGCAGCGCACCGGACAGCCCGAGCGATCCGCGAAGCGGCGACAGCGCACTCGCCACCACCACCGCGCCCAGCGGTCCGAGCAGCCAACCGGACCGGCGCCGCCGCGCGGTGACGAAGGCAGGCCGACGCGGTCGCGGGCCGCGCGGCAGCGCCAGCAGATCCGGCCCGGGCGGCGGTAGCACCCGGACGTCGATCGGGCCGGCCAGCCTGATCACCCGGTTGATCACCGAACCGCTGACCAGCTCCCGCAGCCGGGAGCGGCCGGTCGGCCCGAGCAGGATCTGCGTCGCACTCTCCGTCCGGGCGAACTCGACCAGGGCCCCCGCCACGTCGTCGCCGGTGATCTCGACATAGGTACCGTGCAGCTCGCGCAGCAGCGCCCGTTGGCCCGCCAGGGCGGGCGGTTCTCGCTGAAGTGTCCCGTCGTCCGCGCGGACGTGCACGCCGATCAGCTCGCCGTGGACCCGGGTCGCCGTCCGCGCGCCCCGCCGGATCAGGTGCTCGCCCTGCGGCGCACCGTTCAGCGCGACCATGATCCGCTCCTTCGTCTCCCACGGCGCCCGGATGCCGTGCCGGGCCCGGTAGTCGGCCAGCTCCTCCTCCACCCGGTCGGCCAGCCAGAGCAGGGCCAGTTCCCGCAGGGCGCCGAGGTTCCCGGCCCGGAAGTAGTTGTCCAGCGCCACGTCGACCTGGTCGGCCGCGTAGACGTCGCCCTGGGCCATCCGGGTGCGCAGCGCCTCGGGACTGAGGTCCACCAACTCGATCCGGTCGGCGGCCCGGACGACCTCGTCCGGGATCTTCTCTCGCTGGACGATGCCGGTGATCTGCTCGACCACGTCGTTCAGGCTCTCCAGGTGCTGGATGTTCAGCGTCGTCGCCACGTCGATCCCGGCATCCAGCAAATCCTGCACGTCCTGCCAGCGCTTGGGGTTGCGACTGCCCGCGACGTTCGTGTGCGCCAGCTCGTCCACCAGCGCGAGCGCGGGCCGGCGGGCCAGCAGGGCGTCGAGGTCGAGCTCGGTCAGCTCGATCCCCCGGTACGACACGACGCGGCGCGGGACTACCGGCAGGCCGGCCAGCTGCTCCTCCGTCCCCCGGCGGCCGTAGGTCTCGACGAGACCGACCACCACGTCCAGCCCGCCGCGACGAAGCCGGCGGCCCTCGGCCAGCATGGCGTAGGTCTTCCCGACCCCCGGCGCCGCCCCCAGGTACACCCGCAGCTTCCCCGTCACCGCCGAACTCACCGCCTCACCGGCCGAACGCCTCCGCAGCTCCATGTTCTCCGGGTGCAGGCGAAGCGCACGGCCGCAGCGGCAGACGGACGAGCGACCGAGGACGCCCAGACGCTCTGATCCGGTGGGCTGCCGAACCAGCCCGTCGGCCGGGGCACCGTCATGGGCCGCGGGCTCTCGGCGTACTCTCCCATCAGGTGCCCGGCAGTGCTTCGGGCTGACCTGACGAAGGAATGCCCTTACGGCCCCGATTGCTCCTCTTCTCTGCCCCAGCGAGGTCGGCGCGACCGCAGCGCCACGACCGCACCGCCCAGGAGCACGAGGGTGCCCAGGGATCCGGACACCACCAGCTCGGCCGTTCCGGGCGTGCCTGACCAGGCCCACCTCACGGCATTGGTCATCCAGGCCGTGATCACACCACTGGCGAGCCAGAGCGTACGGCGCCCGGCCCTTCGGTCACGAGGAGGTATTTGGGGGAGCAGGTCGTCCGGTGGTGGGACCGGCCCAGCCCAAGCCGGCCATCCTGGTGGCGCCCACGGCGGCGCCAGCCGACCCGCGGCCCGGCCGTCCGCCCACTCGACCGGGGAGGCCGCTTCTGGTCCCAGGTCGGGGTTCCGCATGAATTCTGCCCGGCGTCGGGCGGTCGGGGCCGCGTCCCGGACCAGCACGGTCCAGGAACCGGACCCGACCGCCGACCGGTGCTCCACCGGCCGGTAGCCGTACAGGTACGCGACCCACAATTCGCGCCGGAACTCCGTGCCGGTGCTGGTCGTCGACACGACCACCCTCGGCCGGCCGTCGAGCCGGTCGGCCAACCAGGTGTAGTCCATGACCTTGATGGAACCAGCCCCGCGAGGCCCGGAATGTGCCTTTGACGGCAAACTGACGGGCTCGCCTCACGGCACCACCGGTCGACTCCCGGTTCCTGGCAGGGATCTAAACGGCAATGATGCTCTTCCTCCGCCCTGGCCCCACAGCGTCCGGGAGTCGGGAGGGTCGCCTCCCCCAACCATGGATCGAGATCACCGCATGACCTTGGTCTGCACAACCCCTAGTCTGCGGCGTCGAGTTCGACGAACTGCTCCACATGCGAGCAGGCCGGGCACCGGTACGAGATGACCGATCCCGATCTGCGCTGCCCGTTCCGGAGCTCACGCAGGAAGCGGCCTGCCTTCAGGCCGGATATCCACAGGGGGACGCTCCCGTGGCCGGTCCCATTGGTGTGCATGAAGCCCTGTTCAAGGCCGATCGTGCCGCAGTGAGTGCACCGCATGTCTGCCGCGCCCGTCATGGCGGGAGTCCATTGCTCCGTAGAAGTTCGGTGAGGGGTATTGGTCGGACTGCCTTGAGTGAGGCGCCTTCGTAGGTCCAGCCGTACGGCTCGGCCTCTCGTTGTACCCGGGCACGTACGACTCCGGCTTGTCGATCAGGTCCTCGCAGTCGGCGAAGTCGCCGTGGTACTGGAATGTGCCGAGAGGCGCGCGACTCGGGGAGTGGTGCAGCTGCCGCCCGTCGCGCCGTCTCCGACGCGCCAGATTTCCCACGACAGCCGTACCGCCCGTTGGCAGCGCCGCGCGCCCCCTCATCCTCTGTTTCACTGGCCGCCGAAGCTCCCCGGCTCAACCAACCGGGGCGGGGATTCGGCAAACGGTTCGCCGCCCGGCCCCACGCCTGGGACGGCGAACCGCTTCCTCGCAGATCACGTTAGGTGCGGCCGAACGTCCATCCGCCCGCCCTGACGCGCCCTTGACATCGCCGACGGTCGTCTTGACGCAGTATTGGCGCCGCAGGTCACGGCTGGAACCGGTAGCCGATCCCCGGCTCGGTGATCAGGTGGCGCGGCCGGGCCGGATCGGGTTCGAGCTTCCCGCGCAGGCTGGAGAAATAGACCCTCAGGTAGTTGCTGCGACTGGCCGCCTCCGGACCCCAGACACTGGTCAGGATCTGCGTCCCGGTCACCAGCCGCCCCGGGTTCGCCACCATCAGGGCGAGGATCCTCCACTCGGTCGGCGTCAGCCGGACCGGACCGTCCGAACCGGCGATCACGCCGGCGTCGAGGTCAACGACGTGCCGCCCGATCTGCACCACCCGTGAGGGCGCCGGTACGGCGGGCCGACGCAGAACGGCCCGGAGCCGAGCCAGCAGCTCGCCCATCTGGAACGGCTTGGTCACGTAATCGTCCGCGCCCGCGTCGAACGCCCGGAGCTTCTCCTCGATCCCGGTCCGCCCGGTCAACACGATGATCGGCACGGTCAGCGTGGAGCGGATTCCGTGGATCACGTCCACCCCGTCGAAGTCCGGCAGGCCGAGGTCCAGAACGACGGCGTCGGGCGGCAGTCGGCCGGCCCAGTCCAGTGCCTCCTGACCAGTGGCCGCGGTGATCACCGAGTAGCGCCTGGCCTGGAGACCGATGCGCAGGGTGCGCAGCAGCGCCGGCTCGTCGTCGACGACGAGGATGTTGCTCACCGGCCCGCGCTCCGCTCCGGGCGAACGGTGCCGGGCTCCTCCCGAGTGGTGGCTGCGGGCAGGGTGAGCAGCATGGTGGTGCCGCCCCCGGGGGTGTCCTCGACCTCCAGGCTGCCGCCCATGGCCTCGGCGAGGCCGCGTGAGA